>JAENWC010000493.1 GCA_016650235.1 Terriglobia bacterium
AGTAGAGGCGTGCGACTGCAATTGTGGGCGGTCGGCGACTCGGAAAGAACTCTGGTTGCTTGGCACCTTTCTCGACGGAGTTGCGCAAATGGCCCGTTATGCCGCCCAGCGCAAATCCTTCACCGCCGAAAGCAAGAAGGTACGTGCCGAAGCCGAACCTCTCTTTCAAAGGGCTCTGGCGCTGGCCGAAAAAATCCTGGGTCCAACCAACCCCGGCCTCGATGTCTTCCTGCAGGACTATGCCGCCTTCCTGCGCCAGTCCAAACGTAAACGGCAATCTCAGGTGATAGCTTCGCGCCTCTCCGCCATCCGGTCGGCCTCCGGGAAGACGAACACCGCGCCCACTATCGATATTCGTGAGCTGGGCGTCCGCTAGCGGCAGTACGGTAATATTGGAGCTGCGGGGCGCGTAGCTCAGATGGTTAGAGCACCTCGTTTACACCGAGGGGGTCCGGGGTTCGAATCCCTGCGCGCCCACCATCCTTTATTAGGCTCCTGTCCCAAAAGTGTAATTAGCGCTCGACGGGCAGCGGTAGCCGGGCGCAGCAGTGATAGATGGCTGCGATGAAGTTCTCGGCGAAGCGATGGCTGATGGATTTGATCTTGTTGTTCATTCCCTCCCTCCACAGCGCCGTTGGAGACGCGTTGATTGGTCCAGGACAGGATTCCATCGAGGTGGGAGCGAAGCATGCGCACGAATTTCTTGAAGGTCGGAGTCGTTTTTGGATGGCACTATTTTCTGAACGTGAAGATGAACTGGCGCACGTCCGGCTACGAACCAGCCGCTTTGGGCACACGCGATCAGACGCGCAATAAGGGGTGAGATAGCCCCCGCTTGGGACTGGCTGCTGGGGAGCCGGAATGATAGCGGCAGTGTTGTCTATTCTCTTGGCCTTTCAGGTCACGGACGAGTTGAGGCAACGTGTCGATGCTGGCCTCAAAGCCAAGGCAGTGGGAGACTTCGAGACGGCCGTTCGCGAGTTCAAGCGCGTCGCCGAACTGGCGCCGAAGCTCGCCGCGGCCCATGTCAATTTGGGCGCGGTTTACTTCGAGATGAAGAACTACACTCAGGCCATTCCAGCACTGCGTAAAGCGCTCGACTTGAATCCGGATCTACCGGGCGCCGGGAAGCTGTTCCTCAGGGTGCTCGAAGATGAGCTCACCTCGACGCTGGCTGAGAGCGCGCATTTCCAACTGGCGCAGGTCTACCGCAAACTCGGCCGATCGGCTGATGCCGATCGCGAGATGTCAAGGCGGATACTTTGTAGCGGCCGCTGGCGGCGACCTAGGGATTCTCTAATAATACCGGCAGCATCGAGACCAAGCCGATTGCGTCGCCTGGCATGGGGCACGTCCGTTCAGGAAGCGTATCGATCCTTCAACATCCCTCTCCCGGAAGACAGCGCCCCCTGATATTCCAGCCCTGCGGACAATAGTCTATTCCCACTCAATGGTGCCCGGTGGTTTGTGAGTGAGGTCATAGAAGACCGCGGCGATGCCCGGCACGGCCAGCAACTGCGCGGTGATCCTGTCGCGCAGCCCGTCCTCCATCAGCACCGACTGCGCGGTCATCCCATCCACAGAGTGTACGGGACGGAGCACCACCGAGTCCGGCCTGTCCCCCGCGCCGCAGGGAATCACCACTACCGGAAACTGCCACACGCTCCCGTCAAAGCCGCTCTCGTGGCTGAGCCGCCGCACAATCGCGTCGGCGCGCCGGAGTCTTTCCAGCCGGACCCGGTCCAACCGCCCCGGCGCCACCTGCATCGTCTCCATCGAATGATGGGTCCCGCATAAGGCAACCACACGATTGATGGTGGCGTGCCGATTGATCAGGTGCGTCGCCTGCTCGAGCAAGGAATCGTTCCAGATGACCTTGTCCAGCGCCAGCACCGCGCGGTAGGTGCGTTCGTCTCCTTGCACGCCTACCGATCGCACGGGCACCAGCCTGCCACTTCCCATCTTGACTATCGGTGCGGCCTCAGCGGCGCACAAGAGCCGGATGGCAAGCCCTGGGCCCGGAAATGGATGGCGATGCAGCAGTTCATCCGGCAACCCCAAAGCCGCTCCCACTTCGCGAACCTCATCCTTATAAAACGACGTCAGCGGCTCTATGATGCGGTTCTCGTCAATCAGCTTCTGAATTCCGGCCACCCGGTTGTGGTGCGTTTTGATCAGGTCCGCCTTGGCCGTTCCTCCCGATTCAATCGTGTCGGGATAAATCGTTCCTTGACCCAAAATCCACTCGCCATCCAAATAATGGCCGGATTGCAGCACGCGTTCCTGAACCGCCACAAACTGCTCTCCGATGATGTGCCGCTTACTTTCCGGATCGGTCGCGCCGCTGAGCGCATCCAGGAACTCCTGACGAGCATCCACCACTTCCACGCCCAGCGCTTCCCGCACAAATTCGGTCTCGCCTTCTCTCATGAGTCCGGTATCCACGTAAGCTCCGTGGACGCGGTCCTTGCCCAGCGCGCGCAGGCACAACCGGTAAGCTACCGAGGAGTCCACCCCGCCGCTCACGAAAAAGAAAATGTTCCTTCCGGCCGCGGCGGCTTGAATTTCACGTTCCAGCGATGCGATGCGTCCGCGCGGGTCCCAATCCTTCTCGCATCCGCAGATGGGAAAGAGAAAGTTGGAGAGCACTTCCATCCCTTTGGCAGTATGCACAACTTCCGGATGGAACTGCACGCCATAGAAGCGCCGCGCCGGATCGGCAATGGCGGCCACCTCGCAAGTGCTGGTGCTGGCGATGGTGGTAAATCCGGCGGGAAGCTTTTCCACCTGGTCAAAGTGGCTCATCCATACGTTTTCCCGCGGCGATAACCCGGCCAGCACGCCGCTGCTGTCGTGGATGTTCAGTACCGCGGCGCCGTATTCGCCCTTGGCCCCTTTGCGGACTGTGCCATGCAGCAGATGAGCCATCAACTGCTGGCCGTAGCAGATGCCAAGCACACCAGCGCCCAGTGCAAAGATGGCCGGATCCACGGTAGGACTGTCCGGGGCGCTCACGCTGCTGGGCCCGCCTGAGATGATGATGCCCTTCCTGCCCGTAAGCTCATCGGCCGGGGTTTCGGATGCGCGAACCTCGGAAAAGACCCCGAGCTCCCGCACGCGTCTTGCGATGAGATGGCAATACTGCCCGCCCGCATCGAGAACTGTAATCTGGGGCTGGAGACTGTCCGCGGTCATTCCGGGCGCCGGAGCCTAGTCCTTCCCGGGCCGGCTCAGGCGCTGCACGATCATTTTCTTGGCGTTTTCCAGCAACTCCTTGGCCTTGGGTAGAGCTTCGATCGCCTTCAGTACCATCGGGTCCGTCTCCACCGACATCTTCCGGCTATCCTCTATGTTGAAGACGCTGATGAAGACTTCGCGGCGCACTTGCTGTTTAATCCAGGCCTCGTTCTCGGTGAACTCAGCCTCGGTGAACTGAATCCCTTCCTTCAACAGAAACTGCCGGAACTCGCTCAGCACGCCCTGGTCCGGAATCCACTCCTTGGTGACCAGCTTCCGGTCATGCGTGCCGAAGTAGTGTGCGGTGAAGTTCAGGAACGCATAGCCTCGGATCATGTTGGCTTGCATCTTGTTGCCCTTGGGCGATACGTACTTCTCGTCCGGCGAGATGCCGCCGCCGCCATACACCGTACGGCCGCTGTCGGTCATCTTCACGTCCTGCAAGTTCTTCGTCTCGATGTCCTTCCGGTAGTAGTAATCGAAGAACGAGGTATTGGCATAGTCGCGCTGGATGAGGCGTCCGCTCGGGGTGTAGTAGCGCGCCGTGGTGAGCGCCAGGCCGGTATTCTCCACAAGCGGATACACGGTCTGCACCAGGCCTTTGCCAAACGTATTCTCCCCGAAAATCCAGGCCCGGTCATGATCCTGCAAGGCTCCCGCAACAATTTCCGCAGCCGAGGCCGAGTAACGGTTCACCAGTATCACGATCGGATATTCACGGCCGCCGTTGCCGTGACGGGCGATGTAGGGCTTCTCCGCGGAGGCGCGGCCGTTGTGCTTCACCACGGTTTGTCCCTTTTGGAGGAAGCGGTCGGCCACCGCCACGCCCTCATTCAGCAGTCCGCCGGGATTCTCCCGCAGATCCAGGATGAGGCCTTTGAAATTCTGCTCGCCCAGCCTCTTGATATTGTCTTCCACCTCGCGCGAGGTGTTCTCGTTGAACTGCTCGATGTCCAGATAGGCGATGCCGGGCTTCAGCCAGAAGGCGTCCTGCACGCTCTTGCGCGGAATCTCATCGCGAATAATGTTGAAGCTGAGCGGCGCTTGCGATCCTTCTCTCGATACGGTTACCTGCACCGGCGTGCCCTTGGGGCCCTTCAACAGATCCGCAACCTCGTCCGTGCGCAAATTGTCGGTTGGCTTGTCGTTTACCGAAAGAATCAAATCACCGGGACGGATGCCCGCCTTGTAGGCAGGCGAGCCGGGAAATGGAGCGATCACCACCGTCTTGTTGTTGCGCGGCGCAACCGTCATTCCCACTCCATAGTAGTGGCCCTTCTGGTCCTCGCGCAGCAGTTGGAAATCACGCGGATCAAAGAAACTGGAGTGCGGATCCAGCGTCCGCAGCATGCCCGGGATCGCGCCCCGGTACACCGCCTTGTCCGGATTCACCTTGTCCGCAAAGTTCCCCTCCACCAGATCGAATACTTTGCTGAACGCCTTGACCGAGGTTTTGATGTCATCTTCGGAGGTGGCAGCCGACACGTCGCTCAAGCCGGGGCCAAACAGGCCACCCAGCATCGCGCAGGAAAGAATGACGGCGGGGATAAATACGAGCGAGCGCCAGTTTCTCAAACCATACCTCCAAATCCAGCCTACAACACTGACTCTAGTATATCCCAACACCGGCGCCACAGCTTGACTCGCTGGCTCGGTTTCGCCATTTCGTGTCTAGAGCCGCACCCGGAGCGTAACTAGAGTCAGCGGTCCGAGGCAGCTAAACCGCCCGTGAGCGCCGCGCCCCCGCTGCGCTTGTCTCCGATTTCACCGGCTTGCGCTGCGTCAGAGTCAACCGCCTTGCCTGGTCGCTCACGCACACCAGAAACATCGGCTGCCGGGCGTTCTTCAGCACATCGATGACTCGTGACTGGCTGTCCTCCAGGAAGATGGACTTGCCGTCCGTGAGCAGGTGCATATCGGAGGTCCCACTCAGCACATCCGCGGCCCTCTTGCCCATTTCCTTCTGCAGGAAACGCAGCACGCGGCGAATCTTTTGGAGCGAGAAGCCCTTGCGCCGCAATTCGGCAATTACAGTGATCTCAAGCACTTCACCGGGTGCATAGACGCGTTTGTGGCCCTCATGCCGCGGGGAAACCACTTTCTGCTCATCCCACCATTGCAACTGGCGCAGGCTGACGCCAGCCAAACCTGCCACCTCACTGCTGCTGGCGGTGCGCTCGTTCAGGACGGGATCAGGTCTGCCTTTTTTTGTTTTGAACATGTTCTGCCGCTTCCGTTCTCCATCGGGACCATTTTGATTGTACTTTAACGGACAGGGGTGTCAATAGCAAGGTTTTTCCGAGGCACTGTTTTTTCGCCCAACCCGGTCACCGCGGCTGCGCCCGGAACAACACCGCCGGAGCAGTACCTTCTTAACCCGAAGCCTCGAACGCCGGTTGGACGGAGACGGAAAAGTAAGAGGTGCTCCTAGGAACAGATCCTTGGATTCGGCCCCGGGTTGACCGCTGGCCTTTGCCGCGCCGTTGGTGGTGGTACCGTTGGCGGCCTTCGTCGTACTTGCAGCACTGAACTCGACCAGGAGCTTGGTCTGGAAGTTCACGAGCTTGGATTCCATCAGATGGCGCAGCACTCCACGCAGCTTGGCGGTGACGTGGATGCGGTCCTCGACCATTTTAGGTGCGCTGTTTCGTCCTCGGCCGGCTGCCAATCGCGGATGTCGATCACAAGTGCCGAACAGTCGAGTCTCGGCGGCGCCTCTTGATATTCACAAAAGGTTCTTCCTACTATGGGGAGGTGAGGAAGAAGAATTAGCCCGAAAAGATCGGCTTCAAACAGGTACTGCCTCCAGAAGCGATGGACTTCTTCCGGAAGGCCGGCAGCAAAGAAGGGAAGGCCGACGGGAAGACGCGTGGGAGGGGGTCACCAAGGCGGCTGCGGTGCGATGGGCGAAGGCGAAAAGGGAGCAAAATCGAAATGAACTTTGAACAAGCGATGGCCGAAGTCAAAGACACGCTCGTCGTCATGGCCGAAATTCAGCGCCGCCAGGCCGAGGTGCAAAAGCTGCAAGCGCAGGAACTCGATGGGATGCGCGAGGGTTACACACTGCACGAAAAGCGAATGGTGCACGTAGACCAGCGCTTGGCCGAGATCACCGATAAGCTAGACGGCCTGATTGGTTACCAGAATTTACCAAAGAGACCGTCTTAGCGGCGGGTTGTGAGCCGGCGTGGTTCATCGCCCAAGTCGCTGGCCACCAGCGTTCGCATAGATGGCCTCGATAGGCTGGGTCCTACACGCCGAACCCAAACCCGGATACGAGCCGAAATCGCGGCGGCTTCCATACTGCCCAAGATGCGCGGGCCGAAATCAGGATGCCAGACCGATTCCCGCATCCCGTCCATCGAAGAGCCCCCAGCGGCGCCGCCCGCAAGCCCTGCAATGCACACCTTAGACATCCCCTAAGGTTTCCCCCCCCGTCCACCGATTGCTGTCAAAGGACCGAAAATTATAGTCCCCTCCCCGGACTGATGGAAGAGATGGCAATGGCGACCCAGCCACCCGAGAAACGATCAACCTGGCCGTTGACCTCCTCTATGGAGCACTGGGTTGAGTGGCGTGCCCAAACCATTTCCGACCCTGTCAAGCGCCTGCGCTACTTGCGGCAAGCGCACCGCTATCCATCGCCCCAAAGCGCATGGACACGGCGCGCCGGCACTTTTTTCCTACTTCTCATACCCGCGCTCTGGATTGTCCCAGCCCATGAGTCGTGGGTCGCCACCCGCAAGCTTGTCCTATCTCAAGAGTCGATCGTATCCAATTCATTGAAGGCACTGGAGTTTAGGAGCCAGCAAGAATCCCCCATGCCCGAGGTTTGGCTGGTGGAAAGAAAGCATGGCGAGGAAGTTTACAGCAATGGACTCAGGATCGAAACCGGTGCGACGGTACGCCACATGCGTCGCTCATACGCGTCTATCTCCTTGCAAACAGGAAAGTTGAGAACAGATGGCGTGTACCCGGCAGGGATCGTTTACCATACCACCGAAAGCCATATAGCGGTATTTGAAGCCGCCAATAATTTGAGGCTGCAAAGGGTAGGCCAGTGGGTGCTCCAGTATCTCACCAGGAACAGAAGCTATCACTATTTTGTGGACCGCTTTGGACGCGTTCATCGGGCGGTGGGGGAAGAGGATTCGGCTGATCACGCCGGGTCTTCCATTTGGGCGGACCGCGAGCGCGTCTACCTTGGCCTGAACCACAGTTTTCTCGGAGTGGCCCTGGAGGGGCAGACCGAGCCGGGCGACGGGCCGGCTTTGTTCTTGACCGGCGCGCAGATCCACTCCACCCGCGTGCTGACGGAAATGCTCCGCTCCCGCTACAAGATCACCTCCGGCAATTGCATTACCCACGCACAGGTGTCCGTCAACCGGAGCAATTTCCGGATCGGAAACCATACCGACTGGGCATCCAACTTTCCGTTTCAGCGCATCGGCCTCCCGGACAACTACAACCTGCCGATCCCAGGCATGATCCTGTACGGGTTTGGGTACGACCAGGATTTTGTGCTGGCAACCGGAGAACGATTGCGGATAGGGTTGTCTGTCTCCGAAAATCAAGTGCGTCTGGCCGCCAGCGCCAGCGGCATCAGCGTCGCCAGCTACAGGGCCAAACTGCGGGAAGAGTTCAGACGCAGGCTGGCGGAACTGCCGGCGAGCGAAGACCCCTCAGTAACAGCGGCAACAGCCCGCAAAACGGAATTCGTCCCGGACTTTGCGCGCTCCTTTGAGAACGGCCCGGAGGGAAGAGAGAAAAATTAAAAGGAGATCATGTCATGAGTGAACAAATGGGCACATCCATCGTGGGGTTGGACGTCGGAACCAGCCGTATTGTCGCCGCGCGGCGCAGCGGCGGATCGGCTGAATACGGGAGCCAGCTAAACGCTTTCGTGAGTATCCCCTACTCCAAGATGACCGAGAACTCGCTGCACCGGGAGAGCGTTGGCCACCAAATCCAAGGCGACACCATCGTGATTCACGGCAATGAGGCGCCCCGCTTTGCCGATTTGCTCAACCTGGAAATGCGGCGCCCGATGACACAAGGCCTCATGAATCCGGCGGAAATCGAAAGTGTTCCGGTGATTCGCCAGATCATCGAGTCGCTGGTGCAGTCCGAGTGCGGTCCCCCGAAAGTCTGCTTTAGCGTTCCGGCCGCGCCGCTCAATGCGGAAGACTCACTTACCTATCACGACGCCACCTTGCGTCAAATCTTCAGCGACCTCAAATACGAAGTGCGTAGCGTCAATGAGGGAATGGCCGTCGTGTATTCGGAATTGGAAGATACCAACTTCACCGGCGTAGGCATCAGTTGTGGTGGAGGCCTCTGTAACGTCGCCCTCTCCTACCTGTCCATGCCGGCGATGAGCTTCAGTGTTCCCAAGGCCGGTGACTACATTGACGCAAGCGTCGCCGGCGTCACAGGCGATCTGGCCAACCGCATCCGGATCGCCAAAGAACAATCGTTCTGCTTCAACGGACACTTTGCCGGCAAACTCCAACAGGTTCTCACGGTCTACTACGACGACATGATCGGCTCGCTCATCGCGGCCATGCAGGAGGCCTTTTCCAATAGCCGTAGGATGCCAAAACTGAAGCGGCCCGTGCCCATTGTGTTAAGTGGCGGCACGGCTTCGCCCAAGGGGTTTCGCGACCGCTTTGAGAAGCAGTTGCGCGCCTCGGACTTGCCCATCGAGATCTCCGAAATTCGGCTCGCCCGCGATCCCCTCACCACAACGGCCAATGGCGCCTTGGTGGCTGGTTTGGCAGAAATGTAAGATTTCCCACAATCTTTCACAGTGGCGGACTTCCGAAGGGCGCAAGTGTTGCCGTGCGCTTTCTTGTACTCTGCTAGAAAAACAATATTTCCTTCAATATCAATAGTTTAATAGCATTTTCTGGCACTCTGGCAGATTTTGTGCTAAAAGTAGTACACAGGCATCGGCGTAGTCCGAAGCTGAACGTTTTTTAACCCTAAACAAGTCCCCATGGAGGTATCACACAGATGGCATTGAACATTCGCCCGCTTTACGACCGTATCGTCATTAAGCGGATTGAAGAGGCCGAGACAATGAAAGGCGGAATTATCATTCCTGACTCCGCCAAGGAAAAGCCGCAGGAAGGCGAAGTGGTTGCCGTAGGCAACGGTAAGCGTCTCGACGATGGCAAGTTGGTTGCGCTGGAAGTGAAGGCGGGTGACCGCATTCTGTTCGGCAAGTATTCCGGCAACGAAATCAAGATTGACGGTGAAGAGTACCTGATTGTGCGCGAGGACGAGATCCTGGGCGTGCTGACTGGCGGGGCCGCGAAGGCCAAAGCCTAAGGTTCCCTTCGACAAAATTTCTAACATAGGAGAATAACAAAAATGCCAGCAAAACAGATTGTTTATAGCGAGAATTCCCGCCAGGCGATTCTGCGCGGCGTCAACCAGTTGGCCGATGCCGTAAAGGTCACCCTCGGCCCCAAGGGCCGCAACGTGGTCCTCGAGAAGAAGTTCGGCGGACCCACCATCACTAAGGACGGCGTCACCGTAGCCAAGGAGATCGAGTTGGCGAATCCGCTCGAAAACATGGGCGCTCAGATGGTGCGCGAGGTTGCCTCCAAGACCTCCGATGTGGCCGGAGACGGAACCACCACCGCGACCATTCTGGCCCAGGCCATTTTCCGCGAAGGCGTGAAGTCCGTCGCGGCCGGCGCGAACCCCATGGCCCTCAAGCGCGGCGTCGATCAGCTAGCGGAAGCCGTCAAGGTTACGCTTGGTCCGAAGGGACGCAACGTTGTCATCGACAAGAAGTTCGGTGCGCCGACTGTGACCAAGGACGGCGTCAC
>JAENWC010000494.1 GCA_016650235.1 Terriglobia bacterium
AGCGGCTCGAGCACTTTCGCCATCTGTTCGAGATCGCCCGCAGTGGTCCCTTCCGGACGGCGCGCGCCCAGGTTGATTTTCAAATGCGTGCAGCCGAAGTGGCGGATGAACCGGCCCAGACGCAGATGATCCTCGATCAACTTCTCATGCCGGGCCGGATCCTGGAAGCGCGTCTCCAGCGGTCCTCCATTCGAGATGGTGACAAAGCGCACGCCGATCTCCTCGATGCGCCGCGCCAGCTCTTTGGGCTGATCGTAAAAGTCTATGAAGTAGTGTATGAATGACTCTACGTTTCGATATCCCACCGCATGGGCATCGCGAAACGAGGCAAAGACGTCGGTTTCCCAACCGCCCCTCGTGTTAGTGGTGATGCCAACGCGATAGCGTGGTTCCGGAGCCGCCATCGCAAGACGCGAGGCCAGCGCCGCGGCAAGAAACTCTCTCCGGCTGGTTTGCATGGGAACCTCCAATCCTCGTCGGAGCCAGTATACTGCCGGAGTGTGTCGAATGGAAGGGCCCGGCAGGCTAATTGGCCTTGTTGCCCGCCACCCAAACCGTTTCAATACTGCGCGTGTTCCTGATGTTGTCCAGCGGGTTCTTTCCGAGCACCACCAGATCCGCCCACTTACCTTTCTCCAGCGTGCCCAAATCCTTCAACACCCCGAGAAAGTCCGCTGAGTTGTGCGTCGCAATGGTGATCACCTGCATCGGCGTCAGACCGGATTCCACCATCAGTTCCATCTCCCATTGCTCGAAGTATCCGGAAAAACGCGCCGGCGGGCCGGTGTCGGTGCCGAAGCCCACCTTCACCCCGGACTCCACCAGCTTCTTGAGGTTCTTTTGCGCCATCGCAAGAAAACCCGGATACAAGGGGAGGTCCGGATCGGCGGCCGCCTTCTTGATGTACTCGGCGCTCTTGAGCGTTGCCAGCGTTTTCGCGTCGATGGACTTTGTGAAGAACGCATCGTCTAGAAACGGGTGCGGTTTGGCGTAGACGAAAGTGGAGACCTCGCGGGTGAGCGTTGCGGCCTGCTGCCAGGCGCCGCGCTTCTTCATGGCGAGGATCAACCCGTCGCTGACAGGCTTGTCCCGAACGCTGTGCGCCAAGCCGTTTAAGCCCGCCTCCACCAGCTTCTCGGCATCCTGCAGATAGAAGATGTGCGCTCCCACGCGCAAACCATTCCTGTGCGCGGCGGAGATGATGGCCTGGCTGATGTTCAACGGAATCTTCTGCTCTTTGCCCAGATGATCATCCACCCAGATCTTCACCAGGTCCACTTTCTTCTTGGCCAGTTCAGCAATCGCCTTATCGACCTCTCCCGCCGTTGTCACCTCATACGGAACGCCCTTCATGCCGGGAGCCTTGGTCGGGTAGCCGCCCGCTCCGGTGAAGCCGCGCCCTGCCGTGTAGATGCGCGCGGTGTTGGGCCGTCCGGAACGCTGTGCTGCGCGTACCTCGAAGACCAAATCGGTGTCGCTCCCCATACTCATCACGCCCGTGACTCCGTACTTCGCGTAGGTTTTCAACTGATCACCCAGGTTCTGCCGGGTAAAGTTCTTCGGGTCCTGCACCAACCCCAGCGTGTTGCCAAGATGGCCGTGCAGATTGATGATGCCGGGCATCACGAATTTGCCCGTCAGGTCGATGCGCTCGGCGCCCGCCGCGGCCTTGGCCCCCGCCTTCGCCCCGACGTAGGTGATGCGTCCGTCGGTCACCACCATGCCCGCATTGGCCAGCGGCTTGTTCCCCGTGCCGTCGATCAATGTAAAATTCTCAAGAACCTTTGTCTCAGCCGGTGCGAGGCAGGCGGCCAGCAACAGCCCGCAAAACATGCCAGGCAGTCTTCGTAAATTCATCCGTGTGCTCTCCTCTATGTTGTTTCTATGCTCAGAGTCGGGATTTTAGCACAGCGAGCCTACTTGCCCAACCGCCCCGCCCAATTCTCAACCACAACCATCGGCAGTTCCTGCTGCCGTCCTTCCGGCTCATACACCAGGAACCGCCGCCCGTCGCGGCTGGGCTGGTAGGCTGGAAAAGTGTCGGATGCCGGCAGCCGGAACAGCGCCTCAGCCCGCCCCGGCCGCACTCCCGCCGCTTGCAACTCGATGCTCGCCGCCATCAGTGTATTGTTCAGCCCAGCCCAATACAACTCCTTCCCATCGGCACGCCATGCGGGCTGGCGGCCTCCGTCGGCCGAAACCAGCCACTTACCCCGGCGCTCCGGGAACCCTTGCACGTAAATCTCAACCCGCCCGGATTCGTCCGAGTCGTAGGCCACCCAACGTCCGTCCGGTGAAAAAGCCGCTCCAATCTCGTTGTACTTCGTTTGCAGATAAGCCTCAGCTTTCCTCTCGCCGGTCAACGGTAACGTCATGATGTCGCCATTCCCAAACAGCAGATATTTGCCGTCCGGTGACACGCTTCGCACGAAATTACTCTGCGTGACCTTCATCAACAACTCCTCCTCACCGGACCCGTCAGCCGCTTTCCGGTGGATTCCACTTCGATTGCTGTAATAAAGTTGCTTTCCATCGGGCGACCAACGCGGCCAATTGGATTGACCGAATGTCACTCGTGTACTCAAGCCGCGCGCAAGTTCCAGCACCCAAATATCGCTTTGGCTCAAGCCAGATCCGCTACTGTATACAACCCGGCCGCCGTCCGGCGATAGGCTGAATGTGAATCCAACTTGTGCCGGCTGGCCAATCGTTTCCAAAAGCTTGCCCCCACGGTCCCGCCATCCGAACCGCACCTTTTCAAACGCGCTCCCTCGCCCGTAAAACAACGTACCGTTGCCTGAAATCGAGAACTCCGCGTAGCCGTTGTTGGCACCGATGCGAACCCCCTCCGCCACCGTCACCGGATCACCGGCGAGTCCCGGCGGATCGAGCTCCAGCTTCCGCGCCATCAGTGTTCCCGCCCCCTGCATGTACAGCAGCCGGCCGGAGGCTGCGTCGTACGCAGCCTTGTACTCGGTCTGCACAATCCGCGCGGCCGGGCTGCCGGGCTTGGCATCGAGCGCCCCGATATGAATGCCCATCTTCTCCGGATCACTGTGGCGGACCAGATAGAGAAACTCCTTGCCGCCCGGCAGGAACCGTGGGTAGTAGTGAGCTGTCTCCCCGGCTTCCTTGTTCACTCGCGTCACCCATGACGGAGTCCCGCCCGACGCGGGAATCCGTTGCAGTGCCTGCGCCTGATCCCCGAACAGAATCACCCCTTCCTCGTTCCATGTCCCACCCCGGGCGAAACGCGCATCACACAAAGTGATCGGGACACCTCCTGCCACATCAATCCGTTTCAGCTTGCCTCCGGCCACAAATGCCACCGACTTGCTATCCGGCGACCAGAACGGCCGCCCCGCCTCTTCCGTCCCCGGCAGCGCTCGCGCAGCCAGTGATTCCAGCGGACGCAGGTGGAGCAGCGTTTCTCCTTTCGCCGTCGTAGCCACAAAGGCAAGCGTCCGCCCATCCGGCGAAATGGCTGACCCTCCCATGTTCCCAATCGACCCGAACCGGCTGCCCTCCGGCGGTTCCACTGTGAGAACAACAGGCAACACCGGCTCGCTCGATTTCCGCATCCATGCGCCCCACCCAAGCACCGCCGCAACCAGGCACACCGCCGCCACCGCCCACGGCAGCACAGAACTCCGCCGCCCCGCTGTAGGCGCGAACTCGGGACCAACACACCATGCATCACCGATATCGCGCAGCCGCTTCTTCCGGTCCCGCTCCAGGCACCGCCGCAATACCGGCCGCACCTCAGCCGGCGCCGCGTCAAGGTTGATCTCTTTCTTGAGGACTTCGGCCAGCGTGTCGCCCACCGTCTCGCCATGAAACAACCGCTGCCCCGTCACCATCTCGTACCCCACCACGCCGAACGCCCAGATGTCGGCGCGCTTATCCACCACCTGCCCGCGAGCCTGTTCCGGCGCCATGTAGCCCGCCGTCCCCAGGATCGCCCCCATGCGCGTCGCGGCCATGGTCAGTGTCGGCGAAGTATCCGGGTTGCCCGAAGACACCGTCTCCTCGGCCACCTTCGCCAGGCCGAAGTCGAGAATCTTCACCACGCCATCGGGGGTTACCTTCACGTTGGCCGGCTTCAGATCCCGATGCACCACGCCCTTCTCATGCGCATACTCCAGCGCATCGGTCATCTGCCGTGCGTAGGCCAACGCGGTTTCCACCGGAAGCGGTCCGCGGAGAGTCTCGCCCTCCACCAGTTCCATCACCAGCGCGTTCTCTTCCAGCCCATAGATCGCCGCGATGTTGGGATGATTCAGCGACGCCAGCACTTTGGCCTCGCGCTGAAACCGCGCCATGTACTGTGCATCGCCGGCCAGCGTGGGTGCCAGCACCTTCAACGCGACTTGCCGGCCAAGCTTGGTGTCCCTGGCGCGGTAGACCTCGCCCATCCCGCCAACCCCGAGCGGAGAGATGATCTCGTAAGGTCCCAGCTTTTCACCTGTAGAGAGTGGCATCGTGTTGGATCATCTTATCGCAACCGTTGGCAACGGCGGAACCGGAATGCCCAAAGGGGCGCTCCTCTCGATCAGCGCTCAATTGAGCCTGCAACGGCGTTCGAGACGAGGCGGAGGAGGCGGCCATTGTCTTCGCCCGAGGGCCGAGTGGTCAGAATCACGCAGACAAGGCGCCGGTCAGGATCGGCCCAAGCGACGGTGCCGGTAGCGCCGCTATGGCCGAAAGTGCGGGGCGAGGCCAGATCGCCAAAGTAACACCAGACCGGCGAGACCGCTAAACCCCAACCGAGACCCCAAGGTTTAGCCAGGGAGGTGTTCTGGTCACGGGTCATCGCGGCGACGGTCGCAGGGCTGAAGACGCGGACGCCGCCGTAAACTCCGCCGTTCAAGAAAGTTTGGAGCAGAATCGCGAGTTCGAGGGCGGTGGAGTGCATGCCGCCCCACGGATGGCCCATGTCGCGCCAGTACGGACTGTTTGGACCAAAGCGTTCGAGGTCAGTGGAGCCGGAGCCGGACGAGGTCTGGCACCATGCGGTGTCCTGAATCGTGAATGCTCCCATGCCGAGCGCGCTGGAGCGCATTCCAAGCGGATCGAAAATCTCGTGCTTCAGGAAGTCCCGAAGCCGCTTCCCGGAGACCCGCTCAACAATCTCGGCGGCCAGAAGAATTCCCATGCTTTGATAACGGAAATCGGTGCGGGGCGCGAATAGCAGCGGGGTAGTCATGGCCAGGCGGACGAATTCGGAGAGAGGGGCGTGTGCGCGGCGCAGCTCCGTGTTCTCCGGAAGCATATCGGGGAGTCCGGAGGTATGGGAGAGCAGATCGCGGACACGCGTGTTTTTGCGGTCATCGCCTTTGAACTCGGGGAGGTAGCGCGAGACAGGATCGTCCAGCGAGACCATCCCCCGCTCCACCAGCAGCATGAGCGC
>JAENWC010000495.1 GCA_016650235.1 Terriglobia bacterium
ATTTCTCAAGGTCGTGTTTGAGGCGAGCTTGGCGTGAATGATCCGGCCCGGAACTGGCACCGCCTCGCTCGCAAAGCTGACAGAGCTTTCGCGCAAAGACACGACGCGCGCAAAGACGCAACGCGCGCAAAGATCCAATGATCCAATTCCCCTGCAACCTTCCCGGCGCCAGAAGCGTTACAGCGCCGGCAGGGATCCGCCTCTCGCCTCCAAGCGCCTAAAGCATTTGGCGGTTTACAGAGCCGTACATCGCGGGCTGCATCAGTACTGTCCGTCGCACTCCCGCTGGCCGCGACGCGCCAGGGCTGGCCCAATCTGCGCGGAGGCCGAACTTATTTAGAACCACACCTTGGCAACAAACAGGCCGGCGAACTGGCCTCCGAGGCAACACCAACCTCCAACTGTGCCGGTCGGTTTGCCAAACAGTCCGGGGTTGACGATGTTGACGGAGGACGACGGATTGCTGAAGTTCGGCATTTTGAAAACGTTGTTGATGTCGAAGCGGAGGTCGAGGTTGTACTTCTCCTTGACCGTAATAGTCTTGGCGAGGCTGCCTTGCGACCAGTTGATGCCGGGGCCGTTAATGACGTTCCGCCCCATGGCTCCGGGAGTGTAAGCAGCCGGGTTGGAGAATACACCGATGTTCCACATGGGGTTCTTCAGGCTGTTGTTGAAACGGTCGCCGATGGTCCACCCGGGGACGTCTATCTGGTCGTAACTTCCGGTAATGTTCGGCCGGACAGTGCCAGGCAGATAGCGGTTGGGGCTGCCTGCGATCACGAAATCGATCGGGGTTCCGCTCTGGAAGGTTTGGATCCAGCCGATTTTCCAGCCTCCCAGCAGGTAATCCTTGATTCCGCCGCCGGACATCCACTTCTTGCCCTTGCCGACCGGTAAGTCGTAGGTGAGGTAAGTCACCTGGCGGTGTCGAAGATCGAAGCCGGCGCGTGCTTTTTCAAGACGCCTGTTGTAATAGGTTACACCGGAGGCGCCGCCGTCGTTGTCGGATTCGTCGATGGCCTTGCCATAGGTGTAGAACGAAGTCATCGTCAGGCCCTTGGAGAAGCGCTTCTCGAACTTGACGGTGCCGGAGTGGAAGCTGGAGTGTCCGAAATTGCTCCACAAATTCACCGTCCCAAAGTTTGTGTAAGGCCGGAAAGGCTGCTGGTTGACGAAAATCTGGTCAAGTGTGGCGCGATCGCTGGAGATATTGAGCGGGATCACGTTGGTGTTCCAGGCGTTCAGCAGGCCCACGCCCGATGAACCCTGGTAGCTCAACTCCATCAGCCACGTGTCGGCGAACTGATACTGATAGGTGCCATTCCAGTTCATCGTATACGGACTGCGCATGTTGGGATCGTACTGTGTGGCGCCCCGCGATCCGAGGTTGGCTCCGACAAAGGGGGAAGTGCCGTTGGCCAGAATCGGATACTGGATGGGGCCGGGTCCCTGGCTGATGTTGAAGATGGCGCGCGGATCGCCCGGAGGCGCCCCGAGCGTCACGGCTGTGAAGTACTCTTCGAAGTTCTGATCGAGTCCCACGGTAAAAAGATCGACAGTGGTGAGTCCGAAACCGCCGCGGAAGACCATCTTGTTGTTAAGCTTATACGCCATACCCACGCGCGGCTGGAAGTTGTTGAGATCGCGCTTCGCGAGCGCCTTGCCCGTGTGGGTGATGGCGCCCAGCCGCCCAGTCAGCGGATCGTTGACGTTGGGGTCAAATTGGCTGTGTTGGCCGTACTTGGTTGTGAAGGGCGACTCGTAGGACCATCGCATGCCAAGATTGAAAGTCAGCTTGGGAGAGAAGCTCCAGTCGTCTTGGAAATAGAGAGCGTGGCTCATCCAGCGCGGCAGCCAGTTGGCGAGCACCGTATTGAAGTCGGCGCGCACGACCGAGCCCAGCAGGAAGGCCGCAAAGTCGTTACCCGTGTTCGGTGTAAACGGATTTTCGGTGCCACCGAAGCGGTAGACGCCCGCAGGCAGCGATTCGGCCCGGGTGTTGCCGCGAGTCCGGACAAGTTCGTATCCGGCCTTCATGGCATGGCGACCGCGAATAATGGTCAGGTTTTCCTGCCAGGTAAAGTTTTCCGTCACCTAATAGTAGGACCCGCGCGGCATGCTGGCGGAATAGAAGGCGCCGCCGGTCGAATTGTAGAACGACGGGAACGTATCCCCGCTGATTCCGGGAATGCCCAGTAACTGCCCCCAGTTCTCTCCGATTCCGAGCGGCGTGCGGGACTCCTTGCGGCGATTCATTCCGAGGCGCGTCTCAAGAATAAGCGTGGGTCCGAATATGTGAGTATCCGAGATAACGGTGTTGATCTGATCGCTCGGCGTCATGACGCGATTGCCGTCCAGCAGTTCCCAGTTGAGCGCGATCGCATTTCCCCAGGCGCGATTGCGAGCGTGCGAGTAGCGCCCGAATAGGCGGTTGTTCTGGTTGATCACGTGATCGATCTTCGTGTCCCACCGAGTGCGGTAGGATCGGTACTTCGATTCGGTGCCGAAGTTCTGGTGGGGGCCCGTGCGGTCGACGAATCCGGCTCCGCCCAGGTTGTTGGCCTTGTTCCACGGTTGATAGCCAAGAAACTTCGTTGCGACAGGGTCGAAACGGTTCCTTGGAATCACGTTATTCGGGAAGGCGTCGCGAACCCACTGGCCAGCGGCGTTCTGCCGGGTAGAGGCTGGATCGAAAATCGGGAAACCCTGGCCGCCGAATGAGAAATCGCCCCCCAACATGGCGTCGTTCGGCACATCCGCAAACACCTGCTGATTGTATTTCTCGTGGTGCCGCGACCATCCGAACAGGAAGAACGTCCGGTTCTTGCCGTTGTAGAGTTTTGGAAAATAGACCGGCCCGCTCAACAAGCCGGAGAGTTCGTGGTAGCTAAACGGCGCCGTCGGGCGAAGCAGATTGAAGTACGCGCGATGGAGCAGGGGATTGTTGATGTAGCGGTCCTCTGCTTCCATGTGCAGGTTGTTGGCGCCGGACTTGAACGTGATGCTGAGCATCCCGCCGGCCGAGTGCCCGCTGTCGGCTGGCAGCACGGTAGTCACCATCTTGACCTCTTCAATGGCGTTGTTCGTCGTGGACATAATGCGGTTTGTGGCGACGCCGCTGCGAATGGGCTCGGTGGCCGGAATGCCGTCCGACTGGTAGCCGATGCCCCGGTCCCGCGCGCCGGCGATATGGAATCCATTCACGCTGGTCACGCCCGGCATCAGGTACATGGTCATCCACGTGTAGCGCTGCATGATGGGGATGGCATTCATCTGGCGTCCGGCCATCACCGTACCAGTGGTGGATGTCGCCGTCTCCAGCAGCGGCGTGGCCGCCGTCACCTGGATGTTCTCGACAACGCTGCCGAGTTGGAGTTGCGCGTCAATCGTCAGAGTGTCGTTCGAACGCAGCGCGACTTCCGTTCGACGCAGCGTGCTAAAGCCAGTCTTCTGGAAGCTCAGGTTGTAGCTTCCAGCAGCCAGATAGAATGCGCGATAGATTCCCTGTTCGTCCGATACGACCTTCATGGTAATACCGGTGGCGGGATTAACAACCGTGACTTCGACGCCCGGAGCGATAGCCCCCGATGCGTCCGTCACGTTACCGATGATGTTACCTGTTGCGGTCTGCGCCGAAATCGTACCGGCAACCCCCATCAACAAGCATGCAAGAAGTACCGCATGTCTGAGTTTCATAGCAACCTCCCTATTGTGTAGCCGGATCTGAGGTCCGGGCTTGCTTGGTAGTATACCGGAAAATATGCCCCCAGATTTGGATGCTCGGGTGCACGGACAGGGATTCTGTTCCGCCAGTCAAACCGGCCCAGCGCGCTCATGAGGCAAGCCACCCTAACGAACTGACTCGGCAGTCTTCTTCTTCTTTGCCAATTCGTAGTCCTCCACCAGTTGCCTGGTAATGCGGTCCGCCACGTCCGCACTGGCGCCTTTGAATTTTGCTCCGGCGCTTTCCTTGGTGGTGGACCAGATCACATCGCCATCCTTATTCACAATGCGGACCGAAGCAACTGCTTCATGCTTGCGTTCGGCGATGCGGCTGGATTCGTTCTCCCCCACCCCGAGGCTAGCCGAAGGGCTGCGTCCAGAACGGCTGCTGGAGGCAGCGGAGCCGCTTCCCAGGGCTAGGCGCGCGTTGACGCCTTCACTGGTTTGGAAGGTGTCGGTGAATACCAGATCTTCGGCTGAGCCGCGCAAGTAGGCGTCGGCCTTGTCCGGATTCTCCGTGATCACAAAAAGTCCGGTCCGTTGCAGGCTGCCGATGACCATGTCGCGAATGTGGTTGGCCGTTTCGCCGCCAGCCATGCGGTCCACGTGAATCCGGCGGACCTTCAGAATCTGCGCCGGGATGTCCTCGTTAGGTTCCACGCCGAAGCAAGTGACTAACGATAGCAGAAACAATGCGCGGGGCCTCATCCCTTGCCCCCCTTCCGGGCTTCTTCGTCCTGAAAGATCACTTTTATACCGGTACGCGCCTCGAGGCTGGCCAGCACCGATCGCACGTTCCCCTTTTCCAGGCGAAACACCATCGCCTGTTGTTGGCCGTCAGGTCCGATAAAACCGACGGTGAGAAAGTGCTTGCGTGACTTGCTCAGGATGAACAACGGGGAAATCACTATTGCCATTGCGACGCGGCGATCCACCTTCTGGCCATACTCCAGAAGATTGATCTGTTGATAGGGGACCTGGATCGTCCCCTTCTTCACGGTGAAGAGCAATCCGGTCAATCCGGTGGCTAGAATGGTGCCATCGGTTCCATTCGAAAGGGTCTCGATGGTGCCACCGACGTATCGTGCCTTTCCTCCAAGGTCGGCGGCGGATGCTACGGCAATGATTACGGCAGCGAATACAAAAATATAACAGAATGAGCGCATAACAGTGAAATCTCCAAGGATTAGTTGATGTGAGCAGGAAGAATTCTCATCAGGGTTGCGTGCCTTGAGTACAATGGATGATCATGTGTGCAGTGGACCTGGATAAACCACAAGAGACCGGCATCGCGTGTCCGGATGACCAACCGGGGGATGTAATCATCAGTGCGGATACGCGCCGGGCAAACCGTGTGCCGCCGGGGCAGTCGCGGACACGCAAGTGGCCGGTGCTGGACGCCAGTGGTCCGCCGCGCCTGAGCAAGGATCAATGGGAACTGGCGGTGTGGGGGCTGGTCCGGAATCCAATGAAGTGGAACTGGAAAGAATTCCTGGAACTGCCACGAGTAAAGGTGTTTGCGGATTTCCATTGTGTGACGACGTGGTCACGGCTGGGCAACACGTGGGAGGGAGTTTCGACACGGAAGATTGTCGAGTTGTGCGGCGGGTTGAAGCCCGAAGCCCGGTTTGTGCTGGCACATGGCTACGATCATGGCTGGACCACCAACCTGCCGGTGGAGAACTTCCTGGCTGAGGACGCGCTGGTGGCCTTCTCTCACGATGGGGAAGAGATCGCATCGCCGCATGGAGGTCCGGCCCGGTTGATAGTTCCGCTTCTCTATGCCTGGAAAAGCGCCAAGTGGTTGGGAGGTTTGGAACTGCTGGCGGAAGACAAAGCAGGTTTCTGGGAGCGCAATGGATACCACATGCATGGGGACCCCTGGAGCGAGGAAAGATTCCGGTAACCGCCATGAAGCAGCTACTTCTAATTCTTTGGCTGACATCGCTAC
>JAENWC010000496.1 GCA_016650235.1 Terriglobia bacterium
GATGCGGGCGGCAGCTCCGTTTTGCGCGTGTTCCTTAAAAGGCGCGCTGGTGAATCCGATTGAGGATTGGGGCGGGCTGCTGACCATCGCCGTGCAGCACGACCGGCCGGAGATTCTGGCTTTGTTGCTGGACCTCGGGTTCGACCCGAATGAACGGATGCGCGTGCAGGATTTGGAGGAGGATTGCTTTTCAGCGGGCATGCCGCTGTGGCACTGCGCCGCTGGCGGCAAGTACGAGATGGCGGAAATGCTGCTGCGGCGGGAAGCGGACCCGAATGTACATGTATACGCCAGCGGCACGCCTGTCCATAGCGCGTATAGCCAGCGCGACTGGCGGATGGTGGAATTGCTGAAGCGGCACGGCGGCAAGGTGGGCGCGGATACGGTGGGGCTTTACCGTGAGACGGAGTTGGCACGGCAGATGCTCGCCGGTGACGCGGGAGAGAAGGTGGTGGAGGAACTGCTTTGGGGTGCGGCCTGCGGCGGTGATCCGGAGATTGTACGGATGGCTCTGGAGCGCCTGGATTGGGGGCGGGATGATCCGCGATGGTACCGGATTCTGGAGCAGCCGCTGCGGGTCTGGAATCACATGTCCGGGCGGTGGGCAAACCAGTCGCTGGACCGCGGCACCTACCCAGTCTGCTTCCGGCTTGTGCTGGACCGGTGCGAGGCAAACATGCGCCACGCACGTTTTGGCCGGACGATGCTGCACGATGTGGCCGCAGCGCGCAGCGCCATGACGGAGCAGGAGCAGGTTGCCTTTGCAAAGATGCTGCTGGATGCGGGTGCGCGAATGGATGAGCGTGACGATGTACTCAAGAGCACGCCGCTAGGGTGGGCCTGCCGGTGGGGCCACGTGGAGTTGGTGAGGTTATTGATCGCGCGCGGCGCCGATGTGGAGGAGGCGGAAGCGGAGCCATGGGCGCGGCCGAGGGCGTGGGCGGAAAAGATGGGTCATGCCGGCGTGCTGGCGGTGTTGGACGGACAGGCATTTCGAATTCGCAGGGCAACCGGGGCCGATGCGGAGGCGATTGCCGCGGTACTGGAAGGTGTCGTCTCCGAGCGAACCTCCACCGCAATCGTAAAACCATGGTCCGCAGAGGAACAACGGCGTCACCTGCTATCGCTCACAGACCGGGAAGCGTTCCATGTTGCGGAAAGCGGTTCGGGGGAAGTGGTTGGCTATCAGTCTCTGGAACGCTATTCAGCGATTCTCGATTCCATGGGACATGTCGCGCAACTGGGCACCTTCCTGAAACCAGAGGCGCGCGGGCGCGGAGTTGGTCGAGCTTTGTTCGAAGCAAGTCTCAAGTTTGCGGCGGCCCATGAGTTTCATAAGTTTGTAATTCAGGTTCGGGCTTCGAACACGGGTGCGCAGACCTTTTATAAGAAACTGGGATTTCGCGAATGCGGGCGGTTGCGCAGGCAAGTCCGGATTGAGGGAATGGAAGAGGACGCGGTGATCCTGGAGTTCCTTCTCTAAACGGAGGCATTACGAGCCAGAGCCGGTCATACCCTGCCTCGCTCAATGCGCGGCGGATCTCATCAGAACTCCAACAGACCTCGTCGACACGTTCGTGACGCCGTCTCCAGAGTTCTCCCTCGCGGATCAACCATTCGATTTCGCTCCACGCCCTGTCGTGCCGGCGCACAGCACGCGCAAGGGCAGGCGGGCGCGATGGGCCTTCTGGCGGGCCAGGCGGCACATGGCTGACGAAAGATCCACAACGAACATTATGATCCCCTCGCGCGCCAGCGTCAGAGCCGTCGTCCCCGTGCCACACGCGAGATCACAGGCGGATGTCACGCGCGGTAGGATCCGGCCGAGCACGAGTTGGCGCGCCGCCTCACTGGGAGATCGAAAAGACGAGAAGAGTTCGTCGTAGTATTGCGCAAGCCACTTGTAAGGCTGGTGGATCGACGTTCGAGCCATAGTTCGGCCGCCGAAAATTATCCGCCAGCATCAGGTCGCTGCCTTGCTGGTCGATCTGTGCGTAGAAGAGCGTGCGGCCATCGGGAGAAACGGTGATCCCTCCGTCCGGCAACTCGTCGAGCGCAAGGATAGGCGAGGCTCTGCCGGTGGGGAAGCTGAAGAAGTGGATGGAACAACAGCCTTCCTTATCCGGGCCCGGAACGAAACAGATCCCTTCCTTTGTCACCGCAAAATACGCAGGCATGCTCTTCTTTATTGGCACGACGCGAAGCGCTGTCCCGGCGGCTTCGTTCCACGCCATTTCGGGAGCGAATGACCGTGGCACGATCAATGCGGGAGTCGCGGCCTCAGGAATCCGTATAGCCAGGTTCCAATCAGCGCGCTGCCGATGGCGACGACCATCACGGTGACGCCATTGCCTACGAGCGCGAACAGCGGTCCCGGGCAAACTCCCCCGAGCGCCCAGCCCAGACCGAAGATCGTGCCACCCGCCGCATAGCGAACGCCAAGGCCCAGGCTCTTGGGCGGAATCGTGATCGGCTCGCCCGAGATGGTCTTCACGCCCAGCCTCCGGATTAACGCGAGCGAAACGGCGGCAACCACAACCGCCGACGCGATGATCTCGTACATTCGAGGAGACTGAAACCGGAACATTTCCTGGATGCGGAACCAGGAGAGCACCTCAGACTTCGTCAGTGTAATCCCGAAAAAGACACCCAGAACAAGATAAGCCAGCCAAGTGATGTCGGCGCAGTCCCGCCATGGATGGGTAGCGTTCTCGCGTTTGGCCGGCTCAGTGAACATGGGTACTCACAAAACGAGCGGAAGAATAAAGTGTGTTGCAATCAGTCCACCGGCAAAGAAGCCCGCCACGGCGATCAACGACGGTAACTGCAGGTCCGCCAAGCCGGAGATCGCATGACCGGAAGTGCACCCTCCGGCATAGGCCGTGCCGAAGCCGACCAGAAAACCACCCAGAATGACGGAGGCAAATCCTTTGGGTGTAAACAACACGGACCAGGTGAAAATCTCGCGCGGCGCCAGCCCGGAGAAGTCGTGAATGCCCAGACTCATCAGAGCGAGTCTGGTCTGCTCCGAAATCTCAATGTTGTGAGATCCTCCCCATTGGGAAGCAAGGAGGCCACCCAACCCAGTACCGGCCATGAAAAGAAGGTTCCAGAGGCCGGCTCGCTTCCAGTCGTAATGAAAATGCTCGACCCGGCCGGGCAGGAGCGCAGAACACAGATGTCTGAGGTTGCTGGAAACACCAAACATCCGGTTGCCGACAATCAAGAGCGCAGGTACGAACAATCCGATCACCGGACCGGCAATGTACCACGGCCATGGGGAGGAGGCTAAAGCTGCCATGAAGTGTTTTAATGTACAGCGCTGCGTAGACCCAAGTCAAGCTGCCACAGCACCCAGGAAGATTTGCAAGAATGCGTTGAATCTGAAGAGGAGTGAAAACCCTGCAAATAAAAGGGTTGACCTTGACGCTGCCCCTACCTTAAGGAATCACTGGGACTGCGACAGACGATAGAGAAAACGCTCAATCATCCATCGGCCCAGAAGGAACTGGAAGTCTTCGCCTCGCTCGCGCGCCAGAGCCAGGAGCTTTACGCGATTCGATCCTGCAATGTTCGTGATCTTTTTCACACCGCCGACTCCAGGTAGGGCCGGATCACATTGGCCACTCTGCAAACCTTCGCGAATCGGTGGATCTGGTCAACCGTAGTCTTTCGTGAGCGCAGGGCGTCTCGCAGCGCCTCGATGGCAACGTCAACTCCGAGCTTGTTCCTGTATTTGAAGCAGTCGGCGACCGTTTTCGCCGCGGAGTAGACCGACACGCGAACGCCTTCGAGGGCATGGTGCTCAATGCCTTCGATCAGCGCGGGCCCGGAGAACCGAACTACGCGAAGCGCCGGAGACGCAGCGGAAGGCTTGTGGGCTTTGAAATCAATTGCCATCCAGACTTCGTGCGGGTCCTGCGTCGTCAGGCCATGAAACCTCAGCGCGGAGAGAAGGCAGATCACACCGCCAGGTGTCCTCTTGGCCGCGATGGCGAGGCTGTGATGCTATGTCACCGGTGACTCCGGAAGAGCATAGACGCCACGTGCCTGACGCACGAGAAGTCCCTGCCGATAAAGACGAAGCAGCGATTCTCGTGCAATGCCACGAGCCTCTACGTCGCGCGGGCGAACCAGTGGCTGGCGTTTAGCGAGGGCGAGGATACGCTGCGCGCTGGTCATGTTTCGTTCCATTGGTATTTTGCACTGTCTACCGAGACAATGCAACATCCTCGCCAGCCGGTTCGATTCGACCGACGATTCTCTGGTTTGATGTATCGCCCGGCAGCCCAAATGCTGACCTCCACTCTCGCGGTACAACCCACGCCCGCTGTGAAGGAAAGCAATTGGGACCTCTGCAAGTTATTGGTATCAGAAGGTGTGAGTCCGGGGATATTCCAAACGTCCCGCAGTTTTCTGGTCGCACACCAGCAACCAACACAACCAACACGCACACCTCAATTCTTGACAAAATAACATATTAGATATAATCTAACGATTCATGGACGCCGAGGCGATTAGACGGTCCTTGGAAGGCAGCGGGTTGCGGTGCACACCGCAGCGCTACGCCGTGATGGCATTCTTGATGGAACACAACAGGCATCCCACGGCTACGGAAACCTTCGAAGCCGTGAATCGCGTGGATCCGCGCTCTTCAAGGGCCACGACGTATAACAATCTGCGGGACTTGGTGCAGGCGGGTTTGGTGCGTGAAGTGGCCGTCGAGGGCCGCGCCGCGCGATTCGATGCGAAAGGCATGCGGCATCACCACTTCATCTGCGACCGCTGCGGCAATGTTGAGGACATTGAGTGGTACAACGTGCCCATGCCTGCCTCGGGCTCCCTCGGTAAGCGGATTCTTCGCGAATGCGAACTCATTTTCCGGGGGCTCTGCACGAAGTGCGCTCCGCGGGGCGCTTCCCGTTAAGGTGTCGTAGCCGTGTGGCGCGCGTCTGCAAGCGTGGCCGGCGGCGAGGCGCCAATGGGAAAGCCAGGATGGATTCGTAGTTCGCCACAGTTTTTTTCGAAAGGAAGGAGCAAGACATGTCAACCGAAGCGAAGTGTCCGTTCAGACACACACAAGCAGGGGCCCCAACGAATGCGAACTGGTGGCCGAACCAGCTGAACCTGAAGATCCTGCACCAGAACTCGCCCCTGTCCGATCCGATGGGTAAGGAGTTCAACTACGCTGAGGAGTTCAAGAGCCTCGACCTCAACGCCGTGGTCAAGGACCTGCACGCGTTGATGACGACGTCGCAGGACTGGTGGCCGGCCGACTATGGCCACTACGGGGGGCTCTTCATTCGTATGGCGTGGCACAGCGCCGGTACGTACCGCATCAGCGACGGCCGCGGCGGGGCAGGCTTTGGCACACAACGTTTTGCGCCGCTCAATAGCTGGCCGGACAATGCGAGCCTTGATAAGGCGCGCCGGTTGCTCTGGCCGATCAAGCAGAAGTATGGCCGGAAA
>JAENWC010000497.1 GCA_016650235.1 Terriglobia bacterium
AGTTGGGGATTGCGGGAAATCCAGGTGCGGGTCCCATTGAAGGCCTGGGTTCCGAATTGGCCCTGATAGAGGGGCAGCGGTGAGAACGTGTGGGCATAATTGACGCGGGCAACGGTCCGCGTGCTGCCAAGGACATTCCAGGCGATGCCGATGGTCTGCTCCGGACTCCAGATCGCGGGTTGAAAGGCCCGGCCGAACCCGCCCAGCCCGGCGACGGCGAGAGCGCCCGGAAGACCATTGGCGGGATTGATCTGCGAGAAGCTGATGGTGGATTGGCGGTCGTATTTTTCCACGCGCGGAGTGGTGAGTTCGAGGTTCAAGCCTAGGCTCAGGGTGAGGCCCGGGCGGACCTCCCATTGATCCCGGAGGGCGAGGATTCCACGAGTGTGGCGGAAATAGGAGGGAGAGGTCACCACGCTGCGTTCGGCGTATTCAGCCCCGCCGAGGAGAAAAGTGGCGAAGGCGTGGCCGGTGTTGACAATACCCGGGAGGCTGGTGAGGCCCGCGGAGAAGCGATATTGTCCGCTTGGATACTGGGGCCAAAAGGAGTTCGCCTGTTCCTGCACGCCCACCAGCACGGCTCGCAACCGATGCTGCCCCCAGCGTGTGGAATATCCGTTCGACACCTGATAGGTGTGGCGCGCGCTGCGCGAGACAGGGTAGGAGGCGCCCATGGACAGGTAGGGCTGAAAACGGTATAAGGGAAAAGCTTCGCCCTGCTGGTCCAGGTTGGGCTGGTTGGCGGTTTGGTTCGTGGCGGCCTCCAGGGTCAAGGTGTTCACGCTGCGCGGCGAGAGGGTAAAGACGTGCTCGATGCTGAGGCGGCGGCTGCGGCGGTCACGGCTCAGGGGTCCGGGATTGGCAATCGTGGGGAACCAAGGCGCGGCGCCATCCACTCCGTTACTGAAGTTGAGGCTGCTGCTGAGGCGATGGCGTTCACGGAGGGTGTGATCCAGACGGGCGATTACGCCGCCGGCGCGGTTACGTTCGGGGGCGAGTATGAAATAGTTGTTGCGGAAGAACGGTCCGGCATCGCTGTTGGGGGCCGGGTAATATTGCAGTTGTTGCCGCGAGACTGGATCGAAACGGCTGGCCGGAATCCGGTTTCCGGCAAAGGGAGCGCGAGTGTACTCCAGATTGCCGGGCGAGACCGGTTGGGCTGGATCGAATGCCGGGTTGGGCGCGGTAGTGGCCGGGTCAAAGATGGGCAGCATTTGTCCGGCTTGGTCGACCACCGGGGACCAATCACCAGAGCGTTCCGGCATGGTGGGAATGGTGTGCAGATAGCTGCGCGCAATGGTTTCACGCATTCCCTCATAGGAGAACGAAAAGAACGTGGTACGGCCCCCATGGTAGAGGTGGGGGATGAAGACCGGTCCGCTGACGTTCAAACCGAACTGGTTGCGGCGCAGGAGTCCTTTGCTGCCGCCGCGCTGGAGGATCTCATGCGGCACCGCGTCGAGAAAATCGTTGCGAAAATTTTCAAACAGCCGGCCATGCCAAACCATGCGGGACTGTCCCGCCGCGCCTTGGCGGACGGGCGAATCTGCCCTGAGCCCAAGGTTCTTGGTTTGAACTTTGAACTCTTCCACGGCTTTGTCCAATGGGCCAGGGGAGGGCTGCTGTCCCATTAACAGGAACACCGCCAAGAGCGTTGTTGTCACAATTGGAGCCTCGCCCATACCTAACAGTTTACTGCGATGTAATGAAACCGTGTGGGTTCGCAAAGAGCCTGCAATATTTTGCCGATTAGGTGATCGCTCCTACGGCGCGTTTCCCGCCGGCTGCGCGCTGGAGCGGAGTTGTCGCGATGGAGCCGCCAAACTCCCGCGGCAACTGCTCAATGGGCAGCACCCGAACCCGCTTGTCCAGTTGATAAGGCTCACTGCCGGGATAGACCACCAGCAGCCGGTCCAGCTTCAGATCCTCGATAGCAATGTGCATGGACTTGGTCATCCCCGGTGCGTCGGCGTACTTCACCTCCACACCCCAGCGTTGTCCCTTCCACATCACCAGACAATCCAATTCCGCGCCGGATTGGGTGGCCCAAAAGAAGACATTCCGGCTTCCGGCAATGCGTGCCACCTCCTCGATAACCAGACCCTCCCAACTGGCGCCTATTTTGGGATGCCCCTCCAGGGCGTGGAAACTGGATACCCCCAGCAGTGCGTGCAAGAGGCCGGAGTCCCGCAGGTACACTTTAGGCGCCTTGACCTGGCGCTTGCCAAGGTTCTCGTGCCAGGGTTGCAGTTGGCGCACCATGAGGGCTCCGGTAAGCAGGTTGAGGTGCCGCTTGACGGTGGTGTGCGACTCGCCCAGTGAGCGGGAGACCTCCGATGAGTTCCAGATTTGTCCGTGATAGTGGGCCACCATGGTCCAGAGGCGGCGCAGAGTGAGCGCGGGGACCTGTGTGCCGAACTCGCGGATGTCCCGCTCGAGAAAGGTCTGGATGAAGTTCTCCTGCCAGGCGCGCGACTCGGCATCGCTGCGGGCAAGAAAGGCGCGGGGAAATCCGCCGCGCCACCAGAGACGGCGGAGTTTTCCCGGTCCGGCCTCGGACCAGTCAAAGCCCGCTATTTCAAGGAAAGCGATGCGTCCGGCCAGAGTCTCCGAGCTTTGCTGCAACAGCTCGGGCGAGGCGCTGCCCAGGATCAGGAAGCGGGCCGGAAGCGGGCGCCGGTCGGACAGAACGCGAAGGAGGGGGAACAAATCGGGGCGGCGCTGGATCTCATCAATGACGATGAGGCCGCGCAAAGACCGGAGAGCGGTCATGGGCTCGGAAAGGCGTTGGAGGCTGACCGGATCCTCGAGATCGAAGTAGCCGCCGCGGGAGGAGTGGAGGAATTGGCGGGCGAGAGTGGTCTTGCCGCACTGGCGCGGGCCGAGGAGGGCGGTGACGGGGCTGGCGCGCAGGGAACGGCGGATGCGGTCCTCGATGAGAGAGCGGTGCAGCATGCATTTATGTCCTTGTAAATTGAGTATAGCATGCACAAATTACATGGTTGCAGGAAAAGGAAGAATCAAAAACATCCTTGTATATTGTGCATGCCTTGCACAATATACAAGGATGCAGACAACCGGCGGCCGCCTCAGCCGGATTAGACGATGGAGCGAATGACTTGGCCCTGCACTTCGGTGAGCCGCTCTTTGCGGCCCAAATGCATGTAGCTGAGCGCGTCCTGGTTCAGTCCTAACTGGTTCAGGATGGTGGTATGCACATCGCGGAAGTGAATGGGATTATCCACGGCGTGCAACCCAATGGCGTCGGTGGCGCCCACCACTTGCCCGCCTTTGATGCCGCCGCCGGCCATCCACATAGTGAAGCCGAGGTTGTGGTGGTCGCGGCCTTTACCGCCCTGCGCCTCTGGAGAACGGCCGAACTCGCCGCCCCACAGAACCAGTGTGGAGTCGAGCATCCCACGGCGTTTGAGATCTTTCAGCAAACCAGCCACCGGCTGATCGGTCTGGGCGGCCATGCGGATATGATTTTCTTCGATATCCTCATGCGCATCCCACTGCAAGCCGCCCGGACCGCCGCCGGAGACGACACAGGCAAAGCGTACGCCGCGCTCCACCATGCGGCGGGCAAGCAGGCAGCGCCGCGCGTAATCGTCGGTGGGCTCCTTGCCCACGCCGTACAGGTCCAGGGTTTCTTTGGGTTCCTTGGAAATGTCAAAGGCTTCCGGCGCCTCGGTTTGCATGCGAAAGGCGAGATCGTAGGCATTGATGCGGGCTTCAAATTCACTGTCGCTGCCCTGGATGGCGGCCTGGTTCAGATTGCGAATGAGGTCGATGGTCTGGCGGCGGTCTTCCAGTTTGACGTTCGCCGGAAGATCCAGATTGAGGATGGGCTTGGCTCCGGCGCGAAACATGGTGGGTTGATAGACGGCCGGCAGGAAACCATGCATATACATGGGCTGGCCTGCCTCGAGCGCGCCATCCGGATCGGGCAACACGGCATAAGAGGGCAGCGAGTTGGTTTCGGCGCCGAGCCCGTAGAGTATCCACGAACCCATGCTGGGAAAACCGGGCAGGATGCGGCCGCTGAAGAGCTGGTATTGGGCGGCTGAATGGACCACCATATCGCCATGACAGGAGCGAAGCACCGCGATGTCGTCGATAACCGACCCGATTTGCGGCAGCAGATCAGAGACTTCGATACCGCTTTGCCCGTACTTTTTGAACGTGCGCTTGGTGCCGAGGATCTTGGCCTCGTTGGTGACAAACTGATACTTGGCCTCACCGAACTCCTTGGGGCGTTTCTGGCCGTGCAGTTGATTGAGGAGAGGCTTGGGATCGAAGGTTTCGAGATGACTGGGTCCGCCGGCCATGAAGACGAAGATGACAGCCTTGGCTTTGGGCGCGAAATGGGGCGCTTTGGGAGCTAGCGGATTGCCGCTGGCGGCGCGCAACTGTTCTTCAAACATCATCGAGGTAAGCGCAAGTGTGCCGAAGCCGCAAAAGGCGTCCGTGAGGAACTCTCTCCGGTTTCGAGTGGGGCGGCAATGCAGTGGCATAGTTAATTGATATAGAGAAACGCGTTCAGATTCATGATGGCAAGGGAAAACTCGCGCAAGGATTGTTTGCGCAGAAAATCAATGCCCAGTTGTTTTTCCTTGGCGGTGGGCTCGCGGCCGGCGGCGAGACGATAGGCTCGATCCACTTGGGCCGCGGGGGTTTTGGTTTCCCGGTCCAGACGGGCGGCCAGAGACTGGGCCAGGCGGTTGGCGAGTGCGCCGTTGAGCAACTCCAGCGCCTGCGGAGCATGCGTGCTTTCTTCGCGGCGGGCGCAACTGGTTTGGAAGTCGGGTGCGTCGAAGGCTTCCATCATCGGCACGCGCAGGTTGCGCTTATGCATGAGGTAGAGAGAGCGGCGGTTGTGTTCGCTCGCGTCCTTGGTCACCGCCCATTGCGACGGTTTGTAAAGCAGGTTGACCAGTTCGCCGTCGACGGGCACAATGACGCTGGGCCCTCCGGCTTTGAGATTGAGCTGGCCGGAGATGGCGAGCATGGAGTCGCGCAACTGTTCGGCGTCCATGCGGCGGCGGCTGTGCCTCCACAGCCACGCGTTGTCCGGGTCCTTTCCCATCGCGGCCGTTTCCATGGGGGAACGGGAAGCCTGGCGGTAGGTGTTGCTGAGAACGATCATGCGGTGCAGCGGTTTCATGCGCCAGCCGTTCGCGACGAAGGAATCCGCCAACCAGTCGAGCAGTTGGGGATGCGATGGACGCCCGCCCATACGGCCGAAATCGTTGGATGTTGGTACGATACCGCGGCCAAAATGATGCTGCCAGATCCGGTTCGCCATCACGCGCGCCGTAAGCGGGTTACTGGGATTGGCCACCCATCGTGCCAGTTCCAGGCGCGGCGTTTTGGTGTCGGCGGGCAGCTCGGGGGCGCCGTCCGGCAGGAAGACACCCAGCGCGCGCATACCAACACGCTCGCCTTTATTCTGGTAGTCGCCCCTCGACAGCACGTGAACGGGCGTGACCTTGTCAAAGTCATTCTGGACAGAGTATAGGGACGGCGGCGGGGCAGGCATGCGCTCTTCGGCGTTCCGGACCAACTGCTGCATCCGTTCGCGCTCCTCGCCCTTGAGACCTTTCATCTGGCGCCGCAGGTCCTTGATTTCGTCCTCGACCACTTTCTTCTGACTCTCCCATGCGGCCTTCTCCTCATCGGTAGCAACCACGACGTTACTATCGTGGACTGGCGCAAAGAAGGCCTGCATGCGGTAGTAATCTTTGTGGCGGATGGGATCGAACTTATGATCGTGGCAGCGCGCGCAGCCGAGCGTCACACCGAGAAAGGCCGCGCCCACAATATTGGTCATCTCGGTGAGGACCTCATTGCGGCTGCTGGCCACTTCCTGATTGCCGGCATTCTTGCGCAGCGAACCGAGGCGCTGAAACCCGCTGGCGATGCGGAGTTCGTGGTTGTTGGGGTCGATTTCATCCCCCGCCAGCTGTTCCGTGATGAACTTGTCGTAGGGCTTGTCCTGCTGCAGCGAAGCCGCCACGTAGTCGCGGTAACGGAAGGCGTCGCTACGATGGGTATCGTATTCGAACCCGTCGCTTTCACCGAAGCGAACCACATCGAGCCAATGTTGCGCCCAGCGTTCGCCATAAGAGGGGCTTGCCAGGAGGCGGTCGACGACCTTTTCGTGGGCCGTAGGTGAGGAGTCGTTTACGAACGCGGCGAGTTGCTCAGGCGCCGGCGGCAGGCCGGTCAAATCCAAAGTGACACGGCGGAGCCAGGTGGAGCGATCCGCGGCGGGAGAAGGTTTCAGTCCCTCTTTTTTCAGCTTGGCCAGAACAAAAGCGTCAATGGGGTGCTTGGCCCAAACTTTCTCGGCCGCCAGAGTAAAGACGGGAAGCTCGGGCTTGGTGACGGGCTGAAAGGCCCAATGGCGTCTTTCGACAGCGGTATATTTTTCCCCAGGTCCGGTTTCAGCGGCCCAAATGAGGACCGCCGCGAGGGCGGTTGCGAGGAGGACTCTACTGTTCAAAACCGAAGACTCCTTAGTGCAGACAAACGCCTAGAAGTATATAACATTAGAGGACGAAAGGGAATCCAGGACCGCAGCGCGCCACAGCCTAGTACCGGCGTAAGGCATCCCAAGCAGGACAAACCATTTCGCAACTAAGCACTAAGCTGTATTGGGCGCGGTCCTGCCGCGCCCTACAATAACCCTTGGAGCAACATGCTGTCCCCAACAAGCGCAAGGGGCGCTCGCCGCGACACCGGATCCCAAAGCAACACAGGCCTCAGGTGCGCGGCGACCGGTTCCACTTTGCGCGTGACACAAAGAAGAGGCGCACCGATGCAAATTCGCACTCCTAAATCCTACTTTTCGGAAACCGAAGCGGCGCGAACGCTAGGCATCTCGGTAGAGGAGTTCCGGACGCTGCTGCAGCGCCACATCATTGACCGGGAAGAGGACCTGAACAATGTTTCGGTGACCACGTTCCACGCCTCCGATGTGTTACTGCTGCGGATGTTGATCGGCCGTCAGATCACCTCCACAGTGCCGAGTTAATCAAGTTCGGCGGTCTCCTGCCTTCGAGCGCGGCGGCGGCGTTTTCCGCAGCCATCATTGACATCTTGCGGCGTGTCTCCACCGATGCGCTGGCAATATGGGGAGCCAGCACCACATTCCGCAGATGCAGCAGTCCGGGGTGAACCTCGGGCTCCCGTTCAAACACATCCAGGCCGGCGGAGGCGATTTGTCCCTGCGCCAAGGCGCGGGCCAAAGCGGCCTCATCTACCACCGGACCACGCGCGGTGTTCACAAGGATGGCGGAGGGTTTCATCATGGCCAGTTCCGGTGCGCCGATGAGTTTGCGTGTGGACTCGAGCAAAGGTACGTGGAGGCTGACAAAATCCGCCGAGCGCAGGAGTTCATCCTTGGAGACGAATTCGAGGCCCAATTCCTTCTCCAGTTCTGCGGGGGCGCGCTGCGCATCGTGATAGATGAGCCGCATGGAGAAGCCGCGTCCGCGGCGCGCAACGGCTTGTCCAATGCGCCCCATGCCAAAGATGCCGAGCGTTTGGCCAAAGATGTCCTGGCCGGCCAGCAGGTCAATGGTCCACTGCTTCCACTGGCCCGAATGTACAAACTGGTGCCCCTCCACCACACGGCGCGCGGCGGCCATCAGGAGCGAGAATGCGAAATCGGCCGTCGTTTCTGTCAGCACGTCCGGAGTATTGGTGGCGAAGATCCCCTTTTGAGTGGCCGCCGCAATATCGATGTTATCGAAGCCGACGGCGACATTGGAGATGACTTTCACGCCATCCAGAGTGTCGATCAGGCCGGCATTGAACTTGTCGGTGAGTTGGCTGACGATGGCTTGCACGCCCCGCACGCGTTGACTTAACTGATCAGAGGAGAGGCCTTCATCGGTGGCCACGTAGTCTACTTCATAGCGTTGTTCCAGGAAAGCAATGGCTTCCGGAAACACGCGCTTGGTGACGAGAATTTTCGCTCTTGTGTGCGCCATGGGGTAAGAGATGGATTGTCCCACAGTAGGAATGCGTCGTACAATAATTCTCTTATGGCAAAACTTGGTTTTCTCGGTCTAGGCATCATGGGCTTTCCGATGGCGCGCAATCTGGCCCGCGCCGGTCATGACGTAGCGGTATGGTCCAACACGCGCGCCAAGGCGGATCAATTGGCCCGCGAGGTGAGTAGTGTCTCGGTGCAACCGAGCCCGCGCGAGGTGGCGGCCAAGGCCGACTGCATCTTTCTGTGTGTGGGCGACACGAAAATGTCGGAACAGGTGATTCTCGGCAAAGACGGCCTCATTGAGGGCGCCAAGCCAGGCACGGTGATTGTGGATGCCTCCACCGTTGCACCGTCCTCCAGCTTGATGGTTGGAGAAAAGCTGGCAGCCAAAGGGGTGCATTTTCTGGGCGCCCCCTGCACCGGCTCAAGGCCGGGCGCAGAAGGCGGCACTCTCACCTTCATGATCGGCGGCGATAAGGAGGTTTTTGAACGAACCCGACCTTTCTTCGAACCAATGGGTAAACTCCTCTACTATTGCGGCGGCCCGGGCTTGGGTTTGCACGCCAAGCTGACCCAGAACCTGATTCTCTCCAACTTGCTGCAAGCATTCAATGAAGGGCTGGTGCTAAGCACTAAAGCGGGAGTAGACCCCGATCTCATGCTCGAGATCCTGAACAACTCAGCCGCCAAGAGCGGACTGATTGCGTTCAAAGCCCCTTATGTCTTCCGCCGTGATTTCGTAACTAATTTCTCTGTTAAATGGATGCATAAGGATATTGGATTGATGTTGGAGTCGGCCGCAGAGCAGAAAGTACCGTTGCCGCTAACGGCTTTGACGCGGCAGATGTTCCAGGCGGCAATTGCCATGGGACACGGAGATGAAGATATCTGCTCCACAATCAAGGTGTTAGAGGGAATCGCCGGGGTAGAGGTAAAAAAAATGTAGTTCGGGATACAGATTTCTATTGCAATTCCGAATCTCATATCCTATTATTGGAAGTAAGCCGGGGAGGCAACTCCCACCAAAGCGAGACTAACCTCACTTTATAGACCCCTGAAGCAATTCCTCCCCGGCGCCCTTCGGGGTTTCTCCCCGCCTCCTCCACCAGAGCATTGAAGTTTTGGCTTGCACTAGCACTGACTAGCACTAATCCTCTATTTGCGCCCAAACAATACGGTGATAGGATAAATAAAGCGGGGGCTCGCGTCCTCTAGCATCGAATGACTGCGCTAACTGTATTAGGATCTACCGGTTCCATCGGAGTCAGCACGCTGGACGTGGTACGGCGGCTTGCTTCGCAGTACCGTATTTTCAGCTTGGTAGCAGGCAACAACAGCCCCCGAATGGCCGAACAAGTGCGGGAATTTGGCCCCCAACTGGTTGTTTTAGAAACGGAATCGGCTCGCGCGAATCTAATTCAAAAGTTGGAAGAATCGGGATTCGAACGTAGCCGGTGGCCTCAGATGGAGTTTGGCGCGGAGGCCCGGGTGATGGCAGCCACGGCTGCGGAGGCTGGGTTTGTCATGTCTGCCATCGTAGGTGTCTCCGGTTTGGAGGCGACGTATGCGGCGGTCTTGGCCGGAAAAAAGATCGGCTTAGCGAACAAGGAAGTGCTGGTGGCGAGCGGTCAGTTGGTGATGGAGGCAGCGAGAGAACGCAACGTGGAAATGATTCCTGTCGACAGCGAGCACAACGGCGCGCATCAGGCTTTGCGCGCAGGGCGGCGGACGGAGGTGAAGCGGTTGATTTTGACTGCTTCGGGCGGTCCGTTCCGCAAGACGCCGCGCGAAGATCTTGCCGGGGTAACGCCGGCGCAGGCACTGAACCACCCGACCTGGAAAATGGGCCCTCGCATCACGATTGATTCCGCGACGATGATGAACAAGGGGTTCGAGGTGATTGAGGCTTGCTGGCTGTTCGATTTCGCTCCATCGGATGTGGACGTGGTGATCCACCCGCAGTCCTCGGTTCACGCGATGGTGGAATACAAGGATGGAAGCGTGTTGGCGCAGATCTCGACGACGGATATGCGAATGCCGATACAGTACGCCTTGACATGGCCGGACCGTCTGGAGGCGCTGGTGCCGCGCATGGATTGGACCGAGGCGCGCACGATGGAGTTCTATCCGCCGGACTTGGACAAGTTCCCGTTATTGGCACAGGCTTATCAGGCGCAACGGACCGGCGGCTCGGCCACCTGTACATTGAATGCGGCCGATGAAATAGCAGTGGAGGCTTTTCTTGAGGAGCGGATCAGCTACCCTGAGATTTATGCGGTAGTGGCCGAAACGCTGGCAAGGGTACCGGCGCAGGAAGCCTCAAGTATCGGGGAAGTATTGGAGATCGATCGCCGTTCGCGTGCAGCCGCCAGCGACGTGGTCCGAAGCCGTAGCCGGACCGTAACCGCCGCGCAACCCGCAGGCAGCCCGCAAAGGGCCGTCACGGCCCTCGATACACTCGAGCAACTGCCGGCCTCATCGCCGGGACAAGCTCCGTTTTGCGGGCCGTTAGTCTAGGAAGGGATAAGGAAATGGTTTTTGTACAAAACGTTGGCTGGGTGCTGGTTCTGATCGGAGTCATGATCATCATCCATGAACTGGGTCACTATTGGGCGGCACGCTTTTTTGACGTCAAGGTGGAGACTTTCAGCTTCGGGTTCGGACCCAGATTGTTTGGCTTCCGGCGCGGAGAAACCGATTTCCGGTTCTCCGCAATTTTATTCGGCGGATACGTGAAAATGACCGGAGAACAACCGGGGGAGGAGTGCACCGACCCGCGCTCGTTCCTGGCCAAACCACGTTGGCAACGGTTGATTATCGCCTTCGCTGGGCCGTGGATGAATATTGTCCTGGCTGTGGCGCTGCTCACTGGCCTCTACATGCACCAATACCCCAAGATGCCGGACTCCTCCGTTCCGGGGCTGATTGGTTTAGTGATGCCGGACTCGGCCGCCGCCAAAGCCGGTGTGCGGGAAGGAGACCGTGTCATCGCCATCGATGGCAAACTAAACCCGTCCTGGGAAGACATCATCATGAAGGAGATCGCCAACGCGAACCAGGCCATGCCGGTGAAGGTGATGAGGGACGGCAAAGAGCTGGACCTCTCACTGACGCCCCAACTGGATGAGCGCAGCGGAGTGGGAACGGCAGGTTGGGCGGAGCAGGCCGATATTCAGATTGGATCGGTGATGGCGGGTCTCGATGCCGAGGCAAAAGGGCTGCGCCGCGGTGACATTCTTGTGAGCGTAAACGACCTGCCCATCCGGAATCCGCTGCGCCTGCGCGAGGTGATCAAGGCGAGCAAAGGTCAACCGGTCGAGGTAATCTACAGCCGGGACGGCAAACGGCAAAACATCTCCGTGACTCCGAAGTGGAACGAGCTCGAAGGCCAAAAGGCTTGGATGATCGGTGTGCAACTGGAGCCGCGCGTCACGTTTGTGAAGCTCCCTTTCAGCGAAGCGCTCGTCAAGTCGGCCGACCACAATCTGCGGAGCGCCACGCTGATCTTCAGTTTGCTGGAAGGCATTGTCGAGCGCCGCATGTCGGCCAAATCGCTGGAGGGCCCCATCCGGATTGCTCAATTGTCTGGCGATGCGGCGCGGGAAGGGGCGATGGCTTTCCTGGGTTTGATGGCCATGGTGAGTTTGAACCTTGCTGTTTTCAATCTGCTTCCCATCCCCATCCTGGACGGCGGCACCATCCTGATGCTGTTGCTCGAGATGACCATCCGGCGGGACCTGAGCCTGCAATTCAAGGAAAACGTGATGAAGCTCGGATTCGTCTTCCTGATGGCGGTGGTTGTCTTTGTTATCTATAACGACATTTCCAAGATCATGCCGGCTGGTTAGCCTTTCGCTACTCCAGGGCGTCCTCATTTTCGCGCAACAACCCACTTTCCGGACCAGTGTACCGGCGGTGATCACCCCTGTTTCGGTGACCGATCGGTCCGGACATCCAATCGATGGACTGTCTGAGCGCGATTTCGTATTGTTGGATAATGGCGAGCCGCGTAAGATGGACGGCGACATTATCATCGAGCCCATCGCGCTGGTGATCGCCGTGCAAACGAGTTCCTCATCGGCAGCCGCGCTGACCAAAGTGCGGGCGGTGGGCAGCATGATTGAGCCGCTCATCACCGGGCAGCGGGGGACCGCAGCCGTTTTGACCTTCGACAACCAGTTGAAGTTGGTGCAGCCCTTTACCGGCGATGCGGACCTGTTACCGAAGGCGTTCCGGTCGCTGCGGCCGGCGGGGTCCGGAGGCCGTATGTTGGACGCGGTGGAGGAATCGGTGCGGCTGCTGCGCGAGGGGCCGGCCCATCATCGCCGCGTGCTGCTGCTGATCGGCGAGGCCAAGGACCGGTCGAGCGAGGCAGCCGTTGAGAGCGTGCTCACGGAGGCGCAACGCGAAAACATCAGTATTTACGCGGTTACCTATTCTACATTTCTCTCGGCGTTTTCCGTGAAGGCGCATGAAGTGCCGCCGCCGGGGGGAATGGATTTGCTCGCGTTGTTCTCGCAGTTGCGGATTCATGCCAAGGAGAACGCCGCCGAATCACTCACGCGCTATACCGGGGGACGGAGGTACTTCTTCCTCAAACAAAAGGCGCTGGAGCAGGCAGTATCCGCGATTGGCGAGGAACTGCACAGCCAGTATCTGCTGAGCTTTGCGCCGGCGCCGGAAAGCCGCACGGCCTACCGGTCGATTGCAGTGAAGGTGCCGTCGCGGCCGGATGCGGTGGTACGGTCGCGGCCGGGGTATTGGTTGGGACAGAACTAGTCCCGCGCCGCGGTATGGCAGTCCGGGTTGAGGGAATCGACCTTTCCTTGGATACATCGGTGGATTCATCGGGCGCATGCGCTGGCCTTCGCTGCGGCCTGTAGGAGTGAAACCTCACGGACCGGCCGAAACTCCGGTCCGGCCAACTCATAATCCTATGTCGCGTTCCCGCCGGCGGTGTATAGCGGGATCAACCTGCGGTAGACTGCTTGTTAGTGTCCAATCCAAAGGCCGCCGGAGCCCTGCAATGAAACTCACAAACTACTCCCAACGCACAGTGGAAATGGAAAGCTGGCAGGTTCAGCTTACCTCCTACCAACTCGGCCGGATCCACCACTGCACAGCCGGCAACGCCTCCAACTGCGCCCCGCATCTGCCGGGAAGCACTCACCGCCAAACGGTCTGATTGCGCGTGCCACGACCTCAAGTAGCTCTGGCTCTCTCTCTTTTCTGCGCCGCCTCCGCCGCCCGCGCGCAGAGCGTCCGTATCTATTCCGAATTTCGCCGCATCGCCCCCAACGGTGAAGTCCTGGAACAGGACCGCCCCGGCAAGTCCCGCGAGATCATCTCTCCGGCCGTGGCCCGGAATGGCTTTGCCTCGTTTCGCCTCGTCCTCTCGGCGCCAACCGGAAAGTCGTTCTCTTTTCACCTCAGCGACAATCCCGAGGGATCCTTCAAGTACACCCTCTATCGCGAATCCCCCGCCAGGTCCGGCCAAGCCTCCATCCCGGATCTTCTCGAGAAAGTCCCGCTCCCCGTCGCTGGTACATTCACAGATTCATCCCCTCTCACATTTTGGCTCGATATTCTCGTACCTGCCGCCATCCCCGCGGGCCGCATTCGCCTGGAGGCGCAACTCAACATCGACGACCAATGGATCATCTACCCGTTGGAGGTTCGCGTACAGCCCGCCTCTATTCCCCGTCACTCCGCCCAGAGTTTCCCGCTACCTGTTGCCCAACTCAGCAGCGCGCATTCCGCGCTCGTGCCACTCCAGAACTATCTTTGCGGTAAACCCGCACCGGCCCCTCAATCCGGTCCTCTCACTAGCCGCCAAATGATCGCCCGCAATGCCATTCAGGATATGGCCATGGCGCGATCGCTGGAACCTGCATTGGGAGCCCCTCACCTCCACCAGACCTTACTCGGATTCCTCGGCGCGACGGACGTCAAGACCTGGTGCGCCAGCCGCCTGGAAGCTCCAGCCGATCCGGAGCTTTATCTCAGGATTCGCGATTTCCTCATCAAATCGGCCATCCGCTAACAAAGCCGGCGATATCTTTCCTCAATCTGACTGTCCCAAGCAGCAGCGTCGAAGTCCTCAAACTACGCGTTCACCAACACGGTGGCGCGCGAGATACAGGAGCGTGTGACGGGCCTGCTGGCGGGGAGTCTGCCGCCGGGCCGGCAGCCGAGGCTATCTATATTTCACGCCTTCTGCGTAAGGCTGCCCGCGGGACTTCCGCTGCCGAGATCCGTCGGGCATACCAAGAACCGGAAGGATAGTCCGGAGGATTTGCAGAAAGCGGCAAGGGATGCAAAGTCCAAGCGGATCGCCTGGCTGTATGAGCAATACAACGAGGGGCTGATCAGCCTAACGGAGCCGCTCGTTCCAATTTGCGAATTGAGCGAAAAGGATTTGTGTCGGATTCGCACCAATAGTTAAGTGTCAAAAGTGGGCATGCTACAATCGAGTTTCCCGCCTGATTCTTCCATGGATTTCACCTCCGGATTGAACCCGCCTCAGCAGCAGGCTGTGCTACACGCGCAGGGACCGCTGTTGATTCTTGCGGGAGCCGGCAGCGGCAAGACGAAGGTGGTGACGCACCGGATCAGCCACTTGATCAGCAATCACGGGGTGGCGCCGGAGGCGATTCTGGCGGTGACGTTCACCAACAAGGCGGCCCGCGAGATGCGGGAGCGTGTGGCGGGCCTGCTGGCGGGGAGCCTGCCGCCGGGCCGGCAGCCGATGCTCTCCACGTTTCATTCCTTCTGCGTAAGGCTGCTGCGGCGGGATGGGCCTCCGCTGGCGCAGATCCGTCCGAATTTCACACGCGACTTTCTCATCTATGACGATGATGATCAGGTAGCGTTGTTGAAGTCGATTTTCAAGCAGCATTCGATTGACGAGAAGGCGATGCCGGTGCGGAGCGTGCTGTCGGTGATCGGACATGCCAAGAACCGGAATGACACTCCGGAGGATTTGCAGAAAGCGGCAAGGGATGAGAAGTCCAAGAAAATCGCGTGGCTGTATGAGCAATACAACGAGGGGCTGATCAGCGCCAACGCGCTGGACTTCGACGATCTCTTGCTGGAGAGCGTGCGGCTGTTGCGGCATGACCCGCGGACGCGCGAGAGTTGGAACCGGCGCATCGAGTACCTGATGGTGGACGAGTATCAGGACACCAACCGGACGCAGTATGAGCTGATGCGGCTGCTCTGCGGGGCGGGCGACAACGTTTGCGCGGTGGGCGACGAGGACCAGTCGATCTACTCCTGGCGCGGGGCCGACATCAAGAACATTCTGGATTTCGAGCGGGACTTTCCGAATGCGCTGGTAGTGCGGCTGGAGCAGAACTACCGGTCCACGAAAACAATTCTGGAAGCGGCGAGCACAGTGATCGCCAACAACCTGGAACGCAAGGGCAAGTGGTTATGGACCGAGTCCGGCGCCGGTGCCAAGATCACCGTGTATCAGGCAGGCGATTCTGAGAACGAAGGATTGTTCATCGCGGACACGATCAACCAGCTATTGCGGGAAGACAAGTCGTTGAAAGTGGCGGTGCTCTACCGCACGAATTCGCAATCGCGGCAGATAGAAGAGGGACTGCGGCGGTACCGGCTGGCCTATGTAGTGGTAGGCGGGTTGAGCTTTTACCAGCGGGCCGAGATCAAGGATCTGCTGTCGTATTTGAAGCTGATGATGGCGCCGGGGGATCCGGTGAGCCTGATGCGGGTGATCAATACACCGGCGCGCGGGATCGGGAGAACCACGACGGACGAGATCCAGAAGCACGCCGTGGAAACGAAGTTGAATGCGTGGCAGGCGATCGGGGATTTGCTGGAGAGGAAGCTCTTGCCGGGGAGAGCGGATGCGGCGCTAACGGCGTTCTACCGGATGATGGAAGAGTTTCGCGCGACGGCCGGCCAGACGCCGCCGCACGTATTGCTGGAGACGATATTGGAGCGGACCGGGTACCGGCGGATGCTGGCCGAGGACAAGAGTCCGGGGGCGGAAGCGCGGCTGGAAAATCTGAATGAGTTATTGAATGCGGCCGCGGAGGCGGCAGAGCGCGGCGAGGGGTTGGCGGAGTTTCTGGACCACGCGGCGCTGGTGTCGGACGCGGACGGAGTCAAGGAAGAGGCGCAGGTATCGCTGCTGACGGTGCATAACGCCAAGGGTTTGGAGTTTCCGGTAGTGTTTCTGGCGGGGATGGAGGAGGGGCTGTTTCCGCATTCGCGGTCCCTGGAAGTGGAAGCGATGATGGAGGAGGAGCGGCGGCTTTGCTACGTGGGTATGACGCGTGCTCGGCAGCGGCTGTATCTGACGCATGCGCGGGCGCGGCGTCGATTTGGGGGGGGACCCCATGAGCCGGCGCGGCCTTCTCGATTTCTGAATGAGGTGCCGAAAGAGTTATGCCGGTTTGAAGGATTGCCGAAAGGAATGCCGGCAGGCGCCGAGGACGATGTGGATCTGTTTTCCGAACGGGAGTATGTGCGGGAAGCGGTACGTAACACGCCGTATCCCGGAAAGACTTATAATTCAGTGGAGAACATCGCTGGGTTTTTCCAGCAGCGCGGGATTCCGGACCTTGGCCTCAAGGCCGGCACATCACCGGGAGGCCGGATGGCGGCTGGAGACCGGACAGCGGCGGGACGGCCTGTGGTGAGTGTCGCCGCGAAGGCCAAACCGGCGCGAAAGAAGTTTGGAGAGGGATCATCGATTGAGCATCCTAAATATGGCCGTGGACTGATTGTTCGGCGTGAGGGCGAAGGCGACGACGCCAAGCTGACGGTCATGTTTCCGGGCTATGGCATGAAGAAGCTGATTCAAAAATTTGCAGGATTGAAGACCGAAGAATGAACACAACGAAAGTAACCGACACCACAGAACGCAAGAAGCTGAAGCGGGCGGCTCGCAAGAAAGCGGATCCAAGACCCAAGCGCGCCGCCGGCGAGGCGCGCGGCAGCAACAAGAAGAAAGTAAAATCGATGATCCGGGGCCCGCGCAAGCGCTAGGGCGAAAAGCGCCAGATGTAGAGGGACTAAGACCCCACCGCTTTCGCTAAAGCCGCAAACAGCTTTCGGTCACTGGCGCTCGAAAGCACGCGATCCTCGGGGTGCCATTGCACCGCGACAGCGAAACGGAGGTCTGTACGCTCCACGCCTTCAATCACTCCGTCCGGCGACACCGCCGACACGCGCAACCCCGCGCCCACCCGATCCACGGCCTGATGATGGCGTGAATTCACCTCCTGCGTGCCCGGTCCCATGATGGCGGCCAGACGCGTGCCGGCCTCCACTGCAATAGTGTGTGCCGTAAGACCGGCCTGCGGCAGGCGCACGCTGTGCTCTTCTATGTGCTGTTGCAGCGAGCCTCCCGGATGAAGCACATTGAACAGTTGCATGCCACGGCAAATGGCCAGCACCGGCAGATTCCTCTCGAGCACCTGCCGCAAGAGCCGCCCTTCCATTTCGTCACGGGCGTCATCCGGCTTGTCGGTTTCGGGATGCGGCGCCTGGTGGTACAGCGCCGGGTTGATGTCGCTGCCGCCACTCAACAAGAGGCCGTCGAGCCCCTCGAGGGTACGGGGTTGCTGGTCCGGATGGAGACGCACCGGCTCCAGGCCCACTTCGCGCAAGGCGCGCTCATAGGACAGCGCTTTCTCGTCAAAACGGTACGTCAGTCCGACTCGGTTCGGCATAAGCGGATCATTTCATGTTCTCATGAGAAGGTAGACCGGATGACCCCCCCAGACAACCAAACGCAGACGCAGGCGCTTCCTATCGTCGTCATCGTCGGACGCCCGAACGTCGGCAAGTCGACTCTGTTCAATTTGATTGTGGGGTCGCGCCGCTCCATTGTGGGCGATGAACCGGGCATCACGCGCGACCGCATTTACGCCGAAGCCGAGCATGCCGGCAAGCGATTTCAAGTGATCGATACCGGCGGCATCATCCCCAACGACGAAGAGATGATCCCCAGCGAGATTCTGCGCCAGGCGCGATTGGCATTGGTCAGCGCCGATCACATCATCTTCCTCATCGATGGCCGCACCGAAATCACCGGCGCGGATCGCGACCTGGCAAAGATGCTGCACAAGCTCGGCAAACCGGTGTCGCTGGCAGTGAACAAGATCGACTCGCCGAGGCGCGAAGAGCTGGCGATGGATTTTCATGCCATGGGTTTTCGCAATGTCTTTGCCATTTCGGCCGAACATCGCATTGGGCTTGAAGAGTTGCTCGATCATGCCACGGCCAGTTTTCCGTCGAGCGAAGAGCCGCAAATGAGCGAGATGCCACGCATCGCCGTCGCCATCATCGGACGGCCTAACGCGGGCAAATCGACGCTGCTCAACACGCTGACCGGCAAGGACCGGTCCATTGTGACGCCGGAACCCGGCACTACGCGCGACGCAGTGGACGAAAGCATTGTGCATGAGGGCATCGAATACGCCTTTGTCGACACGGCGGGCATCCGCCGCAAAGGCAAGACGCGATTGATGGCCGAGAAGCTCAGCGTGGTGATGGCGCGCCGTCACATTCGAATGGCGGATGTGGTGCTGATGTTGATCGATGCCGAGGAAGGCGTGGTTGGACTCGACGCCACTATCGCCGGCTATGCGCACGAAGGCGGCCGCCCTGTCATCATTTGCGTCAACAAGTGGGACATCGCCAAGGGACGCAACAAAATAGAGCAGGTGAAGAAGATTCGCGATGCCATGAAGTACCTGGAGTACGCCCCGGTCGCGTTTCTATCGGCGAAAAATGGCGGTGGCGTGCAGCAATTGTTCAGCCTCATTCGCCGCGGACACGAAGCCGCCAACCGCCGTGTCACGACAGGAGAACTGAACAGGTTCTTTGAACGCCTGGAGAAGAAGCGCGATTTCAACGTGCGCTACATCACGCAGGCTTCCGTGCGCCCGCCCACCTTCGTGGTCTTCAAGGACGGTAAACAACCTCTGCACTTCTCCAACGAGCGGTTCCTGATCAACCAGATTCGCGAGATGCTGAATTTCGAAGGTACGCCGATTGTCATCAAGACGCGCAGCAAGAACCGCAAGAAATAATCAGCCTCCCAGCGAGTCCATGCGCCCCGTGCCGGCCAGATCCTCGAGTTTGGTCCCATGGCAATCGATGCGCTGCGGTAACGCACCCTGGTAGTTAACCTGCATTTCGGTTCCGCCAGGGTGGCTTGCGCCGGATACATGTCCCGCCTCGATGACAAACCGCTCCGGATGCGCCGCTTCTCCCATGAGATCCTTGAGCAGCGTTTCCAGCGGCGCGGTGAGCCGCTCCAGATCCGGACGGTGAATCAATTCGCAGAACTTCTTCGGCGATAGAGTTTCCAGAATCACGCCGTCCATGCCTTCGCCGGATGGTTGCTTGATGGCGGCGATCCGGCAGGGAAGAAAAACCGCAAACCGGACATCCGAGGCCAAAAGAGCCCCATAGAGTTCCGGCTGGCAGACGGTATACACTATCGCGTCATGCGTGGCGTCGTGATATTGCGGATGAATCAATTGCCCGAGATGCGTGATGGCCAGCACGGCGGCTCCGTGCCGCTGCGTGGCCGCGCAAAGCGACGCACCAATATCTTCCAGGCGCCGAGCGGATGAGACTTGTAGCATGCTACACCCCGACCTAAAGCATAGCAGGAGGAATCGTGAGTGGGAAGGGGTTCCTCAAGGCCTACCGATGCAACCGATGCCGATGCACTTGGGATTTGCAAACAGGGGCCATCGATCGATCCGGCCGCTCCCGTGCAAGTGAGAGCAGCCGCCCGGTATTTGCTGTGGTAGGGCGTGTACATGGCAGAGCCGATGTGAAGCTATGATTCTACGTTGCGAATGCCGCCAAGCGCCATTTAAATCTATCTCGACTCAATGCCTGGGCACTTGAAAATCCACCGCATCCAACGCGGCGCCTTGAATCTGCCGGGTGAGAGTGGAGAAGACAAGCCGGAAAGCCTCCCCGCGCAGCGTGGACGCCGCCTCGCTGCCGAGCGTCATGCGATAGACATCGCCGCGGTCCTTGTATGAGTACTCCCGATAGGCTGGACTCGACGCAGCGGCAACGCGCATCAGGACGTCCCAATAGCTGGTCCTCCGCAGGAAGCTCCGCTGCGAGGCTGCCTCGCGTGGAACTTCAATGCGCGCCGTGGGACCGCAAAGCGCCGCATGCACGCACAGCTTCCGCTCAAAAGGCCGCCATGGCTCCGGATCAGGGAAATGGGCGAGCATGCCGGCAATGTCGTTCTCGCTCGCCTGCCAGCCTTCCCATCGGAAGCGTGATGCCCCGCTCACCATGCTGCCGCGCATCAGGATCTCGTGGATCCGATCGATTCGCTTCCCCGTTTGCGGCAGCATGTACTCCATCAGTTCACGCGCCGGAATGTCACGCACCACGACTGGAGTGAGGCTGATGGCGCCGGCCGCCTCCGAGCTCAGCTTGACGCGAATGGTTTCCGGAAAGGCAGACATGCTCTCCGGCATCATACAATACGGAGCGTGACTGATCTCGAAAAGGTTCTCCAGGAGCTGACCCGTTATCAGCATACGCTGATGCGCTTTTCGGCGCGCGAAAAGCCGGACGGCACGGTGGAGCTGGTCATCGAGGTGAAGGAACCCATGCCCGGAGTGCACATCTACTATGCTCCCCTGCATCCCCGCGATATCGCGCATACGCAGTTCCCCTGGACCTTTCAACGCTATCTCTACGATTGCCTGCACGATTATGTCGTGGAGCTGTTTGTGCACACTCCGCAAAGCCGCGACGCGCCGCCGGAACCAGCATGACACCTGCCGCCGAGCTGCTGCGTGAGGAGATCCTCGCGCGGGGCCCCATCTCATTCGCGCGCTTCATGGAGGTTGCGCTGTATCACCCCCAACACGGCTACTATCGCCGGTCTGCCCGGCATGCGCCGGATCCATTTGGAATGCATGGCGACTTCTACACGGCCGAGCAGGTACAACCCGTCTTCGGGTTGCTGATCGCAGCCGAGACGCGTGCTCTATTGCGGCAACTGGCGCCGTGCGAGCAGTTCACCGTTGTCGAACTAGGCGCGGGCCGCGGTGAGATGGCGCCCTTCTTTCAACCGTGGCGCTACGTTCCAGTGGACGCGGGCCGCGGGCAAATGCCGGATGACTTCACCGGGGTTGTGTTTGCCAATGAGTTCTTTGACGCCCTGCCGGTGCATGTTGTGGTGCGCCAGGGCGGCGGGTTCGCGCAAAGTTTGGTTCGGTGCAATGGAGAAGAGTTTGAATGGACCGGCGGTCCGCCGGTGGAAGAGGCGGTTGGCGAGCACCTGACGCGATACGGCGCGCCGCGGGAAGACGGCGATCGGATCGAAGTAAATCTGGACGCGCTCTCCTACCTCGACCGTATTCATCGAAGCATGCGCTCCGGATACCTGCTTGCCATCGACTACGGCTACACAGCGCGCGAAATGGTGCGCTTCCCGGCGGGAACGCTCATGGGTTATCGCCGCCATCAGGCGTTGGACGATGTTCTCACCGACCCCGGCCTGCGTGATATCACGGCGCACGTGAACTTCACCGCCCTGGAGACGCATGCCTTGAGCCTGGGATGGGAGAAGGTGCGATTCGAGTCGATGGCATCTCTTCTGTTGCGCGCCGGTGAGCCGGATCAGTTTGCCGAAGCGCTGGGCCAATCCCTGTTGGGGGCGGGAACCGATTCGAAGGAAGCTGTGCGCAGGCGGTTGCAACTGAAGACGCTGCTGTACGGGATGGGCGAGAACTTCCGCGCGCTGCTGCTGCGTGTTCCAGCAAAAAAATAAAAAAGGCCCCGATTGCTCGGGGCCCTTGGTGAACCTTGTTGCTGCAATCCCCTGCGGGATGCCGCCTTGTTACTTCTTCTTTTTCTTAGCGGCGGCTTTCTTGGCCGGGGCCTTCTTAGCAGCCTTCTTGGTTGCGTTCTTCATTGATTCATTCTCCCTAACATCAAAATTTACGATCTTCGTGAGAAGACCGTATTGTGATCCATATATAAGGTTATCTGAGATGAATGTCAAGGAAAAAATGAACGCATCCACCTCTGTTGCGGCGCGCGAAAAAGAGGGTGGCGGCAAAAAAACGTTTATGGGTAGAATTGTTTTATAGAACAAGCGCGTCCGAAAGCCCTATTCATCGTATTCCCGCGACACCACGCGCAAATCGTGTGGTGCATCGCATGGCTCATTTGTCTCGCGATGGCGGGGTGCAAAAAAAAATCCGCCAAACCCGTTACGCCGCCGGTTGGAGCGGTGCAATCGGGCATTGCAAGCTGGTACGGCAATCCATATCACGGACGCCGCGCCGCCAACGGCGAGATCTTCGACATGGAACAATTTACCGCCGCGCACCGCACATTTTCATTCGGCACTTGGGTGCGCGTTCACAATCTCGACAACGGAAAACTAGTGGAGGTGCGCATCACCGATCGTGGTCCATTCATCCGCGGACGCATCATCGATCTTTCGCGCGCCGCCGCGCGATCGATTGCGATGCTCGGACCCGGCATCGCGAAGGTGAGACTGGAAGTGATCCGCGCACCGGAGGTTTCCGGCGCGCAAGAACACTTCACGGTGCAGGTGGGTTCATTTCGCGTGCGGGAAAATGCCGGGAAGCTGCGCGAACAGATGCAAGCCCGCTACGGGACAACCAGCATCTCGCGCCGCGATGCCGACCCGCCGCAGTGGCGCGTACTGGTGGGAGCAGTGGAGACCCAGGAACAGGCCGAAGAGCTGGCTGGCCGGATCCGCTCCACCGGCGCCGAAGCATTCGTAGTCCGCAAGGACGAACCATAGTCCTATTTTGGAGCTCTATTTCGCTTGCTGCGACTGGGCCGAATGGCGGAACTGCCCATAGGCGCCGTCCGCAGGGTTCCCTTACGGATGGCCATGTTCTTGTTGGGGGGGGGAAGGACGCGTGGTTCGGCGTCACGTGGCAGCGTGGTGGGCGCGCTTTGATGCTTCGGCTCCAAGGCCGAATTTCGCCAGCTCCCGTTCTCAGGCAGTCAAAGCAACAAGATACGTAGAGCCAAGCCCTCGCCCACACACCTGAACATCTCTAGTACGTACCTCATGGATACCCCCATTTGTAGGCGTACATGCTCCCCACTTATCCTTAGGAATTACACCTTATGCGGTCTTGTTGCCCTCTAAAGTTTGCCTTAGATTCTTACCTTGGACTTCGCACTAGGATTAGTGGTCCCGGGCTCTTGAGGAAGAGGAATCTGGCAATGATGGTTCAAACCAGGCAAAACGCGTCGTTGATTGTGGGAGAATCGCAGCGGACACTGCAGGTGCTGCGCCACATCAATAAGGTGGCGCAAGGACGGTGGCCGGTATTGGTGCTGGGAGAAACCGGCACTGGAAAGGAAATGGTTGCGCGCTCCATTCACCAGACCAACCCCGAGGGACCGTTTGTCACCATAGATTGCTCCAGTCTGGTGGGACCGTTGATGGAGAGTGAACTGTTCGGCCACGCCCGCGGAGCCTTTACCGGCGCTGTAGGCGCCAAACTGGGCTTGATCGAGATGGCCAACGGCGGCACGGCGTTTCTGGACGAGATCGGCGAACTCCCCTTGGACATGCAGGCCAAACTGCTGCGCGTACTGCAGGAAAAAGAGTTCCGCCCGGTGGGTTCGCTGCACTCGCGGCGTTCCGACTTTCGTGTGATCGCCGCCACCAACCGCGATCTGGCCAAAGAGGTGGAGCGAGGAACGTTCCGCAGGGACCTCTATTACCGGCTGAATGTCGTGACGCTGCGCATTGCCCCGTTGCGCGAGAGAAAAGACGATATTGCCACGCTGGTGGATCATTTCCTGGAGCGTTATAGCCGCGGCCACAAACTCACCCAGGATGTGATGGATGCCTTCCAGGCCTACGATTGGCCGGGGAATGTTCGCGAACTGGAGAACTGCGTGCAGCAAATGGTTGCCATCAACTCCGGTCCTCTTCTGCACGTGGGTGATCTACCCTCCGGCATCCAGAACTTTCTGTTCACCCGCAAGTCACAGGCGATGGCCGTGTGCGCAGGGGCAGGCACGGTAGGCTTCACCAGTTCCGATCCCATGCGGATTCCGCCCGCCCCGGAGTATTTGCCCATTCTTCCCTTGACCGAGATGGAGCGGCGCGCCATCGTACACGCGCTTGAGTACACCAAAGGCGACCGTGGGATCGCCGCCAATCTATTGGGCATCGGCCGCACCACACTGTACAGGAAGATCAAAGAGTACCAGTTGGCCTGCTAGCAGAAATCCTTGAGAGATTCTCCTTCCTGTACCACTATTCCCGTAAGGAATAGCTCTTGCAGAAACATATCCGAATTCTCCTGATGGAAGATGAGCCCGACGAGATTCAACTGCTCGAAGAGGCCTTTCTTGAAATCGAGGAAAAGCGTTTCTCGCGTGGCTGGCAAGCCTGTGAGCGCGTCTACGCGGTTTCACTGGAAGAGGGTCTCACCGTTCTTGCGCGCGATCGTTTCGACGTCATACTCCTGGATCTGTCGCTGCCCGGCGGCGTAAGTCTGCACAGCTTTCTCCGCGTACATGCGCAGGCTCCGGAAACACCCATCATAGTGCTGACTTCATCCGAGGATGAGCCATTGGCGTTGAGCCTCGTCCGTCAGGGTGCGCAAGACTACCTCATCAAGTCTGACCTCGATTGCGCTCCGCTGGCGCGAGTCCTCCGCTGTTCTATTGAACGCAACCGGCTTTCCGTGGTCCAGCAAAGCATTTCTCTGATGGACGACCTCACCACGCTGTACAACCATCGCGGTCTCACTCACTTGGGAGAAAGACACTGGAACCTCGCCCAGCAGCACAAGCTACATGTGTTGGTGATGCAAGCGTCTCTGCCGGGACTGGACAAGATCCGCGAGGCTCTGAGCATGCAGGAGCGCGACATCGCCCTGATCGAAGCCGCCGATCTGCTGCGGGGAGCGTTTTCGGAAACCGATCTAATTGCCCGCACGGGTACGGAACAATTCACCGCTATTGCTCTGTTGGAAACCTCCGCCGCTGTCCAAGAGAAGATCCACCACATTTCCCGTCAGTTGTCCGGGTTGGCAACACTGCAACTGGGTTGGGCCTATTCAGAAGAAACCCGCCTCGAGGATCTCCTCACACTCGCCGGCCGGTCGCTGTGCGAAAATAGGCTCGTTGAAAATCGCGCTGGATGCTACCTATAGCGCGGGACCGAACCTCTCCGGAGTGGGTGTCTATTCGCGCGAAATCCTGCACGGATTGGCACACATGCATCCGGACCCGGGTGTGCGCTGGCTTTGGTGCTACCGCCCCCACCGCTTTCTCAAGTCCTTGCGCATTGGTCTTCCCCGCCGTTGCGGCCGCCGCCTGCTGCTGGACCGCCTAGTCCCGGATGCCGCGCTCTTTCACGGATTGAACCAACGTCTTCCCTCAACCCCCCTACGCCGCTCGGTAACCACCTTCCACGATCTGTTCGTACTCACCGGAGAGTATTCCAGCCCCGAGTTCCGCCAACGTTTTGCGGAACAGGCGCGCCAAGCCGCGGCCCGCTCGGATCTCATCATCGCGGTGAGCGCTTTTACCGCCGGCCAAGTGGAGCAACTGCTGGGCGTGGAGCGATCGCGTATTCGCGTGGTCCCGCATGGCGTGCACCCCAGTTCCCCTGGTATCCCCGAAAAGATCATCCTATCAGTGGGAGCTTTGCAGAAGCGAAAGAACACTATCCGGCTGGTGGAGGCTTTCGAGCGGTGCCCTCCCGGATGGAAACTTGTGCTGGCGGGCAGCCACGGCTACGAGGCTGGAGAAGCTTTGTCGCGGATCGAGGCCAGCCCGCGCCGGGCCGACATCGAACTCACCGGCTATGTGGACGACGTGACCCTGCAGGGGTGGTATGGGCGCGCCGGCATCTTCGCGTTTCCATCCTTGGATGAAGGCTTCGGCATGCCGGTGCTGGAGGCGATGTCACGCGGGATCCCCGTGCTCACCTCCAACCGCGGCGCTCTTCCGGAGGTGAGCCTCGATGCGGCGCTGCTGGTGGATCCGGAAAGCACAGGGGCCATCGCCGATGGTTTGCGGCGCTTGATCACGGACGAATCACTTCAACAAACCTTGCGGCGCAAAGGCCTGCTGCGGGCGGCTCAATTCAGTTGGGAAAATGCGGTGAAGCGCACCTGGCAGGTCTACCTGGAATTGGTTTAAGAAAGTAGGATGGGCCTCTGACTTGTCCTCTTCGTCCGGCCGAACCGAAGCTAACGCTTCTCTTCTTCCGTCGAGATCTTCAAGGCGCGCAAAAACTTGTGGTCTTGCGAGGTCCAACTGACCTTGCCCGGGCTTTCAAAGCGAATCTGTCCGGAAGTGCCCTCGGACTCCGCTTCTACATCCGGATCATCTTCGGAGTTCTCGCTCCGCTTGTTGAATCCGATGGTTGCTTCCAGGACGAGGAAGACATCGTAGCCGGCCTGTTTGATATCGCCGATCGCGGCCGCAATGCGCTCGGAATCGGACAGCGATTCGTTAATCGCGTTGCCCAGTTCCTGCATGAGTTCTTTCAATCGTTCGTCCAAACCCTGGCCTCTTTTCAACAGGCACTTTTAGCATAGCACCTCAGAGGAATCATCCCCTGCGCGGTGCAACGTCCACCCACACCTATTGGATTCACTCTACTCATCGGCGGTTTCTCTATTATTCTTCAATTTCACCCGCGCAAAACGGAACTGCTCGCCGCGAACCTAAATTCTGTGTTTTCCAGGTGGGGCGGCGCGGCGAGCGCCCTTTGCGCCTCAACTCGCCCGCGGGCTGAAACTCTCCGCCGGCAACCGGAGCTGGTTCTTCAAATAATTCAAGCTGATCCGGGCGCTCTCCTTTGGTCCTTTTACCGGTGAGCTGTCCAGTTCCACCGTCATCCATCCCTTCCAACCGATCCGGTCCAGCTCCGCCTTGATGGCCGCGAAGTCCACCCCCCCATGGCCAAGCTCGAAAAAGGGCGGGTCATTCATCATGTCCGGACGGTCCAGCCGCTGCCGGGCGCCGCCGCGCGTTTCCGGTTTTGTGTCCTTCATGTGGAATTCGACAATGCGATGGCCCAGCGTCCGGGTCAACTCCACCGGATCAATGCCGGCCATGGTGATATGCCCGGTATCGAGCACAAACCCGACATGCGCCGCATCCGTGTGCCCCATTACATAATCGATCTCACGGCGATTTTCAAACTGCGACCACATGTGCGCATGCACCGCCAGGCGAATGCCATCCTGCTTGAGTTTCCTCCCTAGCGGCTCGAGCACTTTCGC
>JAENWC010000498.1 GCA_016650235.1 Terriglobia bacterium
GCCACCGGATGCAGGTAGATGTCGGCGGAATGCACGCCTGGAAAAATAATCGCCTCCATCGCGCGCTGCATCAGCGGGATGCCGAACACCAGGTCGCCTTCCACCGCGATGCCCGGAATCACCTTCGAGTAGGCAAGCCCGATCGCCAGCGCCGGCAACACAAACAGGAATCCGGCCAGCGGTCCGGCGATTCCAACATCAAAGAGAATATGCCGCGTGTAGATGGGTGACCGGATTCGTATAAACGCACCCAGCGTACCGATGAGCGTCGGTGCGGGAAGAAAGTAGGGCGGTGAGGCGTCGATGCGATAGTGCAGGCAGGCGAAGTAGTGGCCCAGTTCATGGGCCATGAGAATCGTGAGCAGAGTCAGCGAGAATGGCAGCCCTTGCCACAGCAGGTCCGGGTTGCGGATCAAACGCAGGAAAGCGTCCAGATCCTCTTCACTAAATGCGGGTAAGTTGGCTTGATAGTTGAGCGCCAGCCGCGCACCCATCTCCGTTGTGGTGACCAGCGTCAATAGCAGAAGCAGCCCGTGCAGCCACCAGCGTTCCCCTGTTGCGGTGGACCGGTGCACAAAGACCGAACCGTTTGCGGGCGAAGGCGGGAACGCGGCAGGGACGGAACCCGCGGTAGACACAAAGTATGGGGCAGGCCCTAGAGCGCCTGCAACTCCTTGCCGGGCTTGAACCGGACAGCCTTTCCGGGCGGGATGGCCACCTCGGCTCCGGTCCGCGGATTGCGGCCGATGCCGGTCTTGCGAGGCCGCACATTGAAGATGCCGAACCCACGCAACTCAATCCGTTCCGCGCTGCCCAAGGCGCGCTTCATACTCTCGAAGACGGTCTCCACAGCCATCTCCGCCTTGGTCTTGGTGATGCCGGTGCGATTCACCACTTCATTGATGATGTCGAGTTTGATCACATTCCCTCCTCAAGCGGTCCAAACCGCACAAATAGCGCCCACACTCTGCAAACCTCATGATATGATTGACTTTAAACTTTTGTCAAGAGGCCCTTGTTTCTGTTATCCCCTATCGACCCCCGCACCTTCCGCCGCGCCTGCTCCAAATTTGCCACCGGCATCACCATTGTCACCCTGACTGGAACCGATGGATTGCCCCACGGAATGACGGTGAACGCCTTCACTTCCGTCTCCCTATCGCCGCCTCTTGTTCTGGTCTGCGTGGATCACTCCAGCAGCCTCCTTGCGCATTTTCGCGCTGCGACGCATTACGGCGTTAATGTTCTAAACAAAACGCAGCAGGATCTGTCAAACCGCTTTGCCATGCGCGGTCTGGACCGGTTCTTGGGCCTCAGTTGGGACAAGGGCTCAAGCGGCGTGCCACTGCTACCGGGTTCGCTCGCACACATGGAGTGCGAAATTCGTAACACATTCACCGCCGGCGACCATGACATCTTCATTGCGGAAGTGATGCGCGTGCACATCGCCAATGGGGAACCTCTACTGTTCTTTGACGGAGGCTATCCGGACCTGACCTGACCATCCCGGTGCTCGCGTTCCAATGCCTCTCAGCGGTCCCCAATGTGTGCCAATGGAGCGTTCACGCCGCCCTCATCCGCATGCTGAGCCGCTCCCGGAGGAAGCGGTCCGGCCAAATTAAAGCCAGGCTACTGGCTCATGCCCCGCGCCGCGATGGCCCAGGTCGCCTCCACCTTGTCCCCGCGCACGCAGAAGATTTTGTCGTAGAGGTTCACAGACGGGTCGCAGTGCGGAATGATGAACTCTAGTTTGTCACCCACTTGGAAGGGATGCGCGCCTTGGCCCAGCGTCAGCTTCCCATGTTCGTCGCCACCATATGCATAGGTGACCGGCATCTTGTCCTTCGTTTCGGGCGGGAACGGCTTGTCTGTCGAGAAGGCTTTGAGTCCCGCATCGACAATGGCGATACTGTCGGTCGGCTTGCTGACCACCGTAGCCATCACCGTCAGTGAGTTGGCAAAATCGCTGTAGTGGGCGTTGCCGTCCGAACCGCCAATGCGATTGTAGTCCACATCCATGAACATGAAGCTGCCTGGCTGCAACTCGGTTACGCCGTCGATCTCGGAATCGATGTTGTAGGTGCCGGTTGAGCCGCCGCTCAGCCAGTTGCATGCGATTCCTTTCTTTTCCAGCATGCGCCGCGTCTCCACCGCCTCCCCCATGAGTTCGCCGGATTTCTTTTTACGCGGCTCGAACCCAATCACGTGACTGGCGTGGCCGGCGTAGGCCTGCAGGCCCTGGAACCTCACGTTGGATAACGATTGCATCGCCTCCACCAGCGCCACCGCGGGATCTCCACTCCTGATTCCCGTGCGGTTGCCCACCAGCAAATCCACGGCCAGGTTCAGTTTGATCTTGCCAGCCGCCGCCGCATCATTCATGTCGCGCAGGTTCTGCGTGTTGTCCACCACAAAGATAGTGTCCGGCCGCCGCGTGGCCAAGCGCATGGCGCGCTCAATCTTGTACTTACCCACCACCGCGGTGGTGACCAGCAGATTCTGGAGGCCGTTTGCGGAAAACACCTCCGCCTCACTGAGCTTAGCCGCACAGGTTCCCACCGCGCCGTTCTTCACCAGGTGGTGCGCAATGTTCGGGCACTTGTGCGTCTTGCCGTGCGGCCGGAATCCGCGGCCGCGCGACAGCACATACGAGGACATCTTTTTCACATTGGCCTCAAATGCGTCCATGTTGAGCAGAAGCGCCGGCGTGGGCAGATCGTCCTTGGTGAGCCTGCCCTGCACTTTGCCCGAAGCAAGAATCTTTTCCACTTCGGCCCATGTGTAGCCTTTCGCTCCCTTGAGTATGGCGGGCGCCGCCATCACCGCCGCTGCTGTCAATAATTGTCGTCTGGTTTGCATACTAGCCTCCTGATGGGCGAGGATACCATAATGCAGGCCAAATACCGATACGAAGACTTCACCTGGCCCGAGATCCGCCGCGCGGTCAGCGACCGCCGCGTCGCCGTTCTCCCCGTCGGCACCGTGGAACAGCACGGCCCGCACTTGCCGCTGGTCACCGATGTTCTCACCGCTACCGAGATGTCCCGCCGCGCGGTGGAACGGATTCCGGAAGAGGCCGTGCTGTTGCCTTCGGTCTACTACGCCTTCAACGAGCATCATCTGGATTTCCCGGGCACCATCGCCGTTGAAGGTCCCACTTTTGTCAACTACGTCTCCGACATCGGCAAAAGCCTGGCCCACCACGGATTCCAGAAGATTCTGCTGGTCAACGGACACGGCAGCAACGTCCCGTTTCTCGATATCGCCGCACGCAACATTACCAACCACTCCAATGCCATCTGCGCCATGGTGCCATGGTGGAATCTTGTGCCGCAAGATTTGCTGTCGCGGCTCCGCGAATCCGACTTCCCCGGCGGTATGGCCCATGGCTGTGAACTCGAAACCTCTGTATTGCTCTACCTGCGCCCGGACCTGGTGCAGATGGAACACGCCGCTCCGGATTTTCCCGTCCAATCCTCGGAGTATTTCTACTGGGATCTCGAAAAACCATCGCCCGTCTTCTTCCAGGAGTTCTTCAGCCGCTACTCGCGCACCGGCACCTCGGGCGATCCCACCAAAGCTTCGGCCGAAAAAGGCCGCCAGTTTGTCGACGCAGTGGTCGATCGAATGGTGGATCTCATCCGGCAATTGCGCGATCGCACCATCGAACCAAGAGTGGATCACCACTGACATGAATTCCCGTAGACAACTTCTCAAGGGAGTGGCAACCGCCACCGTGCTCCCCATTCTTCCCGCCGCCCCAGTCCTCGATCCCGAGCAAAGCAAGCTTGTGGCCGCGCTGGTGGATCTCATCATCCCCCGCACCGATACGCCAGGCGCTGTCGATGCAGGTGTACCGGCTTACGTAAACCGGCATCTGGAAAACAATCCGGCGCAGCAGCCCCGATTCGGCGCCGGGCTCCGTGCGGTGGATGAGCAGTCACACCTCCAGTTCAAACAGCCCTTTGCCGGGCTGAGGCCGGAACAGCAGACCGCAATCCTTCAGTCGATGAGCGACCGCAAAGATCCATTCTTCAAGTTCATCAAGGACCTCACCATCGACGGCTATTACTCCTCGCGCGAGGGGCTTGCGCAAGAGTTAGGTTGGCAGGGCCAATCCATGTTGCCGGAGTTCAAAGGCTGTACGCACCCGGAGCACAAGGGCTGATCATGCAGATTCAAAAATCTGCCGTCGTCCACGACGTCATCATCATTGGAAGCGGAGCCGCCGGCGGCATGGCCGCCTGGAACCTGACCCGCCAAGGCGTGAACGTTCTGGTGCTCGATGCCGGTTCAAAGTTCCGCAAGTCCGCCTTTTGGTCCCATGTGAAACCGTGGGAGTGGCAGGTTCGTCTGGACCGCGGACAACGCCCCCCGCAGTTCTACGTCGATCCCAGGGAGCAACCCTACACCTTTACCAAGGACCAGCCCTTTGATCTGATGCGCGTCTGGGGACGCGGCGGAAAAACCAACGTCTGGGGCCGCGTGTCGTTGCGCTACGGCGACGTCGATTTTCAAGGTCCGGCGCGCGACGGCTGGGAAATTCCCTGGCCCATGCGCTACAAGGACATCTCTCCCTATTACGACAAAGTGGAGCAGCTCATCGGCGTGTGCGGCGGTGACGACGATCAGGACTCACTGCCCGGCAGCCGTTACCACTTACCCCCACCGGCCCCGCGTTGCGGCGAGCAACTCCTGCGCAAAGCCGCGCGCGGCATCGGCATCTCGCTGGTGGCCGGACGCCGTGCCGTACTCACCAAAGAGCATAACGGCCGCGCCCCATGCCACTACTGCGGCGCCTGTGGCAAAGGTTGTGACATCTCCGCGTTCTTCAACTCATCCGACTATCTGCTCGAGCCCGCCCTGCGGACCGGCAAGCTCACCGTTATCGACAACGCCGTTGCCGCGCGTGTGCTGAACAATCCCGAAGGCCGCGCCAGCGGTGTGCAGTACTTTGACCGCGCCTCGGGCGCGGAGCACACCGTCCGCGGCCGCATTGTGATCGTGGCCGCCTCCTGCATCGACTCCACCCGCATTCTACTCAACTCGAAATCCAGCCAGCATCCCAATGGCATCGCCAATAGCAATGATGTGATCGGCCGCTACCTCTGCGAGCAGGTTCGTTTCCATATGTACGGGTTTGTGCCGGAACTCGCCGGCACGGCCGCGCTCAACGACGACGGCATCTCGGGCGAGCACATCTACATGCCCCGCTACAATCATCGCGACGGACGCAAGCGCGATTACTTGCGCGGCTTCGGCATGCAGTTCTGGGGCAGCGGCGCGCAGTCGCAGGCACAGTTCGCCAAATCACTGGACGGTTTTGGAGCCGATTTCAAGCGCGGCGTCAAACGCCGCTACCCGGCCCTGGTGGCGCTGCATCCTTACGGGGAAGTGCTCCCGCGCCGCGATAACCGCGTGACGGTGGAAGGCACGCCGAAGGACCGCTACGGCGTGCCCATCGCAAAGATCGAATACAAGACTGGCGAAAACGAACGCAAGATGGTCGAGGAGATGTACGATGTCGCCGATGCGATGCTTCGCGCCGCCAAGGCCGAGATTCTCCCCTACCGCCGCGGTCATGTCGATGTTGCCGGATCGGCCATTCACGAGCACGGTACCTGCCGCATGGGCGAGGATCCCAAGCGAAGCGCATTGAACAGCTTCTGCCAGTCGCACGAGGTGAAGAATCTTTTTGTGGTGGATGGCGCAGCTTTCCCCACCGCAACCGAAAAGAACCCAACACTGACGATTCTCGCCCTCGCCTGGCGCGCCACGGACCACCTTGCCGCTGAAATGCGGGCCGGCAGACTGTAACTGCACGGCTTGATCCGCGACGCAGTACACTTAGCGTTAATGCCCCGCTACTTCACTCATTCCCAGGCCACTCAGGCCCTCGCCGGGCTGATTCCCGGCGTGCGCCAAGCCGTGCGCCTCAAACAGGAATACGATCGCGTGGAGGGAGAGATCCAGGCGTTTGCCCAAAAGGTTCACCTGATGGGCGGCATGGTCGTGGACCGGAAGCAGATATTGGCGCAGCGGTCGCACCGCGATGCGACGCTGCTGCGCCTCAAGGAACTACTCGAGGAGATCCAGGAGAAGGGTTGTCACATCAAGGATCTCGATACAGGACTCTTGGACTTTCTCACCCTGTACCACGGACAGGAAGTTTGTCTCTGCTGGAAGCTGGGGGAAACCGCTATCGAGTACTGGCACTCCACCGAAGAAGGCTTTCGCGGACGAAAGCCGATTGATAAGGAATTCCTCGACAACCACAAGGGCGGGTTAGTCTGAACCAGGCTCACGCAGGACCTCAACAACATAGTAGGCTCCGGGTTCGGGCTGCTCGTGTGCGCAGCGCGCGGCAAACGCAACGGCGTCTTCAAGACCATCCAGCAGACAGAAAGAGTTGACCGGCGTTTCGGCCGCAAGACCGTTGCAGGAGAGCGGCGAACACTCGAAGAACGAGGATACGCTCTTGCTCACCACGTCAAAGCCGAGCGACACAAAGCCGGCAGGTATCGGCTCCACAGAGAGCGGAGGCACCACCAGATCCTCCACCGCGCCGGGCAGGTAACGCCGCGGCCATATCCGGTAGGCGTACACATCGAAGGAACCTGCCTGCGGCGCGACGCTCATCGCATCCGATCGGCTGTTGAAAAATCCCCAACCGTTGTGGAGCCACCGCTCGATCCAGCCCTCAGGCGCAGTATTGATGCAGTTGCTCACGCTGCATATTTCTTTCACGTTTGCTGAGGCGGACCAACCGGCCGGCAGCACCGTCGTTTTCGGAAAATAGCCCAGTAGCTGCTGCATGGCCTGCTGGAGAATCCGTGCCGCATCGTGAAACGGCGCCCTCTCCGCTTCCTGCAGCGGCGTCGAGAAATCGTCAATTCTCGTTCTTGCGTTCGGGTCGGCCCCGTGTGCCAGCAGCACCTGTATCAGCCCAACATCATTTCTCGCAGCCGCCAGGTGCAAAGGAGTGTAGTCGTTCACCCCGCGCTGATGGATGTCGGCTTCGTAGGAGAGAAGTAGTTCGGCAATCTCACACCGGTCCGGACGGCCGGTGGACGCAGTCGCCAGCAGCGATGGGAAACCGGCCTGATCC
>JAENWC010000499.1 GCA_016650235.1 Terriglobia bacterium
CTCTGGAAGCTGGGCCGCAGCACGTTTCGCCGCAACTTTACTCTTCCCCGGTGGCTCGACATTCCGCTGCGCAGCCTCAAGTACATTCTCATGGGGCTGTTCCTATATGCCGTCGGAAGCATGTCCGCCGCAGCGATCCGCGCATTTCTCGATGGACCCTACGGCGCGGTGGCTGACGTAAAGATGATGAACTTTTTCCGGCACATGGGGGTGACCACAGCCGCGGTGTTGGCCGTTCTGGTTCTTCTATCCGTGCTTGTCCGGAATTTCTGGTGCCGTTACTTATGCCCTTATGGCGCTCTGATGGGGCTACTGGCCGCGGTGAGTCCGGTGAAGATCCGCCGGGAGGCCAGTCTCTGCATCGATTGCGGAAAGTGTGCAACGGCATGTCCCTCCGTGCTGCCCGTGGACCGCCTGATTCAAGTCCGGTCACTGGAATGCATCGGGTGCTATGAATGCGTGGCATCGTGCCCGGTGGAAGGAGCGCTCGAGATGGCTGCTCCGGGGAGGCGCAGGATCCCAGCATGGCTCGCGGCCTCGATGATCGCTCTGATCTTCTGCGGTTTTGTGGGCTATGCACAATGGTCCGGCTACTGGCACACCGCCGTGGCGAGCCCGGTCTACTTTGATCTCATCCCGAGGGCGCATGAGTTTGGCCACCCCTGAGCTTTTTAGGATCGTCTATATCTGGATCCTGCATGGTTCTGGCAGAATATTTTTGGCTCGCTGCATCGCGACCAATACCCACGGGCACCCGAAGGCACCCCGCTCGTGACCGAACAGCTCGCTTTCGAGCAGCGGCTCGGGAAGAGCGGCGCAGTCCACAGGGATGAAGGGTCCGCGAGCCCGCAGGCTGTTAGCGTGGATGGTCTTCGCCAGCATCTCTTTGCCGGTGCCTGTTTCGCCCAACAGAAGGACGCTGGCATCACTCTGCGCGGCGCATACGGCAATGTGCAGCATTTCCTTCGCCGCTTCGCTGGCTCCTACAATGGCGCTGAGATCCATCCTGGCTGCCCTGCCCGGCGGCCGACCCGTCTTGCTGCGAGAGGCGCTCCCGGTGTTCGCAGGCCCGCTGGAGGATCGTCCGAAGCTCCTCGGTGGTGAAGGGCTTTCCGTGGACAGCGAACCGGGAAAAGGAACCACCGTTTTCCATCCGCTTTCCCCTTCTGAAAGACGTAATGGCTTCCTCCCCGCTTGCCGCCGGCGGGCGTTCGGCGGCACCGCCATAGTGGCCCCCGAAGCGCCCAGCAACGCCAAAACCGCCTGCTGCGCGCGCGGCTCGGTTTCGGCATTACGGTGTTTACAGCCGCTTACTGAGCCGCGCCCAGAGGAAGCCGTCCGGCCAAATTCAATTTTGCGCCGGAAAATAGCTGAGCTATGGCTTGCGTAACGACTTTCTTGGGATCTTCAGTGCCGCGGATCCCGCCACTGTGATGACATCATACTTGCCCTGGTAGCCTACCAACTGATGCGCTGCCCAGGGTTCCAGCTTGTACTCCTGTATGAGCCAGTCCACCATATCCGATGTAGCAATCCGGATGGTCCGGTCGAGTGAACTGACAAACTCCGGCTGGCTCGCGATGGCGACGATGTATTCCTCATTCACCAACCGCGGACCGGGGAGATTGGCCTTCTTGCGGAGCTGCACCGTGAAGGTGACATCCATGGAAGTCTCAATGCCAGTGCCCGTGGGCTCTCCATCCGCCTGGAGGGCATGTCCATCGCCAATGAACAAAAGCGCTCCGGGGTGGTAAACGGGCAGGGAAACCTCGACGCCCTCCACCAATTCGTTGTAATCCATGTTGCCGCCGTAGGTGCCGGAGATGGCGCTGGTGGGGGCGAAGCCGCCAGGCGCCGCCACACCAACACAGCCAAGCATGGGCCGGGCGGGAAACTCCATCTTGACCCCCTTGCTCACGGGTTCCCGCAGGCGGACGATGTAGTTGGCGCGGTCGATGTCCCATGGGATGAGGTCGGAGCGCCCCGGACGGATCAGGTCGTCCTTATAGCGTCGTGGGTAGAGACTCTCCACCGCCTCCGGCGGCAAGGAGAACAGCCCGAGGCGATAATTGCTCCAACCCCAGTTGCGGTTCATGCGGATGCGTTGAAACCGGATTTCGATGGCATCGCCCGGCTCGGCTCCTTCGACGAAGAACGGACCGGTGAGGGGGTTGGAAGGAGGGGCGCGGCGCACGTCCTTGTCATCCTGGCCACCGGCGTCCAGCGTATAGGTGATCACCGTGTCGCCCGGCTTGATCCGTTTCAGCACAGGGTGCTGATGAAAAAATGTATGGTGAAAACGCTCCGGTTTCACGTCGTGGACTTCGGCCGCCATCAACGCGGCCGCAACCACCCATACCGCCAATCGCATCATCGCTTAACCTCCCGCCTTCTTGAAGTCAACCCGCAAAACGGAGATCGTCCCGGCGACGAGGCCGCCCGTTGCGCTCGCGGTGCATCGAGGGACGGGCCGGCCCTGCGCGGGCTGGTTGCCCCGTCAGGCCAGTTTTCTGGAGTACTCTCTGACAATATAGTCGCAGGCCCGGACGGTTAACGCCATCATGGTCAGCGTGGGATTCTGGCATCCGCTGGAGACCCAGCAGGCGCCGTCAGTGACAAAAACGTTCTCCAGATCGTGCGCCTGGCAGTACTTGTTCACCACGCTCGTCTTCGGATCATTACCCATGCGCGCGGTCCCGGTTTCGTGGATGCAGAAGCCGGGCACAGAGTGTTCTCCAGTAAGCCGGACATTTTTGGCTCCGGCCGCCTCGAGCATTTGCGCCGACTGTTCACGGCCGTGCTGCCACAGCTTCTTTTCGTTGTCGCTCCAGTCCGCACTCACCTTCAGCACCGGGATACCCCAGGCATCGACGCGATTCCGGTCAATCTCGACGGAGTTCTCCTTGCGCGCCAGACACTCGCCCCAGAGCCCGAGGCTCAGCGAGGTGCGACCCTGCCGCACGGCATCCTTATAGTTTGCGCCGAATCCGGGTGCGCCAAAGTCGAAAGAGGTGCTTCCACCGCCCTGATAGCCGTAGCCGCGGATGAAGCCATCGGTCATCTTCGCCTTCACGTTGGTGAAGCGCGGAACGTAAATTCCGTTGGGGCGGCGCGGCATGCCAGCCCAGGGCCTGGTCTCCACCATCGGCATATCTCCGGCAGCGCCTCCGCCGTAAATATGGTCCATCAGATACTTGCCCAGGACGCCGCTGGAGTTGGCCGCGCCCGAGTTCAACAGAAGGCGCGTCGACTCCAGCGTGGACGCGCATAAGATCATAATCTTGGCCTTCGCCTCCCGGGCCTGCCGGGTGGTGCGGTCGATGTACTGTACTCCGGCGGCTTTGCCGTCTTTCATGGTGAGGCGGGCGGCCACAGCATCGGTGATCAAGGTAAGCCGTCCCGTTTTGGCGGCATCGGCAATGGTGGTAAACGGGCTGGCAAAGTAAGAGTTGGTGCTGCAACCGCGCTCGCACGGGCCGCAATAGTGGCAGGCGGCGCGGTCGTTATGATTCCTGGTCAGAATGGCCGTCCGGCCCATGGTCACGGCGCGGCCGAACTTGGCCTTCACCGCATTGCGCAAGATCTCTTCGGAACAGGTCATTTCCATCGGCGGAAGAAAGATGCTGTCGGCAACTGCGGCAGACCGAGCCTCTCTCCGCTGATGCCCACGTAGCGTTCCACCTGCTCATAGTAAGGGACCATCTCGGCATAGGAAACTGGCCAGTCGTCCCCGTAGCCATCGTGTGTGGCGGCCTTGAAGTCCAGGTCGCTCATGCGATAACTCTGCCGTCCCCAACTCAAGGAGCGGCCGCCAAGAACGCGCTGCCGAATCCAGCGGTAGGGCTTTGCCTGGGTATAAGGATTCTCGGTGTCGTTGACGAACCACTTGTAGTTGTACTCGGTGCAGGCGTAACACAATCCCTGTATAGGCCGGTCTTTCCGGATGTGGGGCGACATGCCGAGAAAGGGCAATTGCCAGCTCTGTGTGTGTTCGGTGAAATCCTTCCGGGTGACCTTTTGCCCTGCTTCCAGCAAGCCCACGCGCATGCCGGCTTCGGTCAGTTGCTTGGCGGCCCAACCACCGGTTGCCCCAGAACCCACCACGATGGCGTCAAATGGCTGGGCGGGGGAGGAAATCTGCAACATAAAAGCCAGTATACTCTGAGGGTTCTGAAGCTTAGATGATCTGTTCGAGCAGACTAATCAAATAGCCTTCGTCCACGGCCCCGGTGCGATGAGTCCGCGTATCGTAATAGCGCCACTCATTCGCTTTGCGGTCCAGGCAGAAGAACAAAAGATGCTCTTTCATTTCGTCCCGCTCCAGCATTTCCTGGTTGAACCAATGGATGCTGCCCTCCAGCGTGTATGGCGTCTTCATCTCATAGGAGCTCACAAAAGGCTCCGTGCCGCGAAAAGACAGTTGGACCACGCGCCCGGCGGCATTCAACTGAATCAGATTCGCCCCCGTCTCATGAAAGTCCGCCGCGTTGAACTCGACTGGAGACAGCTCCAGTCGCACGATGCGTACCTTCTCGTTGATGGTGCGCACGAGACTGCGGCAGCGCTCATGCAATTGCACGGCCGCCTGCCGGCGCAGTTCCTCGATCTCTTTCTCCCGCACCAGGCGGGAAAGATCCTTCTCGGCGACTCGATCCAGGTTGCGGGCGAGTTTGGTTATGCGGTCTTCAGACATGCGGGCGAACCGTGAGAAGTTGCCAGTATCGCACGTTTCCCGCTAGTGCGCTGTCGCTGAAATCCGCAGACCGCTCCCCGGCGGCCGCAGGCTCGGTAACGAGTTGTTAACGGTAAGTGGCGCTCACGTTGTCGACAATGAAACTAGTGGGCCGGCTCGTATTTTCGCGTCCCTGGAAATGGATCTGAAGGGATCGCCCAATGTAGGGCGTCAGGTCGAATGTGTGTTTGATGTACCCGAGGGCGCTGCCGGGGCCATTCGTGCTCACCAGGCTGGTAAAGGTTCCGATCTCGGCCAATCGCGAACCTCTCTCATCCAGCAACCGCACCGTGAGCACATCATTGGCGGAGGTTTCCTGCGTCTCGATGCGCAGACGGAATGTCAGCGTAGCCGCGGTGGACTCTTCCGGAACGGCGAACCGCTGGAAAATCTCATCGGTATGCGCGGTTCCGCGCCCGGCCATCAGCGCGTAGCGGAAACCCATGAATGCGCGGAGGGAAGTTTCCGTGTCACGGCCAAAGATGGTTTGGCCGGTGGTCACCCATCCGGTACCGCCCGATTCAAACCCGCCGTTCACCACCAACTGCTCGGCGTTGGCTACAGTGAAGCTCACCGCGGCAGGTTCCACCAGTTTGTCGCCGCTGGCGCCATAGACCACGGCCGTCATTGTGTGAACCCTTGCTGCCAGGGCTTGCGTGGGCAGAACCACCACGTACGGGCTTGTCTTGGAGGAAGCCGCCAGTTCCCCGTTCACGCTGTATTCGACACGCGAAACCTGTCCTGGATTCACGCCCGATAGCGTACGGATCCTGAAGGTAACGCTACGCTCGCCATTGTCGGCGTCGGCTTCCGCGATAGCCGAGAGCGGCTCATCGCTGACCAGACTCACATTGTCAATGCGAAACTTTGGAACGCCCGCTGCAACGGTACTAGTGAAGCGCAACTCCACCGTCTTGCCGCGGTAGGCCATGAGGTTAAAAGTGCGTTTGC
>JAENWC010000500.1 GCA_016650235.1 Terriglobia bacterium
GGAGATATGGTCGGTAGCGCCCTTGGGCGGAACCCCGCGGCGCATCATCGACTCCGGCCGCAATCCCAATTTCTCAGCGGACGGTGAACGGCTGGTTTTCGAGCGAGGCGACGACATCTGGGTGGCCAGAGCCGACGGCAGCGACGGTCATCGCGTGGAGGGAGTCCCGGTCAAGTACGCCAACACGGACAGCCAACCCGCGTTTTCGCCGGATAATAAGTGGATCGTGTACTACGTGCCGGTCCTCGGCCCGCATGGCGATTTATGGGTGACTCCCACCGGGGGGGGCAAGGCACGCCAGTTGACCTTCGACACACTCGCCGGCAGTGGACCCATTTGGACCCCGGATAGCAGTTGGATCATCTATTCTTCGTCTCGAGCCGGTAGTACGACGCTCTGGCGAGTCCCTGTTGCCGGCGGCCCACCCGCGCCTCTAACCACCGGCGCGGGCGAGGACACGGAACCGGCGCTTTCGGCCGATGGCAAGCGCCTGATTTATACCAACGCGCGAAATAGCTGGGCGCTAGAGCTGCTGGATCCGGCCACCGGCCAGTCAAAAGAACTGCTGGAGCGGCGCACTTTAATGGTGCATCCAGTCTTCTCGCACGCCGGCGACCGGATTGCGTTCTTTCACAGGGCGACCACGGAACAGGTATTCACAATCGCGGTTGACGGCACGGACCTCCGCCAGATCACGCAGGGCAAGGGCGAAGGGAATGTCTTTCCGAGCTGGTCCGCCGACGACTCCTTCCTTTACTTTTATCGAGTGTGGCCTGCCGAATCCTTTCACAAAATTTCACTGGCAGGAGGCAGCAGCACCAAGATCGACGGTTGGCACTATCCCACTCGCGCTTTTGCAGCGGAAGATCCGAGCGGCCGGCAACTCGTCTCTACATCAGTGAAAGACTTTCAACTGATCCAAACCAGGCTGACCGATCTGAGCACCGGACAAGAGAAACCCCTGGCGATGCCTCTGCGTATCCCGCGTTGGTCGCCGGACGGCGCATCCATTCTGGGGGAACAGGAAGATGGACAAATTGGAGTATGTCCAAGCTCCGGCGCCAGTTGCACTGCTCTGACAAAGGGATTGAGCCCGGTATGGGACGCGAGCGGATCGAGAATCTATTTTATCCGGCTGGGCCTTTCCCCGTCACAACCCCAGGATGTGTGGTCAATCGATCTCAAGACGCGCACCGAAAAGAAAGTCGCCTCAGTCGGACCATTCCACCTCGACATCCACTTCGACCTTTCCCGCTCCGGCAAGATCATTACCGCGCCCTTCCGCGAGGGGCGCTCCGAGCTCTGGCTGGCAGAGTTCAAGAGGTGAGCCTACGGCAACAGCACCACTGGTGCTCAGCAAGCCCGCCGATCAAGGACCCGGCGGTCAGATGGAGATTACACCGTCCCTTGTGCGTTGCATCTCCGTCTTGCGTGCGCACCTCAAGAGTTGGCCTCGCCAATCGAAGCCCGTCTCGTCCGGCGGCGCGCGCATCACGCGCATCAGTCAGATCAGAGGTCAATGGCGACGACTTCATGCACCAGGATGGAGGGCACAGTCACCTCGAGCACATTTCCGGTTTGACGAGTTCGCACCGCACCGCCGCCAGTTAGCAATTGGACCTTCTTCGGGCGGCGATCGCCAGGGAGGCGCACGCGGACCTGCTGCGGTCCTACGGGCATCAGTTCGCGCACCGGCCCTTTCATCATCATCGGATTCGTAAGGTTCACCAGATGCACCGTCATGGAATCCTTCTGGCGCCAGAGAGTGACATCCAGCACACCCGGACCTGTCACCGTAACGGGCCGCTCCTCGTTAGCGGCCCAATCGACGGCATTCGCGAGCAGTTTTCCGTGATCCACGCAGAGCACTTCCCAGAACGTCCGGTCGATGTCCCAAGGGAAATAGACGATACGGCTCGCGCCGGTTTCCCGGAAGTAAAGTTCGGGAATATTGGTCCTGGGCTGGCGCGCATAGACTTCTTCCATCGGCAGGTCAGGGTAGGATGGCACCAAGGTCAGCGGCGGATTCGGGAACGGCACGCTGGCTTTTACCTCCACCCGGTGCACCCCGTTGATGATTCTGTCCGTGTCACCCAGACCGGCCAGGATCGGATGGGTTCGTTCCAAACGCAGGTAGGAGTTCCGCATCGGGCCTTCGACGCGGCCCTGAAAGGAGACGCCAAACAGGCTGCCGAGACCGAAATCCGTGCGGCGGACGCCCCATTCGTCGTAGAGGGAAGTCTCGTAGGTGGCAACCAGGCTCCCACCGCGCGCGGCGTACTGGCGCAATTGCTCGCATTGCGCGTTGGAAAGCGCGGCGATGTTAGGCAGGATGAGCGTCTTGAACCTGTCCACATGGCCCGCATCGAGCAGCCCGTCGTGAACCATCTCGAACGGGAGGCGGGCTTCGATCAAGGCATGATAAAAGCCGAGCGTGTGGTCCTCTACCTTGGCCGCCTTGCGGTCGCCTCCGTAGAAGGTCGCGGTCTGTTGCGAGTAGACCATGCCCACACGGGCCAGCGGTTCCTCGTTGCGCAGATAGTTCTCGCAGCGCTTGTGCCACGCGTAGATGTCCTCCACGGTCTTCAGCCAGCGGCGGTCATCCACAACACCCGCGAATTTGGTGTACCAGGGGCGCAGTCCGTTCGCGATGCCGTCGGCCACCCAGAGCCGAATCTCGGCCTCGCTCTGGACCGAGTCCTTCCACCGGTACTGTTCCTCGACGCCAATGCTAAAAATGCCCCCAATTGGTTTGCGGCCCATGGTGGCCCGGTATTCCTTGCCGTTCTTCCCGTTGCTCCAGGCCGCCGCGACACCCCGGCGCGCTTGCCGGTCGGCGAACAGGATGGGCGCTCTCTCGCCGATGGTCTTCATGTTCAGTTCGCTGAGGGCGCCGCCGCCGGAGTTGGCGATGAAGCATGCCGCGGGGTTGATCTTGCGAATCCCAGAGTCCCACAGGGTCCACAAATCGAAAATGCGTTTCTGCCGCCAAAGAATATAGGCGCGCCGGGCCGGGTGGAGTGGATCGCTTGTGCGCGGCAGATCGAGGCCGGAGGCGGCGCGAAAATTGCTCGCGCAATGTTCGCAATAGCACATGCCCGACCCCGTCCACCGGTTGGAAAAGACGCCGTCAACTTTATAGAGGGAAACGATCTCCTTGGTCACCTCCGTCATGAATTCGAAGTTGTACGGTCCCAGCGCGCAGGTGACCCAGCGCCCCGGCGTGGCCCAGTGCTTCCGTTTCCTCCCCTCCGCGTCCACGGCGATCCAATCCGGCCGCGCCTCGTAGGCCTCCTGGACCACCGAGTGCGGATCCGTCCGCGCCAGTACCACCATGTTCATCTTGCGGCAGCCGGTGACAAGTTCGCCGAACGCATCGCTATCCTTCAGCCAGGCGCTGCGATGGTGTAGCGGGACCCGCGTGGGATAGTAGGCGACGCAACCGCCGGCGCTTAGGCATGCCGCGTCCGCGTGGGTACGCCGGAAGTAGTCGAGCCAAAACTTGGAATCGTACTGGCCGGGATCATTTTCCGCAAGCGTAAGTTGCGCCCATCGCATCGGACGATCAAACCATCCCGGTTGCTCCGGCGCTGGCGCCGTCTGCGCGGCTACGCCTATACCGGCCGTACCGGCGAGAAACACTCTTCGATTCATAATGGAGTCCTTCCTCAATGAATCCGGATCGCTGCGGCGTCCCGCTGGCCGGCACTCACACGGAGTCCGCGGCCGCTGACAATGACCTTTGCCTTGGCCCAAAGGTCCTCTCCGCTCTGGACAGCTTGTGGCAGCGTCACCCTCGCCTCACGCGGGACAGACGTCGGGTTCACCACCCAGGCATAGTTTCCCCCGGCAAGCGCCGGTTACTCAGCCCTTCGCGGTGAACTGTACTGGCTGGACTCTCCCCGCGATTCGAATATCTTGACGATCAGATCCCGCCGCTTCAGCAGACCGTTGATCTCGGCGCCGTTCAGCAGACCGTCCATCTCCTGTTTCAAACTGGCGGCATCGAGGGCTTTCATCTTCTCCAATAGATCGCGGTCGCACTTGGTCAGATTTTTGGGTTCGCGGAGCGTGGTCAATATCCGGAACGCCCGCCCGTGATCGATCATCCAGATCTTCCAGGCCTTGTCAATCACAAGGTTGCCCAAGTTGCGGTCTGTGTTGAAGATGAGCTGGTCAAAGACACGCAGGATATTCATTTGCTCGTTCCACTCCTCCTGGTTCGGCGGGACAGTCTTGCCCTTGAGACGCTGAGCTTCGTCCATGAGAACGTCTTCCACCCACCAGGTGTAGGCGCCGCTGCTTCCCTTGTAAGAGCGCGCAACTGATGGCGGGGTCATGTGGAGCCCGAGCATCCGGTCGAGCTTATAGGCGGCGATGTAGAACTTGTAGCTGTCCCTGAAGTTGATCTCCACTCCCATCGCCCCTTCAAACCGCGCCTTACTCTCGTCGATGATTGTTATGGAAACGTCGTGCGTCAGCGTCCCGTCGCTCATCGTGGCGCGGACCGTACCGGTAATCCCCTTGGGCGCCCCGCGCGTCGTAACGATCTTGGCTTTTCGGAGAAACTCCTCCTTCTCAGCAATGGTGGGGGAGCCGGCAAGGCTTAAGCACCTCACCGCAAGCAGCAGTGTGATAGCTCGATACATCATTCACCTCCTGTAATACCAGCGGTTAATGTATCACACAAGGCTACCGTTCTGGAATGGTGTATCGGAATGTAGTGACGATGGCCGAACGGTCCCCGCCATAGACGGTACGCCGGATGTCGTATAGGTAACCGGTTTCCAGTATCGTGTTAGGGGATAACTGAAAGCGTATGCCGCCGCTATTGCGCACGGAGTGAAATCCAGTTTTCACCGCCAGCCATTCATTCTGGACGAACGGCGTGATCTTCCCTTTCGGAATCTCCAGCCGAACGTAGGTCCGGTATCGCATGTAGCCGGGCACTCCGTCATACATGTGCCGCTCCACCGCAATCCTCGTGTTCAGCACCATTCTCTCCGGCAATGGGAAGGGCCGCATGAGGCCCGCGAAGACGCGATGTCCATCCCGCCAAGGAATATTTTTTTCCTTGACGGGCTGATAGTAGTAGCCGAAGATGGGCGTCAGCTTCATGTTCTTCGGGTGCCACAACAGGATGGCGCCGGTACGCAACTGCTGCACCTGATGAAATTCATCCCGTGTGCGGATGCGGCTATGTAGAATGATTTCGAAGCTCTTGTTGATCTTAGTCTGCACATCGAACAGGTGCCAGGAGTAAAGTTCGGTTGCTGCCAGAACCGGCACGACCAAAACTCCTAGAAATACGGCTTTGATCGATTGCATGAACTAAGAATCTTAGCAAACAAGAACACCCGTCAGTGGACATCGCCCATAAGACGCCGGATCCTCGGAGTAAGCAGCGCGAGCAACCCGGATGCAGCCAGCAATCCTGCCGCAATAGACCCGTATAACGTCATCAGCGTTTGCGCGTTGTTCGCATCAAAAAAGCCACCCAGGTAACCGGCGAGTTTGTTCCCCAATGCCGCGGCAAGAAACCACACGCCCATCATCAATCCCACAAGTCGCGCCGGGGCGAGCTTGGTGACCGTACTGAGTCCCACCGGGCTCAAGCACATCTCGCCGGCGACTTCGAGAAAATACACACCCACAAGCCAAAGCGGGCTCACTTTCCCCGATGCCGTCAGCGCGCAGGCGGGAACCATCACTACATAGGCGAGCCCGATGAACAGCAGCCCGAGCATGAACTTCGCCGGGCTGGATGGCTGGTGGTCTCCAAGTCTTACCCAAAGCAACGAGTACAGCGGGGCCAGCACAATTACGAAGAACGCGGTCAAAGACTGAAGCCAGCTTGAGGGAAAGGACCAGCCCAGGATCTGCGTGTCCACCAGCCGGTAGGCAAACAGGTTCAAACTCGCTCCCTTTTGCTCATACGCCGCCCAGAACAGCATCGTAAAGAGAAAAAAGATGACGATTGCTCCCACTCGTTTCCGCTCCTCGCCCGTCAGCGGGGTGCTGCCATTCTCGTTGAAAACCGTTTGTGCTTGTCGTTTGCCGTCACCAATCCGCAGGAGTTGCCCGCGCCGCGCCTGAAAGACGCATAGCCCCAGAACCATTCCGATTCCAGCCGCGCCGAAGCCCCAGTGCCAGCTTCCCGCCGGGTCCCAGCCCCACCCGGCCAGGCGGTTCTTGAAACCAGCCGATTGCGCCAGATAGCCGCACACCAGCGGCGCCAGAACCGCGCCCATATTGATCCCCATGTAAAAAATCGAGAAACCGCTGTCCCTGCGGGGATCGTCTTTTTCATACAAGCTTCCCACCATCGCGCTGATGTTTGGTTTGAGCAGGCCCGTCCCGGCCGCGATCAGGACGAGCCCCCCGTAGAAGAATGCCGCATGGTGAACGATCATCGAAAAGTGGCCGCAGGCGATGATGATCCCCCCGAGAAGTACCGCCAGGCGCGCACCAAGGAACCTGTCTGCAATCCATCCGCCGGGCAGGCTGGTCAGATAGACCGACATCGTATA
>JAENWC010000501.1 GCA_016650235.1 Terriglobia bacterium
AGGTTTTTCTTGACGAAGCCGAACACTTCGGGCACAATCGAAGTGCCAGCGTCGCTACGCTCCGAGAACTGTTCGCCTTCGGCCCGGAATGCCGTTCGCGTTCCCTCTGGAATCAGTGTTCGCCTTCGCCGGAATCCCCAGTTCGCGCGGCCATTGCTTTTTTCTGTCATGGGGTTCATCTCCTTTTCATCCGCTGTGAGCGGTGACCAATGGTAATTGTCATTCCGTCGCGGCTGTCGTCTACCTTGTAGACCCCGAGATATTCGGACATTTTGGCAACGGGGCGGCGGCCGAAGGAGTGCTCCATCCTCCGGATACTCTTCTGAGTAAAGAAGACCCGAATGCCGCCACGCCCGTCATAAATCCGCTCGCCGAACTCGTCAAGGAGGAACTCGACGAACGGCGGGATTGCACGCTGGCGGGCGCGGGTTGCCGCGTGTTGGGTACGAGTCATCATAGTGCTTTCTTCCTTTCCTTTTCGGGCTTCAGTGCTCGGGGATTTCCGGGTGTAAGTTCACCAAAGAGTTCATCCAGATCTTCAGCGGCGCGCTTCGCCGCAGGGGAGTCTGGGATGTGTTTGTCAGGCAGGTAGCAGTTCAGCGCAAGGGCACCACTGGGTCTCTTCGAGAACATTTCTGGGATTATCAGGCAGGCGTGAAGCGGTTCGACAGATTCGTTCCCCTGCTCTCGGAAGTGGTCGATTGCGTTGCGTAGCGCCTGGAACGGGTCTGAACTGACGATCTCCGAAACGACACTCAAGCCCCCGCCCCAGAGAGGAGCGTAGAGGTAGTCGCGATCATGATCGCCAAGGATGTCGGGGAGATATTTCCGAATCTCGATCCCGGTGATGATCTCGATTACGTTAATGTCGGCTTGCAGTAGGAATAGCACACGGTTGATGAAGCAGTCACGAATCACGTTCAGGTCTTCACAAGCGCGGTTGACCGCTGCAATGGTGGTAAGAGAAAGAGAGAAGTTGACCGGAACACGTTCGAGATCCTCAAGCCGGTTTTGCAAGTAGATGCGGGCCTCGGGAGAGTTGCGGCACTGGATTTCGTCTTTGAGTATGTTGGCTTCGTGCGCGAAGACGTGATCAAGGTAAGCGTCGCGCCGTAGGCACGCGCGTTCGATGGTGGTATTGAATTTGTTGAGCAGGGGTTTGGAGACCTTTGCCAGGAGTTGAGCCTTCATGCAAGAAAGCCTATCACGTAAATGCTGTGTAGTCAAGATAGAATAATCTATGACTGCTTATCGCGCTGCCGCGCAAGCAATTCGTTGAGTCCAAGCGCAAGAGAGCGGCTTCAGCACGCCCAGCGAGTACTGACCAAAGCGCACCGCGGATATGGCAATTTTCGATTGAGCAGGCGTCAAGATGACGAAGGGTTTTCCAGACGCATCGGAAGCGCTGGCTGCCTATAGAAGCTCGTTGAGTTGTTCAATCGTGAGTCCCGCTTCGTGGAGAATCTGGCGCAAAGTGCCGGGACGAAGCCGCTTATGATCTGGAACAACGGCGCGCGAGTACGGATTATCACGACGGAGGATCATGTGACTTCCCTTTTGCCGCCGGAAGACGAAGCCCACTCTTTCAAGTGCTTTTCTCAAGTCACTGCCAGAAAGATCCGCCGGAACTTTCATCTACCGGGTTCCGGTTCGAAGCTCGATGTATTCCAGGGAGTCCTCCTCAGGAACCGGGTCACCGGAGGCTCGGCAATCTTCTATGTAAAGCTCAACGGCCTCGCTGATGTTTGCCATTGCTTCTTCTCTACTGTCACCCTGGGAAACACATCCGGGGAGCACAGGAACGGAGACAACGAAACCGCCGTCGGGTTCGCGCTCAAGTATTACGGTGTATTTCATTCTCGCCCCCCTCTCAACGTGGTTCACCTCCAAGTCTACCTGGACAGGCCTCAAGGCGCTGTAGCGCTCGCCCATTCGCTTGGCTTACTTTCGTTCCCCACACCATCGAGAGCGCTCACCGCATACCGGTAGGCAACGCCGGAACGCACAGTCTTGTCGCTGTAACTGGGGCCTAACTGTACTTGCCCGATCGTAATCGGCGCGGCGTCGCCTTCGACACGATAGATGCGGTAGCCGGACAGGTCCGGTTCTTGACCGCGGTCCCAGGTGAGTTCGACACTGCCAATGCCGGCCACGGCGGCGACATTTTGAGGGATGGCCGGCGCGAATGTGTCGATGGGAGTAATGGAGACAGGAGCGGACACCTCACTTTCTGCCGCGCCTACCAGGGCTTGGACGGAATAGGCGTAGGTTTGGCGGAACACAGATTCCGCATCTTTCCACTGATTGGCCTTCACCTCGGCTGCCACCATAAAGGCGTCCTGGCCCGGGGCTTTCCTGCGGACACGGTAGGACTGGCCCTCGCGCACTGCCCCTTGCTTCCACTGCAAAAGGACACCGCCATCGGTGGCAGCCGCTTGAACATCCGGTGGGGGGAGGACCGGATCAATCACGTCCACGGTAGCGGTGGCCGTAGGATCGGACCACTTCATTTTGTGGGAAGCGGCGCGAACGCTAAAAATCACTTTCTGCCCGAGATAGGTGGAAACCGGAACGGTCAGCCGCACCGGTCCGGGTTCAGTTGCGTCCACAGGCACCTGGGTCTCACCCGCGCGCAGATCCACGCCCCCCAGCCTGCGCAGAGCCAGCCCATCGGTGGTCATGGCGGGTGCTGTGAATTCGATTATGAGGTTTGCGCCATGCTGCACTACGCGGAGGTCGTGCACCGGTACAGGGATATTGAGGGCGGGAGGCAAGGGATCACCCACATAGCCGCAGCTCACGCAGATTGCGGCCACCAACGTGGGGATGAAACGGATCACAGAATATACCGGGTAAGGTCCTGATCCTTGACGATCTCTTCCAATTGTTTGGCGACGTAGGCGGCGTCGATCTTGACGTTCTTCTTGCGCAGATCGGGCCCCTCGAAAGAGATCTCCTCGAGCACCTTTTCCATGATGGTGTGCAGGCGGCGGGCGCCGATATTCTCGGTTTCCCGATTGACGGCGGCAGCCAGCCGCGCCACTTCCGCAATCGCATCCTGGGTGAAGGTGAGTTTGATGCCCTCGGTTTCGAGCAATGCCGTGTACTGCTTGATGAGGGCGTTCTTGGGCTCCTTCAGAATGCGTACAAAGTCCCCTTCGGTGAGAGACTTGAGTTCGACACGGATGGGAAACCGGCCCTGGAGTTCAGGAATCAGATCACTGGGCTTAGCCACGTGGAAGGCCCCGGCGGCCATGAACAGGATGTGATCGGTGCGGACGAAACCGTAGCGCGTGTTGACCGTGGTGCCTTCGACAATGGGGAGGATGTCGCGTTGCACGCCCTCGCGGCTGACGTCGGGCCCATGGCCCCCCTCCCGGCCGGCGATCTTATCAATCTCGTCGAGGAAGATAATTCCGTTCCGCTCCACCCTCTCAATGGCGGTGCGGGTGACCAGATCCATATCCACCAGCTTCTGTTCTTCTTCCTGGATCAGATATTCCATGGCCTCGCCGACGCGCATCTTGCGTTTGCGCGTTTTCGGGGCAAACAGGCTCCCCATCATGTCCTTGAGATTGATGTCCATCTCCTCGACGCCCATGTTGGTGGCCACCTCGAATGTGGGGCCGCGCTCCTTCACGTCGATGTCCACCATGCGGTCATCCAGTTTGCCGGCGCGGAGACGTTCGCGCAGTTTGTCGCGGGTACGGTCGATGGATTCGCTGGGTTCGGGCTGCGACGGCATCAGGAGTTCGAGCAAACGCTCCTCGGCATTACGCTCGGCCCGCTCGGCCACTTCGTCCAGTTTCTCCTCGCGCACCAGGTCAATGGCGATATCCAACAGATCCCGAATCATGGATTCCACGTCACGGCCGACGTAGCCCACTTCGGTAAACTTGCTCGCCTCCACTTTCAAAAAGGGGGAGTTGGCCAGACGCGCCAAACGCCGCGCCACCTCCGTTTTTCCGCAGCCGGTGGGGCCGATCATGAGGATGTTCTTCGGCATCACCTCTTCGGCCATCTCGGGTTCCAGTTTCTGGCGGCGTATGCGATTGCGGAGGGCGATGGCCACGGCCTTCTTGGCATCGGCCTGCCCGATGACGTACTTGTCGAGTTCGGCTACGATCTCGCGCGGGGTGAGCTCATCGAGCAAAGGAGCCCCGTTTTCAGATTGAGCCGGCAAAAAAATGACCATTCTATTCCAGTTCCTCGTAGCGGATGTTCAAGTTGGTATATATGCAGATATCGGCGGCGATTTTCATGGCCTTTTCCGCAATCGCCCGGGCCTCCAGTTTTGTGTTCTCGTAGAGCGCGGCGGCCGCTGCTTTGGCAAATGGCCCGCCGGATCCAATGGCGGCTACGTTTTCGTCGGGTTGAATGACATCCCCATTGCCGCTCAGCAGGTAAGTGTCCTTCTGATCGGCCACCAGCAGAAGCGCTTCCAGATGCCGCAGGACTCTGTCGGTGCGCCAGTCCTTGGCCAGTTCCACAGCGCTGCGGGAGAGATTGCCGTTATGCTGTTCGAGCTTGGTTTCAAAGCGGCTGAACAGCGAGAAGGCATCGGCGGTGGAGCCGGCAAACCCGGCCAGGATCTTTTCCTTATAGAGGCGGCGCAATTTGTTTGCCGAGGCCTTCAGAACCTCATGGCCCAGTGTCACTTGCCCGTCGCCCGCCAGGACCACTTTGTTGTTTCTGCGAATGCAAAGGATCGTTGTGGAGCGGATTCGTTCTTTCATCGGATATTTCCATTGTAAGCTGTTTTGGCCGGATGGCCTTACCACAGGCCCTCAATGCTATAATCTCCTCAGTAACAGCCCGCAAGACGGAGCTCGTCCCGGCGCGTTGGCTGGCTGTTGCACTGGTGTATCTAAGGCCGGGACGGCCCTTTGCGGGCCAGGTAGAAATTGAAGAGGTGCCAACTACATGAAAATCTTTCTGGATACGGCCAACCTGGATGAGTTGCGCAAAGGCGCATCCTGGGGCATCATCGACGGCGTCACCACCAATCCTTCCCTGATTGCAAAGGAAGGGGTTCCTCTGCAGGATCAAGTCCGCCGGATTTGCGATATCGTCGATGGCGATATCAGCGCCGAGGTGGTTTCCACCGATGCCGCGGGCATGATGCGCGAGGCGTATGAGCTCGCAAAGATCCACAAAAATATCGTGGTCAAAGTTCCGCTCATCCGCGACGGAATTCAAACCTGCGCCAAGCTCAGCAAAGAAGGGATCCGGTTTAACGTAACCCTCTGCTTCTCGGCCGGACAGGCGTTGCTGGCCGCCAAAGCCGGGGCCTACATCGTCAGCCCGTTTGTCGGCCGCCTGGATGATATCGCGATGGATGGAATGAACCTGATCAAGGAAATCTGCACCATCTACAAGAACTACGGATACAAGACTCAGGTGCTGGCCGCGTCTCTGCGCTCCCCGCTGCACGTCTCGCAGGCTGCCCAGGCCGGTGCGCACATCGGCACATTGCCTTTCAAAGTGCTCGATATGCTGTTTAATCATCCACTCACCGACAAGGGCCTGGATCAGTTCCTGAAGGACTACGCCAAGGCGTTCCAGGAAGCGCCGGCCGGCCGGTAGTGAGAGGCAAGCTGGTGGCCCTACTCGATTCCCTCACTCCTAACGAGCGCCTCCTGCTCCTGGCCCTTCTGGCCGGTGGCCTTGTGGTGTTGGCCGTTATGATTCTGCTGCGCCTGCGCATGGGACCGCTCGAAAAGGAGCGCCGCCGCCGCTTAAGGCTGAACATGCTCGGCCGCCTGATCGATGGGCAGTTGAACGATGTACAGGAGAACATGGTCCACTATACGTATTCAGTCAGCGGCGTGGCCTATCATTCTTCGCAGGACATCACCCATTTGCGGGCCATGGTGCCGCTGGATGTCGCGGTTCTCATCGGACCGGTGACTCTGAAGTATCTGCCTCGCAACCCGTTCAACTCGATTGTGATTTGCGAAGGCTGGAGCGGGCTTCGCGTCCGGCCCAAAATTTCCACCGGGGATGACTCCTCTTCCGGGAGCATCCTCCCCATTCCCCCACAGGAGACTAATCAGAATGAAGCAATTGTTTAACAAGAAAATAGCCGCATTGGTTTTGGGCGCCACATTGGTGTTCAGCGCCGGTGTCATGGCCGCGAACAAGTTCGGGAAACCGAAGAGCGTCATCCATGTCGTGACCGTGAAGTGGAAGGAAGGTACAACTCCGGAGCAGATCAAGGCTGCGATTACGGGCGTCGAGACGGTGGCCGCCAACTACGTGGGCATCAAGAACGTCTGGACCCGGGCCATCAAAGTACAGGGTCAGGGATACACGCACGCCTTCGTCATGGAATTTGAGAGCGAAGACGCGCTGACGAAATATACCGGCAGCGACGCCCAGAAGGAATGGTATAAGGTTTACCTGGCCATTCGCGGCGAAAGCACGACCCACGACATCACCAACTGATCAGGAAACTTCCTGCGCTACGCTGGTCAGATACTCGGCGTAGGGACCCTTGAAGTCCTCAATGGCTCCCCGGTCGAAATGCCAGATACGAGTGGCTACCTCATCGATCACGTCATGATCGTGAGTGACCAGCAGCACTGTGCCGTCATAGCGCTGTAGCGCGATGTTGAGCGCGTTGATGGATTCCAGGTCCAGGTGATTGGTGGGTTCGTCCAACACCAGGAAATTCGGTTTCTGCAGCATGAGGCGGCAAAAGCTGAGCCGGGCCGCTTCTCCGCCGGAGAGCGCTTCCGTCCTCTTCAGGGCGTCTTCGCCACTGAACAGCATCTGCCCAAGCACGCCGCGCAACTCCTGCTGCGAAGCGAGAGGATCGAATTGGTGGAGCCACTCGATCACCGGCACGCCCATCTCAATAGACTCTTTGTGATCCTGTGAAAAGTATCCAACCGAGACCTCGTGTCCCCATGTGACGCTGCCGCCATTGATGGAGAACGCACGGACGTCGGCATCCGGCACGCCCGAGCC
>JAENWC010000502.1 GCA_016650235.1 Terriglobia bacterium
ATCTCATCGGTGATGGCGCTGAAGCGGGAGCGGTCAATCCGCTTGCCGCCCCAAACCGGCGCCGCGGCCGCGAAGCCGGCCAGCAGCATCTGCCTGCGATTCAGGCCGGCGTCATGGCTGTGGTTTTTTGTACTGTTCATTGGGGACACCAGGGTTGAGCTTCTGCTCAGTATACTTGACTTCGGCGGCTTTGTTGCCGTTGTTGGTGATCGAGATCGCGAACGGCAGTTTGATCCCGCCTGCCTCGCGCAGGTCGGAGAAAGTTTCCACCACGTTGCCCTTCTGTCCCATCACCGCCCCCATGTATTTCTTGCCGGCCAGCAGGCCTGTCTTAGGATCTATCAGCAAGTTCACTTCGAGTTTATCCGCCTCCCGCTTGATCAGCACCGCTTCCACGTCCAGGTTGCCGAGCTTGGTTGGACCCAGCGCCTGCACGCTGTAGCCGGGCGCATCAAAGTTGGCCAGCAGCGAGAGGGTGTGGCGGAAGCCGTTTTCCTTGGCCGTAGTAGCGGCGGCAGGGGGAGCATCCCGCACGCCTTGCCCGGATTTCATCCAACCGCTGGTTCCATCGAATCCCTGTATGATCTCGCCCATCGGCGTGGCCATCTTCATCATGTACCGGTTGTTGGTTAGGTCCAAAACGATCTCGCTCGAGATGGCCATCTCGCCTTGCGGCGTCACGGCGGTCATCACCATCTTGGTGCTGTAGTCCTTGACGCTTTTGGCATCGCCGCCGTGGGCTTTCCTTGCCTTGGCCAGCAGGGCCATTCCCCGGGCCGCCGTTTCATTCGTCGCTGCCGCCACCGGTTCCCCCTTCGGCGCGGGAATGCTGATGTCCACCGGCGTTACCGCGCCGAGCGAGGTGAGTGGTTTGTCGAAGTCCTTCGCTTTGCCCAGCACCAGCACCTGAAACCGGGCCGTGTCGAGGTGCTTGCGCGCGGCGGCCAGCACGTCGGCCTTGGTCACCTTGTCGATGCCGGCGCGGTAGCGCTGCAGGTAGTCGCTGGGATAGCCGTAGTATTCGTAGGTCATGAGGCGGCCGACGATCTTGCCGGTGGAGTCGAAATCGAACGCTTCCCCTTTCAGGATGCTGTCCTTGGCTACGCGCATCTCCTCGTCAGTGACTTCGCCTTCTTTCATGCGAGCGATCTCGGACTGCATCAATTCGAGCGCCTTGATGGTAGTCCCGCTCTTGGTTCCCACTTTGGCAAACCAGCTTCCGGCGTGATCATACTCGGCCGCATAGTGAGCAAAGCTCATGTAAGCCAAACCCTCTTTAGTCCGAATCGTATTGGTCAGGCGCGAGCCAAAGCCGCCCCCCAGAACACTGGTCATCACCACCATGGCATAGTAGTCCGGGTCTTCTCTGCGTCCGGCGAGCATCGAGATGCCGAGCGTGGATTGAGTAACATCTTCCTTGTCGATGAGGAAGAGGCCGGGCTTGCCGGACTTGGCGGTGTCCACCTGCGGCGCGGCCGGCTTGGGCTGCCCGCCGCGGGCCCACGAACCGAAGGATTTTTCCACCAGCGCCTTCATCCCCGCGGCGTTGAAGTCGCCCCAAACGGCGAGAATCATGTTCTCCGGTTGGAAGTACTGCTTATGGAATGCGACCAAGTCAGCCCGGCTAATGGCCTCGATGGTGGCGTACTCGAGTTGGGCTCCGTAGGGACTGTCTTTGCCGTAAAGGATTCTTCCCGATTCACGATTATGGATGCCCATGGGATCGTCGTTGCGCCGCGACACGGTGTCACGCATGTCGATCTTGGCCAGATCGATTTTCTCCTGCGGGTAGGCGGGATTCCGCAACAGGTCGGCCAGAATCGTGAGCCCCTTTTCGGCATCGGCTTTGAGAACGAATACCGAGGCATTGCTGTTGTTGCCGCCGGAGCCGGTCTCGACAGACGCCGCCAGCCGGTCGAGTTCCACGTCCAGGGCGTCGCCGTTTCTGGATGTGCTGCCGCCGGTGCGCATGACGCGGAGCGTGAGATCGGCCAAGCCGGTCTTGCCGGACGGATCCCAACGATCTCCCGTACGAATGAGCGCCTGCGCGCGCACCACGGGCAGCTCCTTGTCTTCCACCAGGTAAACGGTGAGCCCGTTCGGGAGTACGTACCGGTCGACCGGGGGAACCTTGATCGGATTCAGAACCGGCAGCTTGATCTCCTTGTAATTCTTGACGGGGGTGATCTGCGCGCCGGCCGCGGCAATCAGGGTGAGGGCGAGAAATGTTTGTTTGCGCATGAGGAATCTCTATTGCTCCGTTTCGAGCATCCCGGTGGTGCGGTTGCTGGCGGTGAAGGTCGCTTTGGCCACGCGCTGCACGTCAGCCGCGGTGACCGCGTTGATCTTGTCGATGATGGTAAACAGATTGCGCCAGTCACCGGTCAAAACCTGATATTGCGTGAGAGCGCTGCCCATGGTCGTATTGGAGGACATCATGGTGATGAGCGCGGCGCGGGCGCGATTCTTAACCCCTTCCAGTTCCTCGGCGCTGACAGGCTCGGTTTTGAGACGTTCAATCTCCACCATCATTTCCTTCTCCGCGTCTTGATTGGACTTGCCGGGGGCAGGGAAGGCGTAAAAGAGGAACAGGCCCGGGTACTTCTCGCCCGGGAAGCCGCTGAAGCCGCCGGCTTGCACCGCCACCTTCTTTTTGGTGACCAGCGACTCATGCAGGCGCGAGCTGCGTCCGGAACTGAGCAAGCTGCTGATGGTGTCATAGACCGCGTTGTCCGGGTGCGTCATGGCGGGCTTGTGATAGCCGATCAGGAACATCTTTTGCGCGCGCGCCCTGAAGGTGACACTGCGTTCGACGTTCTGCGGCGGCTCGACGGTGCGCAGCGGTTCCGGTTTGGGGCGGGGTTTGATGCGGCCGAAGTAGGCTTCCGCCAACTGGCGTACCTGCTTGGGATCGACGTCACCCACAATGGCGATGGTAAGGTTCGAGGGAGAGTAGTACTTCTGGAAGAAAGCTTCCGCATCCATCCGCGTGAAGCTCTCGAGGTCGCTCATGTGGCCCACGCCCGGCTCGCCGTAGGGATGGGCTTTGTAGGCGGTGGCGAGGAACTCCTCGATGAGGCGGCCGATGGGGTTGTTCTCGGTGCGCATGCGGCGCTCCTCGCGCACCACGCCTGCTTCCTTATAGAACTCGCGCAACACCGGGTTGAGCCACCGCTCCGATTCCAGGTAGAACCAGATTTCGAGAGCGTTGGAGGGAAGACTGAAATAGTAGTCGGTCTTGTCCGACCCCGTGGAGGCGTTGAGGCCCTTGCCGCCCGCGCCCTCGATGATCTGTCCGAACTCGTTGGGCACGACAAACTTTCCCGCGCCTTCCTGCGCCGCGTCCAGATCCTTGCGCAGTTTGTCGAGAGTGGCTTTGTCGCCGCCGCCGGTCTTGCCGCGCTCCCGCTGCAATGCCAGGAAAGCCTGATCCACGCGGTCCAGCGCGTTCTTTTCCTCCGCGTAGTTCTTGGTGCCGATGGTCTGGCTGCCCTTGAAAGCCATGTGTTCGAACATGTGGGCGAGGCCAGTGATGCCTTTCGTTTCCTGGACCGACCCGACGTCGGCGTAAGTGTAAAAGGACACCACCGGCGCCTGATGGCGCTCGAGGACGATGAAATGCAGCCCATTGGCGAGCTTGAATTCCGTAATGCGCGACTGGACGGAGGTAAAGGTGTCCTCGGCGGCGCGGGCGGGGATGAAGGTCAGGCAAAGAGCCAGACCGGCACATTGGAAAAGCGGGCGGGTTTTCATAAGATCCTCACTCAGGGCTGTTGTGGACAGGTTAGCGAAGCTTGGACGGCTTTGGCAAGGCCGGTCTTTATGATAATGGACGGCGCAGCAGGAAAAATGTCGCAGGATGTACCGTCGCCAGCATGCGCCCTGTTAGCGCGGCTTGGACTCCCGCTTAACTTCTTGCGGCAACGCCGATATGACAGACCGGAGTAATGAATTCACAGCCTCCGCCGTCTGGAAGACCGAGGCCACATCCGGATCGAGAACCACCGCCACGGTACTGCCCTTCATCAGTGCTGCAAAACGGTTCGGTCTCGCCTTGCTGTAGTCCAGGCGGTACTCTGCGCGCATGCCGGCCGGCGCTGGGCGCCGGCTACTACGATTGGACGTTTTCTTCATAGTCTCGGCCGTCGTCGAAGATCCACAACCGCCGGCAATTCCCGATCGCAGTTAAACGGGCACGGCGGGCCTAACGACCGCGCGCCAGTCGCGGCCCCAAGCGCAGCCAACCCGGCAAGAATGTTGAAGACCACAAGGAGAACCAGGTAAGTCCTGAACTCTCGAGGCAGTTCCTACTTGAAGCAGGCACCCTTGACCGTGTGCGATTCGAAGTCGTATCCGCAATCGCACTGCTGTGCTGTCTCGGGATTCAATAACCCGCAGCGTGGGCACTTCATCTTTTTGGCCACCTCCCGACTGCCTAACTCCGGATCCGACTTGCCAAAATCGGCTTCGGGCGGCCTGACCGCTGCCCGGGGGACGGGATGAGGGTCAGGCAAAGAGCCAGACCGGCACATTGGAAGAGCGGTCGGGTTTTCATAAGATCCTCACTCAGGGCAGTTGTGGACAGGTAGCGAAGGCGGGCCGGCTTTGGCAGGGCCGGTCTTTTGATAAAGGAGGCAAAACTGAGCTGCTCGCGGCGGAATTACATAATGTACGGCGGAGCCGTAACTTTTTCACCCGTCGGGCGGATGCACTTTAATGAGATCAGCGAAAACCAAATAGCGATGAGCGAGGAACATGACGACCGGCTGCAAGTCGAGGCTGCCCAGCGCGACCCTTCGCGGTTTGCCGATTTGTACGAGCAGAACTTTTACCGCGTGTACGCCTACGTGGTTCGGCGCGTCGCGGACCGTCACCAGGCGAAGGATCTGACCGCCGACGTCTTTCGCGAAGCCCTGGCCGGAATCCAAAAGTTCGAGTGGCGGGGCGTGCCGTTCGCCGCGTGGCTCTTGGGGATCGCCTCGCGGCTCGTCGCCGGCTATTGGAAGAGTTCCGGCCGGGAGGCGGGCAATCCTACGCTGGCGCCCGACGCCGCCGTTCCCTCGGATATCGAACGCAGCGCCATGTTGTTCCAGTTGGTGGAGCGGCTGCCCGCGGCCCAACAGCGCGTGATCGAGGCTCGGTTCGTGGAGCGGAAAAGCATCCGCGAAATTGCCGTGGAACTGGACCGGTCCGAAGGCGCGGTGAAGCAGTTGCAGTTGCGCGCAATCGATAATCTGAGAGTTGCCATGGAGGCGGATGGATGACCGGGCACCAAGCCGAACAATTCGATCAAGCCGTGCAAGCCATGCTGGACGGCCGCGGCGAGCAGCCCGCCGAATTCCGCGAATTGCTAGAGGTGTGCGCGCGGCTGCGCGATTTGCCGCGCTTCGAGTTTCAATTGAGTTTAGAAAAAGCATTAGAGAGGATGAACCCCATGACTGCGACTACTCCGTACCGGCGCGAAGGATTCAAGACGGTGACCCCTTTCATCCTTGTTCCCCAGCCCGATAAACTTCTGGATTTCCTGGAGGCGGCGTTTGGTGCACAGGTGACGCACCGCGGCCCTGCGCCCAACGGAGGATTCCATGGCGAGGCTCGCTTGGGGCAGGCGATGCTGATGGTGGGCGGCGGGGACATGGCGGTTGGCCGCGAACTGCGCGCGTCGCTGCACTATTTTGTGGACGACGTGGACGCCGCCTACCGGCGCGCAATCGCGGCCGGCGCGAAGGTCTTCATGGGCGAAGCCGGCGAGCCGGCGGACCGGCCCTACGGCGAACGTTCGGCGTTCGTCGAGGATCCGTTCGGCAACCAGTGGTTCCTTGCCAGGCATCTGGGGCCGGAGGGAGAGAGGCCGGGCGAGATGACGCCGTATTTGTATCCCGAGAGCGCCCGTGGTTTGATCGCATTCCTGGAGAAGGCTTTCGGCGCCGAGGGCCTGGGTGTCTACGAGCACGAAGGTCGCGTAATGCATGCGGTGAGGCTGGGCGACTCCTTGGTAGAGATGGGTGAGGGTCCTCCGTTCGGGCCACAGGCGCTGTCCCTTTATGTGGAGGATCCGGACGCGATGTACGAGCGGGCGTTGGCAGCCGGTGCAACGTCGCTGTGGGAGCCCAAAGATCAGCCCTATGGGGAGCGCACGGCGGGTGTGCGGGATCCCTTCGGAAATCAATGGTTCCCGGGGCGAAGGATCCAGTAGGGCGGCTGTCGCAATGACGGCGGCTAGGGCTAGGCGACACACAAGTTGAAATCTGTAATACGCGATTGGACCGAGGCAAAGGTGTCCTCGGGGGTCCCCACCCCCAGAAACATGCAGGATTGAGGAGACTTTGCGCCGATTCGGTTTCGGCTTCCTCCAAAAGGAATTTGAGCTTGCCCGAAGCGGAATCGCCATCCAGTTCCTCACCCCAGAGCCGCTGCTGGCGCCCGTGAAGCGGCAAAATGGAGCATAATACTCTCATGAAGCCCACACGCCGCCATCTACTCCAAACCGCCGCCCTCTCGCCTGCCGCCGCTTTGGCCGCAACCAACACCAACCTCACTGCCTCCTCGCCGTCGCTCCTTTACGCCAGCCTCGGCGTTAAGCCGGTCATCAACGGCGTAGGAGTGGTCACTGTCCTCGGTGGCTCCATCATGCCGCCGGAAGTAGTCCGCGCCATGGAGGAGGCCTCGCGCTACTTCATCCCGCTACCCGAACTCGAAAAGAAAGTCGGCGCACGCCTCGCCGAACTGCTGAAAGCGCCCGCCGCCATGGTCACCTGCGGCGCCGCCTCCGCCATCGCCGTTGGCACCGCCGCCTGCCTGTCACAGGGCGACCCCGCCAAACTCAGGCAACTGCCCGGCCGTGACGGAATTCGCTTCGAGGTGATCCAACAGAAGACCCATCGCTCCGGCTACGAACACCAGATGGAGTTGTGCGGCGCCAAAATCGTCACCGTCGAAACGCGCAAGGAACTCGAAGCCGCCATCAACGAAAAGACCGGCATGCTGTTCTTCCTCAACAAAGCCGAGCACGATGGCGCCATCAAGTCCGATGACTTCATCAGCATTGGCAAAGCCCGCGGCGTGCCCACCATGAACGACGCAGCCTCCGACGCCACGCCCAAAGAGAACCTGTGGAAGTACACTGCGCAGGGATTCGATCTTGTCATCTTCTCCGGCGGCAAAGCTCTGCGCGGCCCGCAATCCAGCGGCCTCCTGCTCGGCCGCAAGGACCTCATTGAGGCATCCTTGCCCGCCATGTCCCCCTTCGGCGGCATCGGCCGCGGCATGAAGGTCGGTAAAGAGGAATTGTGTGGTTTGCTCGCCGCCGTCGAACGTTACCTCAAGGTGGATCACGAGGCTGAATTCCGCGAGATCGAAGCCCGCGTCGCCTCCATTCGCGGCGCACTCAAATCCATCTCCGGCGTCGAGACCGAGCGCCACATACCCGTCATCGCCAACGAGGTCCCCCACGTCATAGTCCAGTGGGACGAAACCGCCCGCCGCCTCACCGCGCAACAGGTCAGCGAAAAGCTGCTCGCCGGAGATCCCCCCATCCACGTGCAGCGGCGCGGAAAAGGCCAACTCCTCATCTCCGTTTGGATGATGCGCGGCGATGAATACAAAATCGTGGGCCGCCGCTTGCGCGAAATCCTTTCCGCCTAGGTAGCCCACAGCCCCGGTTCGTGGAGGAAGAACGCCCGGTCTACGCTGACCCGCGGACAGCCAAAATGTGACGCACCCGGCGCAAAGGAGACAACGTCCTGGAATGCGGGACCGGGACATGCGGCTTCGGTTAGGCTCGCGGGCACCGGAGTAACTTCAGGTTTGGAGCCAAGGTGCGCGTCACCTCAAGGCGGCCGCGTCCAGCTCAAAGTGCTGCGATGCTACGGGAGAGTGATCACCGGCGCAGTCTGCCTGGTGGATTTCGGGGCAACCGTCTTTGCAGACACGACGCCGTTGCGGAGGGTAACCATGACGGGCTCGTTTTTGCCTTGCATGTACGTGAAGGTCTCCACCAACTGGTCGCGCGCTGGCTCGGCTGTCTTCAAGGCGGGCTGTCCGTACTTGTCGATCAATTCCTGCCGGGTGAGCCCGATCGTGATTCCGCTGACATCCACCGGCTCGACGGTAAGCTGAGCTTCGGGGCTGGCACTCTCGACTGCCGCGAGACGGGTAGAGGTTGCACTCTTCTGGGATACGGGGCTGATGACTTGCACTGGTCCTGCCTTCGAGTCCGGCTGGTTTGCACCGGCGAGCGTTTTGCGCAAAGCCTCGAACACTCCCGCCGCGGCGGCGCCAGTGCCCTTAGTGCCGGCCGCCGCTGTGCCCGATGCGGCGCCGAGGATCGCGCTTTCCACTACGGCCTGAGCGCTGGCCGGCGCCGCCGGCAATCCCAAAGCCAGCAGGCAGATCAGGGCAAACGATGCGAGTCGAACCATTGAGAGCCTCCTCTCGAAAGTAATCCCCTTTAGCATACTCTCCTCGCAGCGGACGTGAGGCGGCATCGGCGCACGTAGCCTTGACCCAACCCGCTCACCCCACACGCCCCCCTACCGCAATCCCGGCAGATAACGCCACCGTGTCCGCAAACGGTATTGCGCGTACTCCTCCGGGAACTGCCCGGCCAATCCCGCTTCTTCAAAAGCAATCCGCAATTCCGTGCCCGCCAAATAAAGTGCAGCCGCCGCAGCCAGTTTGAGGCCGCTCGATGCAAGTAAGCCGGTAGCCACTAACATCGCAAGAAACGCCAGATAAATCGGGTGCCGCAGCCACGCGTAGGCGCCGCTGGTCGCCAATCGCTCAGCTCCGGAATCGCCCGGCGCAGACCGCAGCGCCCACACAAACAACGCCGCGGCAAGCGGAGACAACCCCAGCGCCCCAGCCAATTCAAACGCGCTCGGCCGCAGCGGCCCGTCGCGCATCGTCAGTGTGATCACCAAAGCGGCTCCGGCCTGCAGCAACGTGCCGATCAACACCGGCACGGTGATGCTAACCGCAACCTGCCGTCGCCGCCCGAATCCCGGCATGGCGCCGGCCACCGCGGCAACGGCCAGCACCAGCCATGAAAGGAGATACGCGCAGAAGGCCGCCACTCGCAATAGTTCAATCTTCATTCAAGCCATCATAGCCGCTAACCCCGCCTACACGGCCGGAAATTTTCAACCAGCATCAGGCCGGAGCGCGTACCGGACGGCGGTGGTCATTCGGCTGACGGAATCATGAAAGTTCCCCTGGGGCATGGCAAGGAAGTGGACCGAGGGGTCAACCGGCTTATTTCCAATCGCTTACGCTGACATCTTGAAAAAGCCTGAGTTGGCCGGTTGGCGTTCACAAGGATTGGCACGAAATCTTATCCATCTTATCAACCACTTGCGGACAGACCCCCCGGAACCTCCAAGTCGCCGTTGTATTCTGGAATTGGGAGTGAGGCCGAGTCGAACAGCAGGCATCACACTCTCTTGCTTGTGTTGGGTTGGTGACATTTTGGCGCGCTGGTGCGAACCGGCGCGCTTTTTTATTCTCTACTGATATTGAGGTTGGACACGAGGCCGTTTGGCGGCGGCCCCGTGTCCACATTAGAGGTCGAGACTGCACACGGTTCTGTGAGGGCGGAATCGCGCGCGCTCAAGTCTCCACCTCGCGCGCTCGGCGGTCCTACTTAGGTTGAACCGGTAACGGATCCCTTTCAAGGACCGCCTGGAGCGCGGCCCGCGCCGCAATCGCAAGCCCCAATCCGGCCAGCGCGTCCACCAGATAGTGATACCGCCCATACACCGTGGCCGTCGCAATCAGTATCGCCAGCATCAGAAACAGCCGTCCCACCCACGGCCGCTCCCGCACCAACAACCGAATCCCGAACGCTACCGCAAAGGCAGTGGAAACATGCGCGCTTGGAAAAACACTAGTATGAATGCCATATCTACCCAGATACCCAAGATTGAACTTCCGGAAAATCGTGATCACTCCCGGCAGGTCCTGCCCCGGAAACACCGCTCTCGGTGGCTCCGAGGGGAAATACGGAAACAACGCGTAAGCTCCAAATGTCGCCAGCAACACCGTGAAAAGGAACCGGTCCACGTCTTCGACTTTTCTATGCCCGGTCAAGTACAACGTGCCCAGCCCGCCTGGAACAACCGCATAAACCAGCGCGTAGCTGATTTCCAACACCGATGGCAACACCGCCCCTGCGCTTTCGATCAGGGCACGCCCACCCCAATCGTCCAAGACCATCCTGTCCCACACAATCCAGCTCTGTTCCAGCTCTGTCCCGCTGTGCGGCAATGCGAACCAGCCCATCTCTCTATAAGCAAGCAGCAGAAGGGGCAACGGCAGCCAATCGCGCAAGCTCCCAAGCAGCCGCCGCCTCCGGAAACTGTCGGCATAGGCCAGCAGACAAAACGAACCCACTACCGTCAGATTCAGCCACAGTACATTAAAGGTGATCTCCCAGTTCACCGGCCGCACCACCGCCACTACTCCGGCGTAGAGGAAGTAGGCCATTGCCACCACCTCCGAGCGGCGAAAAGTCTTTTTGCCAAACGAACCCAATTTGCTCATGCCCAGCCTAATCCCGGCCTCTCAAGTCTAAATCAGGAATACAATGGATACGGGAACCCCTATGCCAACCCGACGACATTTCATGCAACTCAGCTCCAGCGCCGCCGCGCTCGCCGCGCAAGCGCCCAAAGTCTCCGCCAACGACAAGATCCAGATTGCCACCATCGGCGCAGGCGGCATGGGCTCGGGCGACACACGCCTTGCCCTCCAGATTCCCGGCGTTTCCCTGGTCGCCGTAGCCGACCTCTACGATGGCCGCCTCGCGCGCGCGAAAGAGGTCTGGGGCAACCACCTATTCACCACCCGCGACTATCGCGAGATCCTCTCGCGCAAGGACATCGACGCCGTCATCATCGGGACCCCCGATCATTACCATTCCCAAATCTCCGTCGATGCCATGAACGCCGGCAAAGACGTCTATTGCGAAAAGCCCATGGTCCAGAAAATCGAGCAGGGCTACGATGTGGTCAACGCGCAAAAGAAAACCGGCCGCATCCTGCAAGTCGGCTCGCAGTATGCCAGCTCGCTCTGTTTTCTCAAAGCCAAAGACCTGCTCGCCTCCGGCGCCATCGGCGAACTCAATATGGTGGAGGCCTGGCTCGATCGCAACTCCGCCGTCGGCGCATGGCAATATTCCATTCCTCCGGATGCCTCGCCGCAGACCGTCGATTGGGAACGCTACACCGCCATCACGCGCAAACGCGCCTGGGACGCCAAACGCTTCTTCCGCTGGCGCAACTACCAGGACTATGGCACCGGCGTCGCCGGCGATCTCTACGTGCACCTGCTCACCGGCCTGCACGTGGTCACCGGCTCGCTCGGCCCCACGCGCGTCTACTCCACCGGCGGCCTCCGCTTCTGGAAGGATGAGCGCGATGTGGCCGACGTGACGCTGGCGCTGGTGGATTATCCTAAAACCGAACGCCACCCGGAGTTCACATTTTCGCTCCGCGTCAACTTCGCCAGCGGCGGCTCCACCGAGTCCTTTGGCATCCGCTTCGTCGGTAGCGAGGGCGTGATGAACGTCAGCATGAACTCGGTCACAATCTCGCGCCACCCGCGCGAGGCTCAGCCCGGCTACACCATCGGCACCTTCCCGCAATCGGTGCAGGAAGCGTTTCTCAAGGAGTATCGCGCCAAGTACCCCGAGCAGATCCCCACCGCCGACGCCATGCGTCCGGATAGAGAGGATGTCTACAACGCCCCGCGCGAGCACAGCGCCCACCTCGAACACCACCGTAATTTCTACGCCGCCGTCCGCTCCCGCAAGCCCTTTTTCGAGGATGCCGTCTTCGGCCTCCGCACCGCCGGCCCCGCGCTGCTGTGCAACCACTCCTACTTTGAACGCAAGATCTGCGAGTGGGATCCGAACCAGCTCAAGAGAACCGCTTAGGGAGCGTAGCATCCCATGCTATACTGAATTCGTTCATATCTAACCTTGGGCTCTGGTTAAGCTTGCCCCGGGAAACTCAAAAGGAACAGTAATGCCCAAGCTGAAAACACACAAGGGCGCGGCCAAGCGTTTCAAAAAGACGGGTACCGGCAAGGTAGTGCGCAGGCACTCCGGCGCACGCCATATCCTGACTTCCAAGTCTCGTTCCCGCAAGCGGAAACTTGCCAAGAGCGCGGTGGCCGACGAAACCAATCAGGGTGAATTGCGTAGGATGATTCCCTACGCCTAGGGATCTTCAATGGTGCGGCCGGTGCTCTTCGCACGTGCCCGGAGCCGCCCAGAATCAGCCGGAACACTCCGGCATTACTTCATTAGGAGGAAAACGTGCCCCGGTCAAAACGAAGTACCAATCGGACAGATTCCCGGAAGAAAGTCCTTAAGAAAGCAAAAGGCTACTTCCTTACTAAAAGCAAGCTCCACCGCTCCGCCCAGGAAGCCGTGGAGAAGGCCGGCAGGTATGCCTTTGTCGGCCGCCGCCGTAAGAAGCGCGACTTTCGCCGCCTGTGGATTGTCCGCATCGGCGCTGGCTGCCGTATCTGCGGCATCAGCTACAGCCGCTTTATGAATGGCCTCACCAAGGCCGGCGTCGAGTTGAACCGCAAGGTTCTCGCCGACCTGGCCATCACCGACGAAGCCGCTTTCGCGCAGTTGGTCGATAAGGCCAAGGCTGCTCTGGCCTAATGAGATCCCCGATGGCTCCCCCAGAGCAAAGCTCCGATTCCCTGGCTGTACTCGAGGACAAGATCCGCCGCACCGTGGAACTGGTCACACAGTTGCGCCGCGAACGCGACGCCGCCCTCGCCTCAGCCGGCGACTCGGCTGCCCTCAAGACCCACCTGTCCGAATTGACGCGCGAGGTGGAAACCTTGCGCGCCGACCGCGACACCGTTCGCGGCCGTATTGGTAAACTGCTAGAGCAGATCGACTCTCTCAGCGCGCCCTAAGCGGCGCGGTAAGGCGGGTACGCCAATGGAACAGGAAGCGACAGACAAGCAGCCGGTCAAAGTCACCATCCTCAATCAAAGCTTCACCCTGCTCACGGAAGGTGACCCGCGCGACATCATCGAACTGGCCGCCCAGGTGGATGACCTGATGACCAGCATCGCCCGCAAGTCCCCCAACCTGGACTCGGCCCGCGTAGCCATCTTCGCCTGCCTCCATTTAGCCGACCAGCTACGGAGCCGCCAATCCGAACTCAGCCACAAGGTCCGCGAGTTCGCCACCATGCTCGAGCAGGCCATAGGCGCCGAGAACTAATTCAGGCGAGCCGGCATCGCGCAACCGCCCTCTTCCAGCCGCGGTAGAGGTCTTCTCTTTCTTGTTCCGCAAGGGCCGGTTCAAACGCCCTCTCGATACGCCAGAAAGACTCCACCTCTTCCACTGACTTCCAGAATCCGGTGGCCAGGCCCGCCAGATAGGCCGCGCCGAGCGCCGTCGTTTCAATGTCGGCCGGACGCACGATGCGGCGGCCCAGGATGTCGGCCTGGAACTGCATGAGAAAGTTGTTGGCCGTGGCGCCGCCGTCCACGCGCAGCTCGCGGAGCGGCTCGCCCGAGTCGGCTTCCATCGCTTCCACCAGATCGCGTGTCTGGTAGGCGATGCTCTCCAGCGTGGCTCGAACGATGTGCGCCGCGCTTGCCCCGCGCGTGAGCCCGGTGATGATGCCGCGCGCGCTCGCGTCCCAGTGCGGCGCGCCCAAGCCCACGAAAGCGGGCACCATATAGACGCCTGCCGTATCGGGTACCGAGTTCGCGATGGCTTCCGATTCGGCCGCGGTCTTGAGAATGCCCAGTTGATCGCGAAGCCATTGCACAGCGGCGCCCGCGACAAAGACGCTGCCCTCGACGGCGAACTCGGCGCGCGCGCTGGTGGAGGCGGCGCGCGTGGACAGCAGCCTGTTCCTGGATACAGGCATCGCGGGGCCGGTGTGTAGAAGGGCGAAGCAGCCGGTGCCATAGGTGTTCTTCGACAGGCCCGCGTGGAAGCAGGCCTGTCCCACCAGCGCCGCCTGTTGATCGCCGGCAATGCCTGCGATGGGAATCTCAGCGCCCAGCACATCCGCCGATGCGGTACCCACCACCGCGCTCGAAGGGGCGATGCGCGGCATCATCGATGCGGGAATCTGAAACAGGCTGAGCAGGTCCGCGTCCCAATCGCCGCTGGCCAGATTCATGAGCATGGTGCGGCTCGCGTTGGACGGGTCCGTGACGTGCACGCGGCCGCCGGTCAGGTTCCAGATGAGCCATGTATCGACGTTGCCGAATAGCAGGTCGCCGTTCTGCGCGCGCTGCCGGGCGCCATCCACGTGCTCCAGAATCCAGCCGATCTTGCTGCCGGAAAAGTAGGCATCGATCACCAGTCCGGTCTTGGCGGTGATGTTCGCCGCTTGCGGTGAGGCGGCCAGTGCCTGGCAGAACGCGGCCGTACGGCGGCACTGCCACACGATGGCGGGCGCCACCGGCTGCCCGGAATGGCGGTCCCAGACCACGGTGGTCTCACGCTGGTTGGTGATGCCGATCGCGGTGATGCTCCTTGCCCCGATGCCGGCGGCGGAAAGCGTGCGGCGGGTTGTATCCAGTTGGGCGCGCCAGATCTCGAGCGGATCCTGTTCCACCCAGCCCGTCTGCGGGAAACGGCTGGTGAACTCGCGCGACTCCATGGCCCGGCGCACCCCTTGCGCATCATAGAGAGCCGCGCGCGCGCTGGTAGTTCCTTCGTCTAAAGCGAGAATGTAGGACACCCATGCATTCTATAATGAAGACTGGTCATGTTTTTTCGCAGAGAGAAACCGCAGCAGATTACCTATGGCGATCGGGTACGGACGCTACAACAGGCAGGCTTCGAAATACTGGCGCAGCCGGGCGGCAAGACGCGCGTGGTGAAAGGCGGCTATGCCGCAGAAATCGCCGATGGCGGCACGCATGCTCCCTCCTTCGGGAACCCTGGCGTGCTGTTGGGTGATGAGATTGGGACGCTCACCGATCTCGGCTACCAGAAGGTGTTTGAAACGCCCACGCAGAAGCGGCTTCCGGCGCAGGCCAGCCAACTGAAAGCGCTGCACGCCTTTCAGGAGGACCTGCGCGAAGCGTTGGGGCTGACCAGCTTGTATAACGAGTCGCTCGGAACCATCAACGAGTCGCACGTCTATGACCGCGTGGCGGACCGGGATCACGGCGTCCCGCATCGTCCCTGGGAGCGTTAGCAAGCCCGCAAAAGTCGCGTCGAAATAGACTGGGGCGGCGCCGCCGGACGCAGGAACGTCTCTACGCCCGAAGACGACAACGTGCAATCGGCGCCGCGGCTGCTGATGGATGTGCATCAGGTGAAACCCGATGCGAAATTCAAGCAGGCCATCGACTACGCGTGGAACGCGGTCCGTTCAACGACCAGATGGCGCAAGCATGGCGGCTCTATCAGGACCCGCGGTACCTGGCGCCGGTGAGGGAACCGCAGCCGGTTTGGGCCCAGCAGTACGGCCTGGAAATGAAGCCGGCCTGGGCGCGGAAGTTCGAGCCGCCCGCATAGGCTTCCACTACCGCGTCCTGATCCTGGTATGTTAACATTCGTTCAAGACCCCCAGTTTTGTTACGTCAGTGGAGAGGTGGCTGAGTGGTCGAAAGCAGCGGTTTGCTAAACCGTCGTAGGCCTTTAAAGTCTACCGGGGGTTCGAATCCCCCCCTCTCCGCCACTTGAAACGCCCCGGGCTTCTACGCTTCCCAAGGGCGTCAATCATTACACTAAGGAAGCGCCCAAAAACTAGTTCACATTCCGACGCGGCGAGACCGTGTAGTTCCACTTTGGTAGGACGCGAGGAAAGCAGATGAGTCTAAACATTTCCCGGGTATTCTGATCAATACCCAATAGAGCAATTGTCCTGCCAAACCTCAAGGGTTTAGTTCACTGAACGGTTTCGCCACTCGCGCGCCGTGCCAACCGCTTCGCCCCAACTCTCGTGTCGCGCGACCGACGAAATCTATGCGGTTTCAAATTCTAGAAATCTTTATTAACCCACCTTTTCAACAATATAGCTGTTCACAATTTGCATGTTTTCCCTTGCCCCCTGCTACGCTCAAAACGGGTAGGACCATCACCCACTTTGAACAAAAAAGGATCGACAAAAATGTCCGCTCTAACCAATTTCACCGGGCCGCGTACCCCGGAAGGCAAAGCCATCTCTTCCATGAACGCGCTCAAACATGGATTCTCCGCGCAAAATATCATCGTCATGTCCGGCCAGGAAGACGATTTCAAAAAACTCCAATCCGACCTCATCGCCGAGGTCCGCCCCGATGGCGCGCTCGAAAAAGCGCTCTTCCAGCAGCTCCTCCGCGATGCCTGGACTCTCCATCGCATCGAACTCCGCCAAATCGAAATGGCCGGCTCCGGCCGCGACCCGCTCTTCTACCCTGCCTGTGAAAAAGAGTTCGACCGCATCGAACGCTACCACGCCCGCGCCCAAAGCGGATTCCACCGCTCGCTCAGGCAACTTCGCACCCTCCAAACCAACCGCATGATCCAGACCCTTTTGCCCGAACCGCTGGGCAAAGGTGCGCTCCCCGCACTGGTCAAACCTGCTGAAATCGTGGCCCTTGCAAAACGAACTCACAAATCTTGGAATGCGCTTGCCATCAACACCCTAATCGGTGCCACAGAGCAGTCGCGAAAGGAATTTCCCAACGAAAAGGAGCCTGCCCTATAGCGCAAAGGGCGCCGTCCGCGCTCCCAAAACTGTTCAGAAACACGCGAGTTGCCGATGCGGGCGGCAGCTCCGTTTTGCGCGTGTTCCTTAATTGCCACCATCCGCATCCTACCTCCGCAGCGTACACTCGATCTCCATGTCCCCTCCCCATCCGCGTTCATCTGCGTTCATCCGCGGCCTAATCCGGAGTCGGCACTTCCGATGCGGGCCGGCAAGGCGAACCACAAACACAGTAACCATCTTTTAACCAAGTTGACAGCGTGCCCAAACTCGCGGAGTATATACTGATGGTCCATTCAGGAGGTTCTATGCGAATTACTGCTCTTCACCGGTTGTTTCTTGCCGCCGTGCTCGCCGCCGGCGCCGCCTCGGCGCAATCCACCTTTGGCAACATTCTTGGTTCAGTCACTGACTCCAGTGGTGCGGTGATTCCCAACGTCAAGGTGACCGTCACCAGCATTGAGGAGAACGTGGCCCGCCCCGCCGTGGCCGATGAGCAGGGCACCTACCAGGCGCTCAATCTCAAGGCAGGCTCCTACACCGTAACGGTAGAGGCGCCCGGGTTCAAAGTTGCCAAGAAAGCCGGACTGCTGCTGGTGGCCCGCCAGACTCTGCGCGCCGACTTCACCATGGAAGTAGGACAAGTGAGTGAGCAGGTGACCGTCGAGGCCGGAGCAGCCGTGGTCAGCACTGAAACACAGACCATCTCCACCAGCTTCGATTCCAAGCAGGTCCTCGGCCTCCCCACCAACTTCCGCGGCGCAGGCAGCACCTCCCCTCTGCGCGTGCTCGCCTTCCTGCCCGGCGTGCAAGCAGACAACAACGGCAACTTGTCGGCTCAAGGCGCACTACCCAACCAGTCCGAGGTCTCCCTCGACGGGATTTCCACCGTCAGCCCCCGCAGCAACGGCCCGCTGAGCGAACTGTTCCCTTCCGTCGAAGGCATTGCCGAAATGAAAATGCAGGCGGTCGGCAACGCCGCCGAATACGGTCAGGTGGGCGACATCACCACCACGTCCAAGGGCGGTTCCAATTCCTATCACGGCAGCTTGTTCGAGTACATGCAGAACCGCGCCTTCGACGCCACTGCCTTCGGCTCGGTCACTAAACCGCAAAAGACCGCCAACACATTCGGCGGCGCCATCGGCGGCCGTATCTTCCGCAACAAGACTTTCTTCTTTGGCGACTTTGAGCGCATGAACTTCCGCCGCGGCCAGACCATTCAGAACGCCGTGCCCACCGCCGCCATGCGCCAAGGCAATTTCATTAATGAATCGGGCACGGTTCGTGACCCCTTCACCGGCCAACCCTACCCCAATTCCCGCATCCCGGCTTCCCAAATCACCTCGCAAGCAACCAAGATCCTCGACTACTACCCGCAGTTCAACTTCGGACCCGGCGTAAGCCTGCAATCGGCCAACTATCGCAACAATGTCGCCACGCCCATCACTTCCTGGCAATACGACGTCCGCGTGGATCACGTCATCAGCAGCAAACAGCAGATCTTCGGCCGCTGGAGTAATAAGGACCAGTCGGCTGTCGTTGCCAACAACCTGTTGATCCCCTCCGATAACGCCACCAACTTCAGCAAGAGCTTCGTGGTCTCGCACAACTATGCCTTCACGCCCCGGCTGTTGAATGAATTCCGTGCCGGCATCACCCACAGCGACGTCGTCCGCGTCTACAATTTTGACGGCCGCGCCATAACAGCCGGCTTCGGATTTCAGGGCCTCGGCCCGTTCCCCTACAACGGGATCACCGGAGTTACCTTCTCCAATGCCACCACAAACTTTGGTAAGGCCAAGGCGCCCTTCACCGAGAATCGAAACTTCCAGTTCAACGACAACCTCACCTGGATCAAGGGCAAGCACACCATGAAGTTCGGCTTCGACGTGCGGCGTCTGCGCGCGGCCAGCGAAATCAATTTCTTCGGCGAAGACGATTACGGCAGATTCTCGTTCGACGGCCGCTACACCGGAAACGATTTCGCGGACTTCCTGGTCGGCATCCCATTCGTCAGCCGGCTGGCCAAAACCGCTTTCGACACCAACGGTCTGTCCTGGCACTACAGCATGTACGCCCAGGACAGCTTCAAAGTGAGCCAGAAGCTCACGCTGGAACTCGGCTTGCGTTGGGAATACCATCCGCCGTTTGCCGACGCCGCCTTCAACATCACTAACTTTGACCGCTCCGTGCCGGTCACCGGACGCGTGATTATTCCGACTGATCCTGACGCGACAAAGATCACCGCCCCCGGTTTCCGGCTCAACATCAATGCATGTCCCGCCCCGGCCGTGCAGGGCATCCCGTGCACTCCGATGCTCACCGCCAAGGAGGCCGGCTATCCGGAACAGTTGCGCTTCCCCGACAAGAACGACTACTCGCCGCGCTTCGGTTTCGCCTACCGCCCCTTCAAGGACAACCGCACCGTCGTCCGTGGCGGTTTCGGCGTTTACACCATGACCATCCTCGGCAACGTATTCTACTCCCTCACCGGTATTCACGCCTCCGACATCCGCGACTTCAATAACACCCTCACCGGCGGCACGCCGGGATTCCGCTGGCCACAAACCAGCACCGGCGGCACCGGTGTCGGCACCCCCGTCTACGGCGGAGCCTACTTCGGCACCGCCGTCCAGCCCACCTTCCGCGATCCTTACATGATGCAGTACAACTTCACCGTGGAACGGGACCTCGGTTGGAGTACCGGCCTGCGCGTCTCCTACATTGGCAACCGTAGCGTCAACCTGCCGTGGGCTCCCGATCTCAACCAGCCCTCAGTGTCCACTACACCCTATGCCAACCGGCCGCTCACCGACCGCCCCTTTCCTTACTGGGGCCGCATCAACAGCCGCGACTCAGGCGCCAGCGGCCTTTACTCGTCCATGCAGACCGAGCTCGTCCATCGCTATTCGAACGGCCTTGTGTTCAACACCGCCTGGACCTGGGCCAAGAATCTCAGCGACGCCGCCGGCAACTCCAACGGCTTTTCCAACGAAGTTGGCGGAGGCCGTAATGCCAACTCACTGGACCGCCGAGCCGACCGCGGCAACGTCGGCCCCACGCGACGCCACCGCTGGATTACATCCGCCATGTACGAGATCCCCATCGGGCGCGGCAAGCGCTACTTGGGAAGCGCCAACTCGATTGTGAATGGGATCGCTGGAGGCTGGCGTATCAGTGGAATCCTGCTGGCGCAAGGCGGCCCTTATCTCACTCCGATCTTTACCGGCGGCGATCCTTCCGGAACCAACGGCGCAGTACGTGGAAATCAGCGCCCTGACCTCGTGGGCGACCCGGTGCTCGCCAGCCCGACCGCGGATGTCTGGTGGAATCGCTCCGCATTCATTTGCCCCGGCCGCGTCGCGGGAGCAGCCAATCAGTTCGCCTGCAACGTGACACCCATCGGACGCTTTGGAAATGCGGGTTCGGGCACACTGCTCGGCCCCGGGACCATCAATCTCAACTTTGGGTTCGGGAAGGACTTCCGTGTTACCGAGCGGGCGGTGGTCAAGTTCGAAGGCAGCTTTACGAATCTGCCCAATCATCCGAACCTGGACGATCCGGGCACCAACATCACCAGCGTTGCGTTCGGGCGCACCACCAGCGCGCGCGGCGCAGACTCCGGCGGTAACCGCATCGGCATGTTCGCATTGCGCCTCGAGTTTTAATAGCTCCACCGCCATAGGTTGGCGCCAACCGTAAAGCCGGCCCCAACGGCGGAAAACAAAACCAGGTCGCCTTTCTTCAGCCGCCCCTCGGCCAGCGCTTCCCCCGTGGCCAGCGGAATCGTCGCGCCCGTCGTGTTGCCGAACTTGCCGATGTTGATAATCACCCGGTCCAGCGGGATCCCTATCCGCGCGGCCGTCGCTTCAATGATGCGCCGGTTGGCCTGGTGCGGAATCATCAACGTTACATCGTTTGCCGAAACCCCTGTCTTCTCCAGTACTTTCTGGCAAGCCTCGTGCATCTTGCGCACCGCGTATTTGAACACCTGCTGGCCGTCCTGCTTGACATAGTGCAAACGCTGCTCGATCGTCGCCACCGAGGCCGGCATCCGGCTCCCACCGGCCGGCATCATCAGGTAGGATCCGCCTGATCCATCCACTTCATTGTGAAAGCCAAGGAAGCCAGGTTCGCCGTTCTCACACTGCTCCACCAGCATCGCTCCCGCCCCGTCTCCGAACAGGATGCACGTGGACCGATCCTTGTAGTCAATGATGCGCGACATGGTGTCGGCGCCGATCACAAGCACCTTTTTGTGCGAGCCGCTCATCACCAGATGCGCCGCCGTGGTAAGCCCATAAAGAAATCCGGAGCAGGCGGCCATGAGATCGAAACCCCACGCTCCGGCTGCTCCGATCCGGTGCTGTACCAGGCATGCCGTGGCCGGGAAGTTCATATCCGGCGTGACCGTGCAGACCAGGATGGCATCGAGTGAGGCCGGGTCTGTCCCGTTCTGTGCCAAGGCCGCTTGGGCTGCCAGCACCGCCATGTCCGACGTGGCCATGTCGGGCGCGGCGATCCGGCGCGTGGAGATGCCCGTGCGGTCAATGATCCAGTCGTTGGTGGTCTCCACCAGCCTCTCAAGGTCCTGATTGGTTAACATTCCCGGCGGTGTGTACGTGCCGAGTGCGGTGATCTTGGCTCCTGGCAAAACTCCTCCAACCTGATAGTGCCGAATGTCGGGGCGTAGTGCCCACCTGGATATGGTAGATTCTCGGGAGGGTGCAAGTCCAGAGCGCGATATTGTTTGAGTCGTCGGAAGAGATCTATGGCCGTGTCTTTGCCGACCTGAAACCCCGCACGCCGCTCCCTCGAATCCAGATCGAGTTCTGCCGGTTTGCCAACGCCAACAGCTTCATCCGGCTTGAGGAAGGCCGCCTCCACGTGCGCATCACCGACGTTCTGCAAAACGCCCCCGCCCCGATTCAGGAAGCGCTCGCCTACATTCTCATCGGCAAGCTCTATCGCAAAGCCATTTCCGGAAACTATGCCGCGCGCTACCGCCGGTATCTGAACCGCGCGGATGTCCGCGGCCAGTTGCACATGCTCCGGCAGGCCCGCGGGCGCAAGTTCCTGAGCAGCCCACAAGGTGAGCACTACAACCTGGAAACGCTATTTGAGGAGCTGAACCACCAGTTCTTTCACGGACTCATGTCCCGGCCCGCGCTCGGCTGGAGCCGCCGCCGCTCGCGCACGATGCTCGGCCATTACGATCCATCGCACAACGCCATCGTTCTGAGCCGCATTCTGGATCAGGCCTCCGTCCCTCCTCTGGTGGTCGAATACGTGATGTATCACGAGATGTTGCATCTGCGCTATCCCACCGAACATCATGGCGCGCGGCGGTGCGTCCACACGCCCGAGTTCAAGCACGCCGAAAAGGAGTTCCCGCGCTTGAAAGAGGCGCTCGCCCTGCTCAAGGCGCTGCCGGTTGGTTAGTTCTATGAGGAAGCCCGTACTAATTGGACTTGACCTGGCCGCGAGTGTCGCGAGAAGCTAGCGGCATATGAAATCTATTTGGCTGGCGCTTGCGCTCTGTGTTCACGCCGAGGATTGGCCGCAGTGGCGCGGGCCGGCGAGCCAGGGGATTTCGTCCGAGACCGGGGTGGCGGTGGAGTGGTCGGCTTCGTCTAAAAACATTGCGTGGAAGGCGGGGTTGGCGGGGACGGGAACGTCGTCGCCGGTGGTTTCGAACGGACTGGTGATTGTCACTTCGCAAGTTGGGTCCTATGGAGCTGGAGACGGCGGCGATCCTCGCCTGGCGCGCGACGACCGGTCGCTCGCGGTTCGTGAGAAAGCCATTGGCGGGGCTTCCGGTAAAGTGTTTCTCGCCGTGGAAGCGTTTCGTGTGTCGGACGGGAAGCGGGCTTGGGAGTATCGCATGGAGGCCATCGGTGAGGAACCTGAACTGCATGAGAAGCACAACCTCGCAACGCCAACGCCGGTGACGGGCGGCGAGCGCATTCATGCATGGTTTGGGAATGGGCAAGTGGTGACGCTCGACTTTAGCGGCAGGGAGATTTGGAAGAAGGCGCTTGCGCCGGAGCATGGGTCGTTCGTGACGCAATGGGGGCACGGGAGTTCGCCGATGCTCCACAAGGGCCTGTTACTGCTGCTGGTCGATCACCGGCCGGTGGCGTATTTGCTTGCTCTGGATGCGAAGACGGGCGCGGAGCGTTGGAAGGTGGAACGCGGCCGCGGGAAAGTCGCGCACAGCACGCCCGTTGTTGTGCCGGGCGCTCGCGGAGATGAACTGCTCATCAATTCGAACGAGCGGATCGATGTGTATGATCCAGCAAACGGGAAGCTGGCATGGAGTCACGGGACCGAACGGCAGACGCCGATACCGTCAGCGGTGCATGCCGGCGGGATGATCTACTTGACGCGGGGATATCGGAACAGCGACGTGCTGGCGCTCGCCCCCGGCGGCGAGTTGAAGTGGCGGCTGGCGAATGGGGGTTCGTATGTGCCGTCGATTTTGCACTATCAGGGATTGTTGTATATGACGAATGAGGTCGGCGTGGTGAGCTGTGTCGAGGCTTCGACGGGGGCGGTGGTCTGGAAGGAGCGGTTGATGGGGATCTTTTTCGCCTCGCCAGTGGCGGCGGATGGGAAGATCTATTTGGTCAGTGAGACCGGTGAGACCTTCGTCATGCGAGCGGGGCGGAAGGCGGAGGTGCTCGCGAAGAACGTTTTGGAGGAGAGGTTTGTGGCCTCGCCGGCGATATCGGGCGGAACGATTTTCCTGCGCGGGGATGGAACCTTGACAGCGATTCGCCAAGCGAATTAACCACGCCGTAGTGCGCGCATAGGATCCACCGAGGATGCCCGCAGCGCCGGTGCCAGCACCGCCGCGAGCGCCGTAAAGCGCGAGAGGAATTCCCAGTACGAATCCCGCGGCCGCCAAGCTCAACCCCTCCGAAAGTATCTTCCTCAGCACCACGCCGCGCGAGGCGCCAAGAGCAATGCGGGTGCCAACCTCAATTGTGCGCCGCGCCGTTGTATGCGACATCTCTTGCGCGTCATCCGCCACCCGAATCGGATGTCCTGCGCGCACCGCGCAAGCCAATTCCAACGGCTCTCATCGCGGCACTCTTCCTTGGTTCGATCCACGCCGCCGAATTCGGCGCGGGCGCGGCGCATGGCGGCGCTCCGCGTCAGACCTTCGCGCTCGAGATCGGTGTCCACTTTACGCCATGGCCACTGCATCGCTAAGCCTCCAGTACCCAATTGATGGCTCTCGCGTAATGGGCCCAATCCGCTAGTTCTTGATCCAAGTGCTTGCGGCCGGATTTTGTCAGCGCGTAATACTTCGCCAATTCGACCGCTCTCCCCTTCCCGCCACTCGCCTCGAGGACCTGCCGCGAGGTGGTGAGAATTCGCTGGGCTATTCCGTAGCCGTGCAACCACTACCGGCCGGACTTTCGCCCCGGGCGCCAGTCCTCACGGCGCTTAAGAGTAGAATGGTAGCCGTGAGCCCTCAAGTGCAGTTCAGAGAACTGCCGGCCGTGCACGAAGTGCTGGATAAGCTGGCGGATCTGGCGGGGCGTTTCCCCCGGGAATTGATGGTGAATGAGGTCCGCGCGGCGGTTGCGCGCGCGCGGGAAGCGGTGCAGGCTGGCGCTGCCTTGCCGGATGTGGAAGCAATGGCGCGGGCCACACTGGCCTCACTGCTGTCCAGTTCCGTACAGCGAGTCATCAACGCAACCGGTGTGGTGCTCCACACCAACCTGGGCCGGGCGCCGTTGATGGAGTGCGTGCTGGGCGGCGGCTACTCGAATCTCGAATACGACCTCGATGCGGGACGCCGCGGTAAGCGCGACATGCACGTGGCCGCGCTGCTTGAGAAATTGCTGGGAGCCCCGGGCATTGTGGTCAACAACAATGCGGCGGCTGTGTACCTCGTGTTAAATGAGCTCGCCGGCGGCGGCGAAGCGATTGTGTCGCGTGGCGAGATGATTGAGATCGGCGACGGGTTCCGCATTCCCGACATCATGAGCCGGGCCGGCGCAGTTATCCGCGAGGTGGGCACTACCAACCGCAC
>JAENWC010000503.1 GCA_016650235.1 Terriglobia bacterium
AGTAGTTACGGACGGTGCCGGGAAAGATGGCACTAGTCCATTTGTGCTCGGTTACAGCGCCCTTGGGAACTCCGTCCTGGCGCTGTGAATCCGGACCGAGCGGGTATTGTTCGGCGGCATGGAGAGAGGCCAGCAACAGGGTGGCGGAGAAAAAAAGTCCGGTTGTGCTCATTGAGTTGATTCCTATTTTGGGCGCATTACAGCGTCCCATTGCGCGGCACCGCGGGCTGTGATGGTGGCGATGTCGGATTGCAGCAGGTAGCCATCCTTGGCCAATGCCTCCGCGGCTGCCTTATACCGGTCCAGGTAGTCCTGTCTATTTTTGTAGCGCTCCTCGATGGAAGGTCTGGGATCTTTGTTGCGGGAGCGTTCCGCTTTGGTGCGCGGCAGGAAGAACGTTGAGCCGACCATGCTGTAGATCTCCTCTGGCGCGCCCACCGGGGCCGCTCGCAAGTTCCAGCCGGTGTAGGTAGCAAGGGGAACCTGCAGCATTGGGGCGCGGATGCCGGAGGTTTCATTGCCATCCGCGTTTACTTGCGGGACCAGCGCGGCAAACGCGTTGCCGATCTTGGGCGGCTCGACGGTGACGATGCCCTTGGCGGCAAAGTCCGGACCATAGGCGGCGCGGAAGGCGCGCTGGGGCCGTTGCGGAAGAGTGCTGCCGGGAATCTTTGGCCACTGCAGCGCGCCGGTAGCGACGAGTTGATCCTTGTCGACGCGAGGATATTGGGAAGCAGGGGGCTCGGATCCATCCTTGATCCAGTTATGGAGTCCCACCAGAAGGCCGCGCATGTGCCAGCGGTAATCGTTACCGTTGGCTACATTCTGCGTGTTGCCTTTGGAGGGCGGAAAAGATCCTGGCCCATGCTGCGTTCCGGCGAGCAGGTAGGCGCGAGTGCCGGCGGGAAGATCCGCGTCCTGTTTGCCGTCGATGGAGGAGTGTATGAGACCCGCGGCGCGTCCCCAATACTCATACGATCCGTTGGTGTAGAACACCTTGGGCTCCACCTTGTCCGCCATGGCGCGTTCCAGGATACCGCCGGTGAACCCCGTTTCCGGATCCGTTTGTGGAAGATCGGTGAACGGGAAAATATCGGTGGGATATTGGCAGTTCATGTGGGGATGGCCGTCGCGCGAAGGCTGCGCGAACCTGTGATTGAAGCTGCCGCGGCCCCCTCCGGCCACATGCGCCCACACGCCGTCGAACACCTTGCGATTCTCCTCGTCCCGATTGAAACCGTAATAGAGAAACGTGCGCAGGAAGCGGCCGCTTTGCGAGGTGCCGAACCCGATGGCGCGTTTGATGAACCTTCTCTGGTCTCCAAGAACGGCGAGCGCGGATGCGCTGGAACCATACTTCAGGAATGATATGAAGTCGCGGACGGCAGCCGGACCAAGCCCGGCCACCACAGGATCTTTGGTGGTGTACACCACTTCGTAGATTTTGCCCGGCTCGAAACCGGAGCTCATCGTGACGCGACGCCGGTCGGGGGAGAAGTTCCAGGACTGGCGCGGCAGCGTGGTTCGCGCCGAATCGCAGCGGTCTCGCACGGTGAGCGCCGTGGCGGGGTCGTCCGGGTTGAGCACGGCGTAGGCAATGTGATTGCGGTCGGCGAGAGAAAATTCTGTCACCTTGCTGTCGGGGACGAATTCGGAACGCGTCACGCCGGTGATCGGAGTGCCTCCGTTGGTGGCGATGGGTGTGAACAGACGCAGCAACTCTGGTTGATCCGGCACATCAAACTGCCAGCCGAGCCAGGCCAGCATGTAGCCTTGCTGGAGGAGGAACAGGTCGCCGAAATCCTTTTCTGAGCGTGGATCGAGTGGCGAGGAGACATCATTGAACATGGTGAGGGTGCCTTTGCGCCCGCGGTTGGACACCTCGAAAAGGACTGCGCCATTGCCTTTGGCGGGATCTCTGGGTTTGAGCACGTACAGGTCCGCGGCAAACTCGACCAGGCCTTCACTGTTGCGGGGGGCGAGGGCGAGATCATGGATAATTTTGTTGGGCGCCAGATTGGGATCCACGGTGAAATGAACCTTGGCAATGATGCGCTCATACGGGCCGGGCGTCCCAATGGACTTGCCCTCCAGCACATCGCTGCGCTCAATCACGTGGATGGACTTCACGGCTCCGAAGGAGGCGGAGACGGCAAGAATGGCGCCGAGTAGACTGCGGGAAAGCATGCTGTTCATTAGATTCAATTCCTCAGGCCAGAGTCAAATTAGCGCGCGGCTTCAGATCCCAGTTGGCAAACTCGGATCGGTACAGTTTGGGAAAAGCCGCGGCGGCGATCATAGCGGCGTTGTCGGTGGAAAGCGCCGGAGTCGGAAAGAGGACAGGGCACCCGAACGGCGCGCGTGCCGCAGCCTGCCGCAGGCCGGAGTTGCAGGCCACACCACCTGCAACGATGACGCTTGCAGCGGAAATCTGTTCGGCGGCGAGAAGCGCGCGGTTTAGCAATTCCCGCACCACGGTGTACTGAAAGGAGGCGAGCAGATTGAGCGTGGCTTTTGGCGTCACGCGAAGCCAGTCGTCGATATTTGGATTGGGCTGGGCGCGAAGCAATTGCCGGCGGGCTGCAATCTCCTCTGACATGCCGTGCTGCTCCACCCAACGCAGAACCGCGGTCTTCAAGCCACTGAAGCTGAAATCGAGTGGATTACCTTTCATCCGGGTAGGTGAAAAAGCAACGCCGTCCGGGTTGCCATGGGGTGCGAGCTGATCGATGATGGGGCCGCCCGGATAGCCGAACCCGAGCAGCTTGGCCACCTTGTCGAAAGCCTCTCCAGCGGCATCGTCGCGCGTGCGGCCGAGCAGGCGGTACTGGCCCGTCTCCTTCACTTCGAACAGATGCGTGTGGCCGCCGCTGGCCACCAGCGCCAGGGCCGGGTACTCGACAGGATTGCCGCCGGCGCGGGCTTCCATGATCACGGCGTGTATGTGGCCTTCAATATGATTGACGCCGATGAGCGGAATTTTGCGCGCGAAGCACAGCGCCTTGGCGTAAGTTATGCCCACCAGTAAGGAGCCCACGAGGCCAGGACCTTCCGTCACGGCGACGGCATCGCAATCGTCCAGCGTGCAGGAGGCTGTCTCCAAAGCTTCCCGCACAACCACGACGATGGCGCGCAGATGCTCGCGCGAGGCAAGCTCGGGCACCACGCCGCCATACTTGCCATGCGTGACCATCTGCGATGCCACGACGCTGGAGCGGATGTGAAGTCCATCCTCGACCACCGCTGCCGCCGTCTCATCGCACGAGGTTTCAATTCCCAGGATGCGCAAATTGCTATTCTACCCGTTGCCGATGCAGTTGTCCGATTTCGACTATCATTTGCCGCCAGAGCGGATTGCCGTGCGGCCTTTGCCGGATCGTGCCGCCTCACGCATGCTCATCATTCACCGTAAGGAGCAGCGCTGGGAAGACCGTGTTTTTCGCGATCTGCCGTTGTTCCTTGGTCCCGGAGATTGCCTGGTGTTGAACGACACACGCGTCTTCCCTGCCCGGCTGCTGGGGCATCGCAAAGGATTCACCGGGAAGGTGGAGGTGTTCCTGGTTCGTCCTTTGGAGAAGGACTCATCGACATGGCTGGCGCTTGTGCGGCCTGGAAGAAAGATGCGGACCGGCGAGCGGCTGGAACTGGGCGAGGGCCTGGAGGCGGTGATCCTGGGCCGGAACGAATTTGGCGAACGCATAGTGCGCCTACAGTGCGGCGGGGATCTGTATGCAAAGCTCGATCAGGTGGGACATGTCCCTCTGCCGCCATATCTGCACCGCGACGATACGCCAGAGGATCGGGAGCGATACCAGACGGTCTATGCGGGCGAGCGCGGCTCAGTGGCCGCCCCCACGGCGGGACTACACTTCACACCGCAAGTATTGGAAGCATGCCGGGCAGCGGGAGCGTCGCTGGCCAAGGTTACCCTGCATGTGGGACTCGGCACGTTTCAGCCGATTCATACCACCGTGATTGAGGACGTGAAGCTGCACTCGGAATGGTTTTCCATATCGCCGGAAGCGGCGGAAATCATGCGCGCGGCCAAGCGGCTATGCGCAGTGGGAACGACGGCGGTGCGGACGATTGAAACGGCGATGCGGCGCGGCGGATTGCGAGCGATGGAAGCGGACACGGATCTGTTCATCAGCCCCGGTTTCAATTTTCAGGCCACCGGGGCGATGCTGACGAATTTCCATCTGCCGCAATCGAGCCTGTTGGTGCTGGTCTGCGCGCTGGCCGGACGAGAACTGGTTTTGTCGGCTTACAGGCATGCCGTGGAGAACGAGTACCGGTTCTACTCTTACGGAGACTGCATGCTGATTGTGGATTGAGGCGCCGTGGCTGAATACTGCACCGCCATCTACGAACAACTCGATGAACGCGGCCTTCAGGCGATCGTGCCGTTAACCGTTACTGTCTGAGGCCATGTCTCACCTTGGCAGCCTCAAGCTCAGGGAAGTCCTACGCCTTGAGGAATAGTTCGGTACCGACGGCCAAGCATTCGCGGATTGCACTCTATTCTGCCATCGGAGATCAAAAGCTGCGGCCTGTGATATGCTCAGCGGAGACCGGAAGCGACAACGGGAAATTCCGGACAAGTTTCTGACGCCTGGAGGCTCAATGCTAACCTTCCTAAGACTCGCTGTTTGTGCCCTCACAATTACCGGTTTGGTTGCCGGCCAAACCAAGAAAGGCGCATCGACAAAGCAACCCGCGGCCGCCAAAGCCGGCGAACCGAAGTGGAAGGCCATCTGGGAGCCCGTTCCCTTCAACAAGGACATTCAACTCAATTCGATCTCTTGCACGGGCCCGGAAACCTGCTGGGTGGCCGGCGATAAGGGCACCATCCTGCTCACCTCCGATGGCGGCAAGACCTGGCAGACGCAGTTGGGCGGCGATCCCGAGGCTACCGATGATGCTTTGTTGGAAGTCGTTTTCCTCGATTCCACCCACGGCTGGGTTAAGGCGAACCGCTCTGATGTGATGGGGACAACAGACGGCAAGACATGGGCGGCTTTGAGCAAGCTTCCAAGCACCGCCAGAGCTTTGTGGTTCACCACTCCTCAGCTCGGACTAGCTGCCGATAATCACGATTCTCTGGACCGCAGCATGTTAAACGCGACACAGGACGGCGGCAAGACCTGGACGCGCGGCCAGCCTTGCAGCGTGGATGCCGTCGTCGGCGGCCTCGCCCGAAAGCTTGGTTGTCATGTGCAGCATATACAGTTCGTGTCACCCGCGATCGGGTTCATGGGCGGAGGCGCGCCGATTGGCAATGCGATCTACACCGCTGCTTTCGCCAAGACTAACGATGGAGGCGCCACCTGGGCCTATTCCACCATTCCCGAAACTAAGCATGCCCTCGAAAAGGTGATGTTCTGGTCGGAAAAGGATGGGCTGGCCCTCCTTGCCAGCGGGCAGACCTACTGGACCGCCGACGCCGGAGCCACCTGGACTGGCTCGGCGAATTCACCGTCATGGCGGACCCATTACGCCTCCGGCGAAGGCAAGATCCTGGTCGGCGTCAATCGAACCGGCCAACAGATCGGTTATTCGTTCAATGGCGGACGTAGCTTCTCTTCGCGTCCGGCCAATCTTCCCACCGAAGTCAATGCTGTAACATTCCCTGACGCCCGTCATGGCTATCTCGTCGGGCGGCACGGAATGGTTTACCGCTACCGTATCGTGCCGTTCGAATACACCGCCGCCGGCATGTTCGGAGCGGCCGCGCCGCAGTAGCCGCGTAGTGTCCTGGAAATAACTGGACAATCACACATCGGCATGCATCGGCGTTGCTCTGAAAACAATTCCCTTTGTGGGGCAAGACAAGCCACTGAAAATGATGCCTGCGGATGCGAAGATACTGAGGGTGGATGCGATCGCTGATTTAAGTCCAGAGTTCCTGGATGGGGTTGCCGCCGACGATGGTGGGCCTCTCGGCGCGTCCGTTGTGCTGATAAGTGAGCCGGATGTGATCCATGCCCAGCAGATGCAGCATGGAGGCATGAATGTCGTGGACGTGGCAGGGCCGCTCGACGGCGCGCAACCCGATCTCGTCGGTGGTGCCGATGGCCTGTCCGCCCTTCACTCCAC
>JAENWC010000504.1 GCA_016650235.1 Terriglobia bacterium
AAGGTCTCGGCCTCGATGGCCAGACCCACGCCCATCCACAAGCCCTCGACACGGCCGGCGATGGCCAGGCCGGCGAGCGCGGCGGCGATGGTCAGGGGAGCCTCGAAGCCGCCGGCGGGCAGACGCTCGTCCGGTGTTTCGCTCGCCGCGGGTTTCACCAGCCTTGCACGCACCAGCGCGCTCGCCAGGTATAGCGCCGAGCCGATCGCGGCCATCTGCCACTCATCGCCAGGCGACTTGGTCGACCAGGCCGCGTACGAAAGTCCGAGGAATCCGCTGGTGTTGAGCGGGAAAATCCACGCGACGCCGGACGAGCGGGCGCGTCGATGGGCGCGCAGAATGTCGAAGGCCTCGAACAGCAGCCAGTAGGCGGCGAACAATGATTCGGTTAAAAGGAGCGGTGCATCCGAGCTGCCGCGCGAAATACAGGTCGCGTAGGTCGCCAGTGCGCCGAACACGGCCATGCTGTACCACTCGAAGCGGTAGGCCAGATAGAGCAGCGACGCGGCGAGCGGAATCAGCGCGACCACCGCGAAGGGCGTCGCGGGCGTCGCCGCCAGTGCTGCGAACGCGGTGAAGTAGGCGAGTCCCGTCACGCCCTGGACGCGATAGGCGAGCGAGTGCCCAATCATTCCCCCAGCTACAACCAGCAGCAGCAGCGATCCGAGGAAGGCATTATCGATGATCCGCGCGGCTTCCAGGGCGTACATCGCGTAGGCGCTGGCGTACAGCCCGGCCCAGCCGGCGGCGATCAGCCCGCGTGCGAAGATCCGGTACTTCTCGCGCCGCTCGACGAATACGCCCGCGAGCAAGAGCACCGCGCTTACGGTCAGCGCGAGCAGCGTGCGGCCCGCGGGCGTCATGTGCGCGAACGAATAGCTCAGGAACAGGCCGATGCCGATCACCAGCACCAGCGCTCCGAGCTTGTTCAGTAGATTTCCGCCGACCAGGGTCTCCCAATCCTCGGCGCGCCGTCTCGGGACGGGCACGGGTTCGGGTTGCACAAAGGCGGCTGCTTCCGCCGGCTCCGGCAGCGGAGCCTCAACCATTATGGGAACCGGGGGAACCGGCTCAGGCTCGGGGGCCGCCGCCGTCTCTGGCGGCGCCGGGCGCAGGTCCTGTATGGCCTGCTCCAACTGATAAACACGCACCGTCAGCTTGCGGAAGCTTTCTGAATGGGTGTCGGGCGCGCCCAACCCGGCCAGCCGATCCTCGATGCGTTTCAGCCGTATGCTGGTGAGCACCCAGCGGACCAGCAGGATCACGATCAGGATGAGGGTCAGATCCGGCATGGTGCTCTTCGGATGTGCGAGACGTAGAGAACTGCGTCCCCAACCGCTACCCCTTGTACACCTTATCCCAGGTCACTTCCTTCCCCTTCACACATGCCTCCAGCGCCATCACTCCGGTCAGCGTCGATTCGGCCGCGTGGATGCCCGCGTTTTCCAGCTTGCCCGTGCGCGCGCCTTCGATGAACTCATTCACCGCGTCGGCGGTGATGTCGTATTTGGTCTCGCCCACCTCGGGTGTACTCTTGCCGCGCCAAATCGTGTACCCTTTCCGGCTCACTGTCGCCGCGCCCTTCTCGCACATGAAGGTCTCGGATACGTCGGAAAATCCAGGCGCGCCGAACTGATTGGCCGAATAGGAGAAAATGCGGCCGTCATCGTACTGGAACGTGCAGGACAGATTGTCGAAGACATCGCCGTACTGCCGCAGTTGGCGCGAGCCGTAGCCGGACACCTTCACCGGGTTCTTCCCCATGAACCAGTGCACCACGTCGATGTTATGGCAGTCCTGCTCAATGAGAATATCGCCCGACAGTTCGCGGTAAAAGAACCAGTTCCGGATCTTTTCCTCCGAGGCCGCGTGGCCCGTCTTGATCGCCGGACCCCCGCCCAGCCAGGCCGCCCGCACCATCTTGATCGCGCCCAGTTCGCCCGACGTCACCACCCCATGCACCTTGCGGTAATCCTTCCCGTAGCGCTGCTGGAAGTCCACCGTGATCCGCTTGGTCTTGTCGGCGCGCCGCGCCGCGTTCAACACACGATGGCAGCCGGCCGCGTCCACCCCCGCCGGCTTTTCCATGAAGATGTGCTTGCGCGCGTTTACCGCCGCTTCAAAATGTTCCGGATGCAGAAACGCCGGCGTGGCTATATAGACCGCATCCACGTCGGTTGCCAGCAGATCCTTGTAGTTCTTGAACGCTTTCGCGCCGGAGTACTTCTGCTGCGCGGCCTGAATCTTGTCATCATAGATGTCGCAAAAAGAGGCCACCTTCAAATACTCGTTCTTGGCGAAGATACCGCTGACATACATGCCGCGATTGCCGCTCCCAATCAATCCCAGGCTTAATGCGGAATTGGCCTGGGAGCCTCGCACCGATTGCGGTTTCACAATCATAAAGCTGCTTGCCGCCGCTGCGGTTGCGGTTACAAAATGACGCCGGTTAGGTTGTTTTGACATAGGGACCTCCATCTGTTCCTTATGAAGCCAATTATACTGAGTAATCCCATGAAGGTTTCCATCCTGGTGCCCGTCTACAACGAACGCACGCTGGCGCGGGGCTGTCTCGAGGCCGTCATCGCCGCCCGCCTTCCTGAGCAAATGGACCGCGAACTGGTGGTGGTGGACGACTGCTCCACCGACGGCACCAGCGCAATTCTGGACCAGATCGCGTCCGAACAATCCTGCATCCGCCTCATCAAACACAAAGTCAACCAAGGGAAAGGCGCCGCGGTCCGTACAGCGATACAGAACGCCACCGGCGACTTCTGTCTTATACAGGACGCCGACCTCGAATATGACCCCAGCGATTACCCCAGACTCCTGCAACCGCTCCTCGATGGCCGCGCCGACGCCGTGTTCGGCTCGCGCTACCTTTCCGGCGGGCAAATGCGCGTACTCCCCTTCTGGCACTCCCTCATGAACAAGACCCTCACCGGGTTTTCCAACATGTTCTGCAACCTGGATCTCACCGACATGGAGACCTGTTACAAGGCTTTCCGCACAGACCTGTTGAAGAGCATCCCCATTCGCAGCGACCGGTTCGGCATCGAGCCTGAGCTCACCATGAAGTGCGCCAAGCGCAGGTTGCGTATCTACGAAGTCCCCATCAGCTATCACGGCCGCACTTATGAGGAAGGAAAAAAGATCGGCTGGAAGGACGGGCTCAAGGCTCTCGGCGCGATCCTCTACTTCTATTTCGTGGACGACCTCTATGTCGCCCCCTATGGCCGCGCCTTCCTCAATAACCTCACCGGCACACCGCAATACGTCAGTTGGACCGCGGGACTCCTGCGACGCCACATGGGCGTTGAGATCCTCGAGATCGGCGCAGGTATTGGCACCATGGCCGGTAACCTCATCGGCCGCCGCCTGCGCTACGTCGCCTGCGAAAAGGACCCGCTCTATCTGCACTCACTCAAAAACCGCTTCCTGCGTACGCCGCATGTTGAGGTGCGTCACCTGGACCCGGCCGAACCGGAGGATTTTCGCGACCTGCACGAGAACTTCGACACCATACTCTGTCTCAATGTTCTCGAATACGTGGATCAGCCGGAGGCCGTCATCGGCTTTGCCGCGGGCGCGCTGAAGCCGGACGGACGCCTGTTGCTGCTGGTCCCGCAAGGACCCGGCCTTTTTGGCTCCCTCGATCAAACCCTCGGCCACAAACGCCGCTTCGCGCTCTCGAACCTCAAAGAAATCCTCGACCGGAACGGCTTTCAACTGGACCGTGTCTACCAGGTCAACAAGGTCTCCCGGCCCGTTTGGTTTTTCAGTTCCCGTTTTCTACACACTCGAAAGTTGAGTAAACTGACGCTGAAGCTGTTCGACAAGACTGCCTGGCTCTGGCGTCGCCTCGACCTCATACTTCCCTGGAAGGGACTCTCCCTCATCGTGGTCGCGCGCAAGCGCGCCTGACCGGCCACGTTACACTGTTACTGATGAGCTACCAGTTCCGCCACGCAATCTGTAATGAAGTCTTTCAAGGTTGGGATTTCGCCAAGGCCTGCCAGGCTATCCGCAAAGCCGGCTACGATGGCATCGAGATCGCTCCCTTCACCCTCAGTGAGACGCCCGCCGCCATCACACCGGCCCAGCGCACCGAATATCGCCGCATCATCTCCGATTCCGGACTCGAATTCGTTGGCCTGCACTGGCTGATGGTTGCGCCTAAGGGACTGCACGTGACCACCTCGGACGAGGCGCTGCGCGCCAAAAGCTGGCGCCACATTGATGATCTCATCGACTTGTGCGCCGATCTCGCCGGCGACCGTCCCGACAATGGAATCCTCGTTTTTGGGTCCCCCCAACAAAGGGGCACACTCCCCGGAGTCACCCGTTCCGACGCCATGCAGCGCTACCAGGGAGGAAACGCCGAAGCGCTTGCCGCGTTGCGCGACGGCAGTCGAAACGTGGGGGCGCTTTACGGCTTCGACACGTGGACGGTGTCGCCGCGGG
>JAENWC010000505.1 GCA_016650235.1 Terriglobia bacterium
ACTGGCAGCCGTGCAACTGCCTGTGCATGCCTGAGGCGATACGTTTTCAGGAGAGCCGGATGCCGGGAAATCCGCTTGTCCGGTTCGACGAGGGGAGAGTGGGTCGCACCGCAAGGTGTCGCCCTCTCTCCTACTCTACCGGCTTTGCGTGAGACCCTTCCGCAGCCCTATCTCCCCAATGCGAGGTGGTTCTCGCGAAGCCCCGCGGCATCGCCTTCATGGCGGTCGCCGTCATCCCTATCGCGGTATCGGTCCACACGGTTGTTTCCTGGGTTTTTGCTATGACGGTGCAACCTATGTGGCACTCGGCGCAGGATCTACCATTTGCAAGACTACCTCAAAACGGTGCACTTCAATCATTCGGCCTCCTGCCTATGGTGATGGCCTTGCTGTGGTTTTATTTCACCTTCTCCGAGTACATCACAACCTACTATGGCGGGGAACCATCCCACTTGGCGATCTTCTATTCCAAACTCACGGGCCGCTTTGCGCCGGCCTTCTGGGTCGGCGATTATTCTCGGGTTCGGAGCGACGTTTATCTTCCTCTACATGCTCTTCACGCGATTTTTCCCGATCATTTCTATATGGGAGATTCAGGAGGGACGGGAGCAGTCTTTGCCGGAGGTAGTGGCGCGCGTTCAATCGTACATGCCTTATTAGCCGCCGCCAACGATGTAAGATGGAAGAGAATGCCCATCTTTGAGTTCACCCGATTCCTGTTGTTCGCATGCGTGGCCTGGACCTTGGCCTGTCCGCTGTTTGGGCAGGAAGACGGCCTCCGCTGGTTCAACAATTACAAAGAAGCCCTGCAGGAGGCCAAGCGAACCGGCAAGCCCCTCTTCCTCGAGTTCCGTTGCGAGCCTTGAACGGCCGGACGTATTTTTGACGCACAGGTTGTGTTGTCACCGGTTGATTCGCCAAGAGGCAAACTGCTCAGCCAATATGTGCTGGCGCGCATAATCCGAATGGACGATGTGGACATCGGACTCTTCGAGTATGACCGTCAGAACACGCTGTACTTCTTCGCCTTGAATGCGGACGAGCAGATTTACCTGCGCTACGGCGGGCGCGATTCCAGATCCCCGGACGTCTATCTCAACCTCCAAAGTCTGGAGGTGGCGCTCGCGCGCGGGTTGGAACTGCATCGCCTCGACCAGCAGGGTAAGCTGGCCCGGAGCATTCGGCCCAAGCCAGCCTTCGCGCGAGAGATTCCCCTGCTGGTGGAACGCACTTTCGCCCGCAACAACTGCGTCGAATGCCACCTGATCGGCGATTTCCAGAACATACACCGGGAACAGGACGGCACGCTCGACAAATTGCAGCACCTGTACAAATCGCCCGACATTCGCACATTGGGAATCGAATTGGACGTTCCCAAAGGACTTGTGGTGAAGGAGACGCGCGAAGCCGCGGCGGCGGCGGGGATGAAGCCGGGTGACCTTATCGCGGCCCTCAACGGCGCGCCGGTGTGGACCTTCGGCGATTGGCAGTACCTCTACGACAAGGTGCCTCGCAGCTCTGGCCGCATCGCTATGACTGTCGAACGGGACGGAAACTCCGTGGAACTGGCCATCGCATTGCCGCAACGTTGGTGGTGGACCGATCTTCGTTTTCGACAGGCGACCATTGATCCTCGCGTCTATTTCGATTCGCGCCCGTTGTCCGAAGAAGAAAAGAACAAGTACGGCCTGCCGGTGAAAGGCTTTGCCAGCGAGGTCCATCACGTGGATACGTTTGCTGAGATAATGAAGAGTCATGCATTGAAGGTGGGCGACATTATCTACGCAGTGGATGGCGTGGAGCGGGACGAGAATGCCAATACCGCCGAACTGTTCATCAAGCTGCGCAAGAAGGCCGGGGACACTGTTGCTCTAGGCTTGATCCGCGAGGGGAAGCGACTGCAGATGCCCTTGACAACTTTTAGAATGAGTTTTCGAAAATGAATAAACAGTTTCCGCGATTGGGATTGGCGCTCATGATTGCAGCGACGGCGTGGGCCGCCGATTGGACCGAACCGGTCCACGTGCGCCAGGAGTTGAAGCCGGTGGTTTCCTACCGTGCCCGGTGGGACGGCGCTTACCTGATAGTTCAGGCGACTCACGATGATGGATTTCACACCTACGCCATGGACAATGTGAAGCGGGCCGAAGAGAAGCTGGCGGGCAAGCAATCGCTCGGCATCGATTCGCCGACGCAGATCAATGTTAGCGATGGGCTGTTAGTGGAGGGTGGCTGGCAGCAGACCCCGCCCAAGGATCTATCCAAACCGGAGCTCCGCTGGTACACATGGGGCTATGATGGGCCGGCCGTATTTGTGGCGAAGGCGCGGCGCACGGGCGCGGGACCGGCGCGGATTGCCATTCGCGGCCAGGCCTGTACAGACACCACCTGCAAGAACATCGATGTCACAATCTCGTTGCCGCTACCCGAGCCCGGCGCAACTCCGGTTGCCTCAGACATCGACCTCAAGAGTTTGATTCCGGTTCGCTAACTTGCCACAAGCACTTATTGTAGGAGGCGGCATCTCCGGGCTAAGTGCCGCTTACTATCTCACCAGGCTGGGCGTGCGCCCCACGCTGATTGACCGTAACCCCAAGCTCGGCGGCGTCATCCAAACCGAGGTTGTAAATGGATGCGTCATTGAAGGCGGCCCGGACTCGTTCCTCGCCGCTAAGCCGTGGGCCATGGACCTCATCCGCGAGTTAGGGCTGGAGAGCGAAGTAATCGGCTCAAATGACCATCTGCGCGTGACCTACATCTGGAAGCGCGGCCGCATGGTCCCCATGCCGGATGGATTGATGATGATGGTGCCGACGCGGATTTGGCCGATGGTAACCACTTCTCTGCTGAGCTGGCCCACAAAGATCCGTATGGGTCTGGAATGGTTCCGCCATCCAGCCTCAGACGGTGGACAGGATCGCTCGGTGGCTGACTTTATTCGTGACCACTACGGTCAGGAGACAGTGGACTATCTTGCCGAGCCGCTCCTGGCCGGAGTGTTCGGAGGCGATCCGGGGCGGCTCAGCGTAGTGAGCGTGCTCACGCGCTTTGCGGAATTGGAGAAGCGGTACGGCAGCCTCACGCGCGGCGTGCTGGTGGAGGGCGGGCGCACCGGTGGCAAGCTCGGCGGCGGATCACTGTTCCGCACGCTGAAGGGTGGGCTGGGCCAACTGGTAACTGCGCTGGAACAATCCCTAGCCGGCCGCACTCAGATTCTGCGGGGCGAAGCAGGCGCGGTGGAGCGGTCACAGAATGGTTACTCCGTGCCGGTGAATGGGGAGCCATTGCAGACGCGCCATCTGATTCTAGCCTGTCCGGCGCACGAGGCCTCGGGCATGCTGGCCAGTGTGGATGCGGAGCTGAGCCAGTTGCTGGGCGGCATCGGATACTCTTCCTCGATGACCCTGGCGTTGGGTTATCCGCGCCACAAAATCGCGCATAAGCTGAACGGGTTTGGATTTCTGGTGCCGAAAAAAGAACGGCGCCGGCTGGTGGCCTGTACGTGGGTTGGCACCAAATTCTCGCACCGCGTGCCCGATTCGCACGTATTGCTGCGCTGCTTTCTGGGTGGCGCATCGGGCGAGGCCGCCCTCCTGCAACCGGACGGCGCCATTGTCGCCTCCGTGCGTGAGGAACTGCGAGAGATGATGGGCATTGCGGCCGAGCCGGAAATTGTTCGAATTAGCCGCTGGCCGCGGTCGATGGCGCAGTATGAAGTGGGGCATGCGGCGCGTGTCCAAAAAATCGAACAGCGGCTCAAGCTGCTGCCCGGGTTGCACCTGGCGGGAAATGCCTACTACGGCATCGGGCTGCCCGACTGCATTCGGCTCGGCAAACAAGCCGCGGAGTCCGCCGCGGGCCTGCCGCTGCGCATTGATTACTAGTCTAGATCTAGAATCTAGACT
>JAENWC010000506.1 GCA_016650235.1 Terriglobia bacterium
ACCGTCACTTCAAGTTTGCATCAGGCGCTGGGCATGGGCAACCGCTTAACATTAGATTAGTGAAGCAACAGTATTATTACATCATCACGACAGCCTTGGGGTTGGCCTTCGACTCCATTCTTGCCCATAAGTTGCGTAGCGTTCTCACCCTGCTGGGCGTGATCATTGGCGTGGCCAGCGTGATCCTTGTTGGAGCCGCCATCGAGGGCATGGGCGTATATGCGCAAGAGTCCACAGCGAAGGCCTTTGGGACCGACAGCTACCTGGTGGCCCAGATTGCCAGTGTCGGGCGATCCACGCGCGGCGAGCGTGCCGCCAGCTGAAACGGAACAGGAGGATCCGGCCGGAAGATCTGGAGTATCTGCGCGCCGTAACCGGTCACCAGATTCAGTACAGCCCGTACCGGGTTCAGGTGGAGGATATACGATGCGAGAACAGGCTGCTGGAAGGGGCCACTATTCTCGGCGTGTCCGCTACGCTTGCCGAGATTCGCGATGTGGCTGTGCAGGACGGCAGGTTCTTCACCGAACAGGAAGAGACGCTGCGCCGCAACGTGGCCGTGATCGGCCAGGAGGTGCAATCCACTTTATTCCCTGACGCCTCGGCGCTGGGCGGGGTGATCAAGATTCGAGGTCTCGAGTTTCAGGTGGTTGGCGTGCAGGAGAAGCTGGGCAATGCCGGCAACCGGAGCCAGGACAATCAGGTCTACATCCCTACCGGCTCCTTCACGCGCCTGTTTGGACCCGAGCGCTCGATGGCATTGTTTGGCCGGCCGCGCCCGGATTCGGGCCTTGGGTTCTACGCGGGACTCGACCAAACCCGCGTCGCATTGCGGACCCGCTTCAAGACCCCGCCCGGGGCCGAGGACAACTTCGATACCCTCACGCCGGATTCCATTCGCGGATTTGTGGACCAGATTCTGGGTCTGGTGCAGGCCGTGGTGATTCCGGTGACGATGATCTCGCTGGTGGTGGGCGGGATTGTGATCATGAACATCATGCTGGTCAGCGTCACCGAACGGACCCGGGAAATCGGCATCCGCAAGGCCCTGGGAGCGCGCCGCCGCGATGTGATGCTCCAGTTTCAAATCGAGGCTGTGCTGCTGGCCAGCCTCGGCGGTACCCTTGGTTTGGTATTGGGAGCCGCGGCGGCCCGCGCCGTCTCGGCGGTCATGGAGGTCAACCTGCCGGTAACCGCCGGCTATGTAGTTCTGGCCTTGTTTGTCTCCACCGCCACAGGAATGATCAGCGGCTGGTATCCGGCCTCGCGTGCGGCCCACCTCGATCCGGTAGAGGCGCTGCGCGCCGAGTAACCTTTGATGAACACGCGTAAAACGGAGCTGCTCGCCGCGGACCTCGGTCCCGTGTTCCTTTCCCGGCCGGTGGCGCGGCGAGCGCCCTTTGCGCTTTTATGCAACTGAGCACCACTGAGAACGTCAAGATGGCGCTCAACGCCGTCTGGGCCCATCGTTTCCGAAGCGGGTTGACCATCCTCGGCATCGTCATCGGCATCACCACGGTGGTGGCCGTATCCAGCCTTCTCACCGGACTCCGCAAGGGCATCGTCGTCTTTTTTGAAGAGTTTGGCCCGGACAATATTTTCATTTCACGTGTTTCCGGGGATCCCAATAGCAACGGCTTGCCCAAGGAGCGCAAACGCCGCCCTCTGCTGCCTGAATACGGCGCAATCATCGAAGCAATGTCCCGCAGTGTGGATCGGACCAGCACCTCCGTCTTCATCCCTTCCTTCATTGGCGGAAAACCCATGGTCGCCAAGGTGCCGGGGTTTGAATCCGACAATGTCTCCCTGGTGGGTATCTCCTACAGTTCCTTCTACACGCAGCCAAGAGAACTGAAGGATGGACGCCTTTTCACTGCCGGGGAGGCCACGCGCGGGGAAAAGGTGGCTCTCATGGGCGCGAGCCTCGCCGCGGCTTTGTTCCCCGGCCAATCGGCCGCTGGCCGCCTGTTTCAACTGGACGGAGCCGAGTACCGCATTGTGGGAGTGTTTGCCGAGGCCAAGGGAGGATTCTTTGGCGAGAATGGGCTGGATAGCCAGGTATCCATTCCTCTCCGCACCGCGCATATGCGCTATCCGCAGGCCACCAGCTATTTCATCGTCGCCAAGTCCCGGCCCGGCATGAGGGAACAGGCGCAGGAAGATGTTCGGGCTATCCTCCGCCGGTTGCGGAAGGTGCCCGGTGGCGTGGAGGACGACTTTGCCACTTCCACCTCAGACCAGATCATCGCGCGCTTTGATTCGCTCACCGGGGTGATCGTCATGGTGTCGATCGCCATTTCCGGACTCGGTCTGCTGGTGGGCGGCATCGGCGTGATGAATATCATGCTGGTCAGCGTCACCGAGCGCACGCGCGAGATCGGCATAAGGAAAGCGCTGGGCGCGCGCCGCGTGGACATTATTCTGCAGTTTCTGATGGAAGCCGTCACACTGACCGGCCTTGGCGGACTGATCGGGATCGTCGTTGCTGTTCTGATCACAACCCTGATTGGAGCGCTGGTTCCATCGCTGCCTTCCGAGGTGCCTGGCTGGGCAGTGCTGGCTGGTTTCGGAACGTCGGTGGCAGTGGGTATATTCTTTGGCGTCTGGCCGGCCGTGCAGGCCTCACGGCTCGATCCGGTCGAGGCGCTCCGGTACGAGTGAAGCTACTTTGCGAGAGTCCCGCCGACCAACGCCGCCATCACTCCTCTTCGATCCTCTTCCGGGCGATTCTGGCTGGCCTTCCATTTCCCTTCGAGACTGGTGATCCTGAGCTCGATTCCGACGATCGCGCGCAGCAGCCCGCCAATGAAGTCCGCCGGCGCGTCCGATACCTTCCAGGCATCCTCGCTATGCTTTTCCTGTGCATCGGTCAGCGCGGTCACATTGGCAAGCAGCCACTGCGGATCCTGCGGAAAGGTCACTTGGCCGCGGGCGTGAACCACGACGTAGTTCCAGGTGGGCACCACCTTCCCGTGCTCTTTTTTGGATGGATACCAGTTGGGACTGATGTAGTGCTGAGGGCCGGCAAAAATCGCTAACGCCTCGCTCCCGGGTACGTGGTCGATCCACTGCGGATTCGCTCGGGCCATATGACCGCGCAGGGTGCCCATCGGCCCTTCAGCCGGATAGAAAAGAAGCGGAAGATGGCTTGCGGAAATACGGGCCGCCGGTCCCAGCGTCACCAGTGCCGCCAGTGGATGCCGTTCGATGGCTACGGCTAGCACTTCCAGGCGCGCCTCCACGAAAGAGGCAGGATTGTACATAGCCTGATTTTCCTACCGTCCGGTGGCCGCTGTCATCTTCTCCGAATTCCCAATCCCGTTCGCGAGCTCCACAGTGACAGCGGTGGCCGCCGCTGCGTCTCCCTGCAGCACAAAGCTCTGCTGATAGGAGAACATTCCGCCGAACTGCCTGGACTCGGTTCCACCAAACCAGCGGGATGACAGCTCCTGAAGCGGGAGTTCCATCTCCGTGGTGCGCAAGTCTGAGCCGGGCGCGGGCTGGAATCGGAAGATGACCTTGGCCAACTCGCGTGTGTTGGAAAAACCTTTTACAGTGATGTCGAAGCCGGCTGGGGTGCGGAGAAGTTCCACCCCGTCCAGCACGGGTATCTGAGGTTGTACTTGCGAAGTTTCCTCGGCTGGTTGCGGATCGAGTGCTAGGCCTTGGACCTCGGTACGTGTGATGAGGCGCAGGGTTCCGGAGACAGTTCCTGTTTGAACCGCAAGGAGGGGAACCGGGAACGATGCCTCCGTGGCGCCGGTGGCAAAACGGAACGATGCGGAGCGGCCGCCGCTGGTAAATTGTATGGCCGGGTCGTCGTGTGAGCCGGATGAGGGAATAAACTCGAGACTGATGGTTCCGTCGATCTGCGCCGGATATGGTTCGGCGAGTTGCACCAACAGGTGATACTGTCTACCCGGGAAGCTGTCGCCAGTGATTCCGGAAATGGTGAGCCTCGGCGCGCGAGGCAGTGCGATGCGGAGCCCGAACTGACGATCTGATTTTATACCGCCCGAGTCGGTGACTTCAGCGGAGAGCCGGAAAGGCCCGGCTGCGGTGGGCCGCCCTTGCAGCGTGCCATTGGCGGCGTCAAAGGCCAAGACCGCGGGCAATCCGGAAACGCTCCAACGGTAGGGCGCCGATCCGCCACTGGCGGCCAGCCGGACGGAATAGTCAGCGCCCAGGGTACCGGCGGGAAGAGTGGCGTCCGTGGTGATGGCCAATCTCGCAATCGCGGCGAGCGTCATCTCCAATGTGGCGCTTTGGCCGTTTGTATCGCTTACCTGCACCGTGAAGGGAAAGGTTCCGGCCGAGGTGATCCTGCCCTGCAAGATCCCGGTGAGCGGATCGAGAGATACACCCGGAGGAAAGGTCCCAGCCGTGAGACGCCATTGATAAGGCGGTGATCCTCCGATGGCGGCGAGAGCCTGTTGAAAGTCCGATTCCACAGGGGCTTGCTGCAACTCCCCGGCGGCGAGAATGGCCAGCCTCGCGCGCACCGTGAGCGACAATTGGGCGATGCTGCCGAGTCCGGCTGCATCGAGCACCTGAACATTGAACTGGAAGCTGCCCGCTCCGGTTGGGAAGCCGCCCAGCAGCCCGGTGGAGCCCAGCGTGACTCCGGCGGGAGGCGTCCCGCTTGCGATGCTCCAGCGGTAAGGAGGCAACCCCCCGCTGGCGCCAAGCTGGGCTTGAAAAGCCTGGCCAACAATGGTGACCCCCAGAGTCGCCGGCCCGTCGATTATAAGTGGCCGGGCCACCGTCAACCTGAACGTGCGCAGAGACCGCACCAAAGCGGCATCGCTGACCGCAATCGTAAAGCTGTAGCTGCCTTCGCCGCTGGGAATGCCCGCCAAAACCCCGGAGATGGCGTTGAGAGAAAAGCCGGATGGCAGAGACCCGCCGGTCACCTCGAAATGGTGCGGAGGCGAGCCGCCTGTTACCAGGATCGCTTGCAGGAAAAGCTTTCCGCTGGAAGCCGGCATCAGTGCGGGCGGAGTAATGAACAGGACCGGAGGACGCAACAGGAAAACGAGAGCATTCGAGCCGCCCAGCGTGCCCGGTGAATCGACGCGCACCTCTACACTACCCTCCATCCTGAGCAACTCAGCGCCCAACTGAACCTGCAACGTGGTGGCGTTGAGCAGCACCGCGGGCAAATTGCGAACGCCGAACCAGACAGTTGCACCCTTGACAAAACCGGAGCCATGGATGGTCATCGTGAATGCGCTTGATCCGGCCGTAGTAGCGTCCGGACTAATGGAACTGATGGTGGGCTGCGCCAACGCGTTGGCTGCCAGCAACAGGAGACAACCGCTATAATGCGGCATACTACGGCCTCCCCAGGCTCGCAGCGCCGGCGATGATTGTAGTGGGAATGGCTGCGGGAACCACTGTAGGCGCG
>JAENWC010000507.1 GCA_016650235.1 Terriglobia bacterium
GCTGGCGCAGATCGAAGAAAAGATAGACGGGCTGACCGGGGAGCAACTGATCCGATTCCCCAACTTCTCCGTCGAGATGGAGACGGGGACCGGGAAAACCTACGTCTATTTGCGAACCGCGCTCGAACTCTACCAGCGCTATGGGCTGCGGAAGTTTATCATCGTTGTTCCGTCGGTCGCGGTTAGGGAAGGAGTGCTGAAAACATTACAGGTGACGGGTAAGCACCTGGCTGGTCTTTACGCCAATCCGCCCTATCGTTACTACGTCTATGATTCGAGCCGGCTCGCCCAGGTCCGCCAATTCACCCTGTCGGACGGAGTTGAACTGATGGTCATGACCATCGACTCTTTCAACAAAGCCGCCAACGTGATCCGCCAGTACGCGGACGGGATGCAAGGCGAACGTCCCATCCACCTCATCCAAACCACGCGCCCGGTGCTGATTCTCGATGAACCGCAAAACATGGAGAGCGAGCGCAGCGTCGCGGCACTGGCCGCGCTGCATCCGCTTTTTGCTCTCCGCTACAGCGCCACCCATCGCAACCCCTACAACGTGGTTTATCGCCTGACTCCCTTCGACGCCTACCGGGAAGGCCTTGTCAAGCGGATCGAAGTGGCCTCTGTCGTTGAAGAGGACAACGCCAATCGTCCCTATGTCCGCCTCGATGATGTCACCACTGAAGGGCGCTTGCTCAAAGCGTCCGTGGCCGTTCATCGACTCATGAGCAAGGGAGCGATCAAAGAAAAAGTCATCACCATAAGGCCTGGCGACTCTCTCGCGGAAAAGACCAAACGTCCGGAATACGAGGGGTACGAGGTCGAGGAGATCAACTTCGGCAGTGGCTTCGTGCGGTTCGCCAACGGCGTCGAGGTTCATAAAGGCGGTGCGATCGGCGCGGACCGGGAGGCCATCTTCGAAGCGCAAATTCGTTACACGATCGAAGAGCACTTGCGAAAGCAGGCGCGCCTCAAGCAAGAGGGGATCAAGGTCCTCTCGCTGTTCTTTATCGACAAGGTCGATAACTACGCAAGCGATGATGGGATCGTCAAACGGCTTTTTATTCGCGCCTTCGATCAGGTCAAGGGACGCTACTCGGATTGGGCGGGCAAAGAGGCGCTGAAGGTCCAGGCGTCCTACTTCGCCACACGCAACCGGCGCGGCGGAACCACTGAAGCCATCGACAGCAACGGCAAGGGCAAAGAGGACGAGGCCGCATTCAATCTCATCATGCGCGACAAGGAGCGGCTTCTCTCTTTCGAGGAGCCGGTTTCCTTCATCTTTTCCCATAGCGCACTGCGCGAGGGCTGGGATAATCCGAACGTTTTCCAAATCTGCACACTTCGTGAAGTGGGATCGGAGAGAGAACGGCGGCAGCAAGTAGGCCGGGGCGTCCGGCTTCCGGTCGATCAGACCGGCGAGCGGGTGCGGGATGAAAGAATTAACGTCCTCACGGTGGTCGCCAGCGAAAGCTATGAGAGATTTGTCGCCGGTCTCCAAAGCGAGATTGAAGCGGAATATGGAGCCGAGGGGGTGCCGCCGAAGCCACCGAACGCCCGGAATAAGGCGAAGGCGCGCCTTCGGAAACACTATTTTCTCAAGCCCGAGTTCAAGGAACTGTGGAAGCGGATCAGGCATAAGACGCGATACGCAGTAACGGTGGATACCGGGAGGCTCGTGGCATCGGTCCTGCCGGAGTTGGACTCGGCTACCATTCGAGCGCCGAGAATCGCCATCCGTAAAGCCGAAGTCGTCGCCACCATGAAGGACACGTTTGAAGCGATGGCCCAAAGCGGCGCGAGAACGGCTCTGGATCTGGCGGGACGGTTTCCGTTGCCGAATCTCCTGGAGGTCATGGAGAGCCTCATGGAAAACACCTCTCCACCGATGCGGATCAGCCGGCGGACACTCTTGGAGATCTACACCCGATCGAAGAACAAAAAGGCGGCTGTCGAGAACCCCCATGAGTTCGCCGCAGTGGCGGTGGGCATCATCAAAGAGAAGCTCACTGACCAACTGGTCGATGGCGTCCAATATGAAAAACTCGGCCAGTGGTACGAAATGAGCCAATTCGAACTTGAGCTGGAATCCTGGTCCGAGTACCTGGTCAAAAGCGAACGGCCGGACGGCTCGGAGGGCGCGTCTCTTTACGATGGTGTGTTCTGGGATTCGGTCACCATCGAGAAGCCCTTCATCGAAGCCTTGGAGCATCGAAAAGATGTCCGGCTCTACTTCCGCCTCCCCGATTGGTTCCTAGTCAATACGCCCATCGGTCAATACAATCCCGACTGGGCTATCGTTATGGACAACCCGGAAGACGACGAAGGAGAGCCGGTCCTATACCTGGTGCGCGAGACGAAGGGAACGGGACGGCTTTCAGACCTTCGCCCGCAAGAGCGCCGGAAGATTCTCTGCGGAAAGCGGCATTTTGAGGACGCGCTCGGCGTCAGTTATCGTGTGGTGAGTTCGGCATCGGAGCTGCCGTAGATCAGAAGGAATGCAGCGGGTGGTCACTCAACCATACGGATTTTGCCCTTCTACATATACGTACGATAATGTTCTATATACGAGGAATTTTATAGTTAGTAAGCTTTGTTGGGCTGCATTATGAACGTCTATGCCGAGCTGCTTGAGGGCAAGTACCGCGTCTCAAAAAAACTCGGGGGCGGCACCTTCGGCGATGTGTATCTGGCCACTGAGGAACTGGTAGCCCGCAAGGTTGCCATTAAGGTCTTGCGTACGCAGGATCAAGAACACCAGGAACTGCTCATCAAGGAGATGTGCTACTTGGCCGAATTCCGGCACCCTGGTATCGTTACCTATTTCAGCCACTTTCGCTTTGACGGACGCCTCGCACTGGTGATGGAGTACTGCGAACGAGGTAGTCTCAGGACACTGGCTGAGAATGGTCCGGTGGATGAAACCTTGGTGATGCAGTGGGTGAAGGATTTAGCCACCACACTGGCATACGTTCACGCGAAGGGCATCGCCCACCGCGACATCAAGCCCGACAACATCTTCCTCACCGAGGACGCCAAACTCAAACTGGGCGACTTCGGCGTGGCCAACCAGCATGGCGGGACGCGCATCTATCTACCGCCCGAAGTGCTGTTTGGAGAAGCGGTTCAAGTTAGTGATCCTCGCATCGACATTTACTCGCTCGGGATAACCGCGCTCGAACTACTGTCGGGCAGACATCCGTTCTTGGGCCTGAACCCCATCGACATGGCCGCGGCGCAAATGCGCCGCCGCTACGTTCCGGGCACCCTGTCACAGTGGATACAGGAAGTCTTACTTAGGGCAACTCACCCAACGCCAGAATTGCGGTTTCAAGTTGCAGACGACTTCGCCGAGGCCGTAGCTGCCAAGCATGTTCACTACGTGCTGGACAAGAACAGTATCAAGGCTGATGCCCTGGCTAGGGAGGCCGAGTCGTTGATTGCACGGCGAAAGTTCCGTAGCGCCAACAAGCGAATCACCCAGGCCCAGCACTTATCTCCAGACAGTGTCCCGGTCCAGGTTGTGGCCGGCAAATATCATCTCAATATGGGCCGCATCAGCGAGGCCGAAGTGTGTCTAGAGAGGGCGCTGTCACTCAACCCGCGAACCCACGTGCAGAAGGAACTTGCATGGCTGCATCTTGAGCAAGGCGATTACGCGCACGCGATCTCTATGCTGTGCGACCATTTGATCCGTCATGCCTCGGACTACGAGGCGATCAACCTGCTCATGCAGTGTTTCTATGACACGGATAGGTATGAGATATTGCGACGCATGGCTCACTTTTTGAAGGGTGGCCCGCTCCCCAGTTCCTGCTTCGCCAACAACCTGTTTCTCAGCCAACTGTTGATCAGCCGTGACCCAGACGGCGCTTTGGGTGGTATTTCGGAAAAGGACCGGGAAGATCCATTCCTTGTTTACAACCTGGCGGTAGCGAGAGAGGCACCGGAGTCGATCAAGCCCAAGCTTCTTTTTGAGGACTATCGCTTCGGTGTCCCCGCCCTGAACCACACTGGGGCACGGAATACGGTGGCGATTACGTTCAATGGTGTGCAGCGAACCTTCAGCCAGTCGATCATTCGCGTCGGTCGTCTTGACGCCAACGACCTCTTCCTTGCCGACCAGTCCGTCAGCCGTTGTCACTGCCTCATCGTCAACTTCCGGGAAGACGTGTGGATCTACGACCTCGGCTCCTCGATTGGTACCTTTCTTGGTGAAGCCCGCGTGAATCGCAAGGTAAGGGTTGACAGCACAAAGGAAATCAGGTTGGGTGACTTGGCTGGAGAGATTAGGCCGGACACGAGCAGGCTGGTCTGATCAATGATGCTCAACCCATTTCGGAGGAAGAGAAGGAGAGGCTTTACTTTAGGAGCAGCACAGCAGCCACAATGCGGACCGCACAAGATGAGGTTGCCCCCAAGCCGCTTGGTCGCCAAGAGGCGCCTCGGGCAACGAGAGGTGGTCCATATCGTGCTACGGTACTGGCATGCGCGATACACCGCTGCTCACCGAAAGGTTTCGTCACTCGCGCGCCGTGCCAACTGCTTCGCCCCAACTCTCCTCTCGCGCGATCGACGAAACCTTTTGCAGTCACATCCCTCGCATCTTTATTTTCCCCATCCTTTCAATCACTTAACCCGCTACCTCCCCCACGATCCCACCCCACGCAATGCTACTTGTTAAGAGAGGGATCACGCCGCCGTGCGCTGTTCCCTCCATCTATAGCAACAAAAGGAATTTCACAATGTCTTTGCTGACCAATCTTACAGAAGCTTCCCCTTCCACCGGACCGCGCACTCCGGAAGGCAAGGCCATCTCTTCCATGAATGCCCTGAAACACGGCTTCTCCTCCAAAAACATCATCATCATGCCCGGCCAGTAAGACGACTTCCGCACTCTCGAATCCGGCATCACCTCGCAAGTTCGCCCTGAAGGCATCCTCGAGGACTCTCTCTTTCACCAACTCCTCCGCGATGCTTGGACCCTGCAGCGCGTCGAGTTGCGCCAAGTCGAAATGGCCGCCTCCGGCGTCGATCCACTCTTTGACCCAACCTGCGAAAAAGAGTTTGATCACCGCTCTCTGCGCCAACTCCGCAATCTCCAAACCAACCGCGCCGTCCAGAGCCTGCTCCCGGAACCACTCGGCCAAGGCGGGCTCCCCACACTTGTGAAAGCCACTGAAATCATCGCTCTTGCAAAACGAACTCACAAACAGTTCCATTCCCTCGCCCTAAA
>JAENWC010000508.1 GCA_016650235.1 Terriglobia bacterium
AGGAGCTGCGCGTCGCGGGTGCCGATCGCCTCGATGAGGTCGGCGGCGACATCTCGCAGAATCGGAGGCAACTCTCCAAGCTGGGCCGAATCGAGGTTCGTCAAGCCGACAACGCTATCCACGCCGATGGCCACCCGCCGCTCTCCTAGATTCAGGGTCACAAAGCGACCGTAGGTTGCGCTGTTTTCGCCGTTCTCCAAGAGCGCCTTGAGGTCGACGACGGGAGTCGGCGCACCACGGATCACTGACACGCCCCGGACGAAACCTGGCGTCCCGGCCACGGGCTCGATCGGGAGAGGGCGCATGGTCTCCGCCACGTGGTGCAGCGGGATGGCACAGGCACGCGCGCCGACCATGACGACAAGCGCCGGGCTTCCCTCCCAGGCGCGGACGCTCACTTGGCGCTCCGCCTTTTCGCCGCGGTCATGGTGATGACGTCGGCGCTCCTGCAGGCCAGGAACCAGGTCTTCACCTGGCCCTTGCCCTTGAGGTCGATGACACCCCGCTCCTCGAGCAGGAACGGCCCACTCAGTCTCCGCCGGGGCGAGGGGAGAGACCTGTGACGGGGGATCGTAAACTTGAAAGTGGCGCCGCGCCCGACTTCCGATTCCACCCAGATATTGCCGCCCCGACGTTCGACGATCTTCTTGCAGAGGGCCAATCCTATGCCGGTTCCGGAGATTTCCTTTCCACGCAATCGCTTCGAAATCCCAAAAAATCGCTGGAAGTGCTGGGGATCAATACCGATTCCATGTTCGCGAACCGAAAACAACGCTGCCGGTCCACCATCCTCGACCGACACGTGGATACGCGCCGGTTCCTCGCCTCTGTACTTGATCGAATTCGCGATCAGGTTTTGGAAGAGCTGAATGAGCATAGTTTCTTCCGCCAGCACCGTCGGCAAAGGATAGGAGGTGATCGCCACTTCAAGATTCCGGAGTGCCTTTTCGAGCGCCACGTTGCAATCGGTGGCAGTCTCGGTGTGGTCGCACGCGGTGGTCTCCCAGTACGCCAGCAAACCCTTCATCAAGGCCTCCATTCGCTGCGCGCCTTCCACCGAATACTCGATGTACTGATCCGCTTCCAGGCCCAGCTTCCCTCGGTACTCTTGTGCCAGGAGTAAAGTTCACCACCATGCACCACCTTCTCAAAGTACTCTTCCAGCTTCCCCGAACCCGCGATAAACGGTATCGACCGCGACCCCGAGGTGGGCAGCCACCTCATTTACGGAGTACCAGCGATCCTCATTGGGCATGTCTGCGCTCCGGAATCGTCCTCAATTGGTTATTATGACAGAAAATCGGGATGGTCGATCAAAACAATCGGATGCTGGCATCTGGTGTCACGGACGGTCCTACCAGGAGAAGAGCGGCATCCGCTTGCCGCGCATACATAGGCGAGGGGCGCTTTCGTCTCCAGTTTCGCGACTGGGAAACAGCACACGATAGAAATACTGGCTGGCCACTCGCTGCGCCGTCCCAAGAACCGTTCCGCGCTCATCGCTTGTTGCGTCGTACGACGATGTCGCCGTGCTGAAAGAGGGGCTCCACAATTCTCCACTCCGTTCGCTCCGGTTCAGGGAGCAGGCAAACGCCTCGCAAACCACTTCTTCAGACCAATACGACATAATGTTAATGCAAATGCGGCGTTCCCCTCTGTTCCTGAGCAAGGGCAACTCGCGGTCGTGCGGCAACGGCGATATGTCGTCACGGACGTGCGGCAGGGGGCGTTGCCGTCGCAGTTCGCGCCCGCCGTACAACCTCCGCACCTCGTCAGCCTCACCTCCATCGAAGACGATGCGCTGGGCGAGGAACTGCAGGTCATCTGGGAAATCGAGCCGGGCGCCCGGGCATTCGAGAAGATGGAGTTGCCGGAGCCCAAAGGCTTCGACCAGCCCGCCCACCTCGAAGCTTTCCTCGACGCCGTTCGCTGGGGCGCTGCTGTCCAGAACCGTCGCCCTCAAATTCCTCCCCGCCCACGTTTCGGAAGACGACGAACACCGGGCGCGCTTTCTGCGCGAGGCCCAAGCCGCCGCCTCGCTCAACCACCCCAACATCTGCACCATTTACGAAATCGACCAGGAGCATGGCTTCCTGATCGCAGGCTGGGTTTTGTCACCCTATAAAAAGGGCGTGGTACCCCCCAACCGAAAATGGAAGTAAGCAAGCCATTGAAAGTCAGCGCCGTCATACTGTTCGTCTGGTTTGTCCTGATCTCCTGCGTTGTCATCGGGTCCCTGCTGCCTGCAACTTCTTCCGTGATGGTGGCAGTTGGCCGCCTGCACATCAACGACAAGGTACTTCACTTCTGCGGCTACCTGGCGTTGTCGTTGTTGCCGGTGATCGGATTCCGGGATCGGCGGCGTGGGATTGTGGCAGGCCTCTCGATGTTCGTTCTCGGAATACTCATGGAAGCTGCCCAGCCCTTCTTGCCTGGCCGCGCCGTGGAACTCGGCGATGTGATCGCCAACGGCGCAGGCGTCAGTTGCGGCGCCCTGCTGGGCCTGCCGATCCGCGCCTGCATCGCAATTCTGTAGTTCTGTAGCCCCGCCCTCGCGGCCGCGCGCAACTCCCTCCTGCGCGGCTGATTCCACTTACAATGTGGCTTCTCCGTTGTGACCCACGGGCCGGAGGTGTGCCCGCGCAACGCGGGGCATCACTCCGCAGGCTGCGATACTGGTCCGGCTGCCCGGGGACAACTTGAGCGATCGCCGCCTGAATGTGCTTCACGGAGCAGCTTATCGAGTTCCGGCCGCGTCGCCTGCGCGCCGCTAATGCCACTCCTCGGCCTGCTACCGCAGGAATTTCCGACGCTGGCATTATGCGCTGCTCGTTCCCTCCGTCTTGAGGCTCAAGCGGGCGCGAAGGCTTGGCTTGGCAAGCGGGAGGCTGACCGCCGGGCGGCGCATGACCAAATGTGATCAGAATGGTTTCGCCCATCTGAACGGATGAACCTAGGCCACTTCCCCCTGCAAGCCCTCGATTTAGCCTTGCTTCGACGCTCAGACACTGCACGCCACGCCGACGCCGAGTCCTGGCCACTGATGTGCTCTTCTGTTGGTGTGGGCTGTTTGAAGCTAAAATGGAAATTCCGGATCAGTCCAGATGGGAATACTGAAGCACCCGGGCTCATCGTTGTTACAAAATCACGGGAGGTATAAACATGAGAAAAGAGGGGGCGTTTTTAATAGGTGTGGGGACTGGTCTGGTCTTAGGAGTAATTTTTGCCCCGCACTCGGGGAAGGAAATCCGAAATCTTGTCAGCCGAAGAGCACAAGAAAGTCTCGACGATTTGGTTGCAACAGGCGAGAGGGTGGGGAGCCAGATGAAGGATTCAGTGACCAAGAAAATTGACCAGTTCGTAGAAATCGTCGATGCAGCTAAAGAGGGGTACGACGGAAGTAAGGCATGGCTGGCGGAAACAGAGGGTGTTCAGAAGTTAGAAAGAAAGTGATGGCTGATTTGCTAGCTTGACATCCGAGATGGACGAATTGGAAGGAGTGAATCATGGGCGAACTGCCACGACACAAGCTATCTGATGCGGAGCTGCAAGAAGCGTTGAAGAGCCTCCCGGGCTGGAAGGCGGAGAAGGACAAGCTCCACCGCGAATATAAGTTTGACGACTTTATAAAGGCATGGGGGTTCATGGCCAGCGTTGCGCTGGTGGCTGAGTCCATGAGCCACCATCCGGAATGGTCCAACGTCTATAACAAGGTTGTTTTTGATTTATGGACGCACACTCACAACAGCATCACCAATCTCGACCTTGACTTGGGTAAGAAGATCGAAGAACTGGCGCAGCGCGCGCAGGCTCGTTAACTGAACCGCAACTCACGAAGCGGTCTGATTGCATCCGATCAATATCACGCGGCGCTCCGATTGCGGAATGGACGCAGCAGTGTCCCAGTGAAAATCCGAAGAGGCCCGCACTGTAACCAGTGCAGCCTGACCACATTGCGCATCTGCCATTAGACCACGTTTGGATGGTGCTGGGGGTTGGTTGGATCTGCAGGCAGGGCTGGAACCCCTTGAGGGGTGTATAGTGTGGGGTATGTAAACCATCGCGCACTTTATCCGCCACCTTCCGCCTTTCAGTCCGAGGTATCACATGGATGACCGCAACACACCATAAGGACTGTTATGACAACCATTTCCGACGATGCAACGATTCTCCAGCTTTGGCTCAATCGACAATCCAGTCCGCACACTCGCGACTGCTACCAGCGCGATTCCACGCGGCTTCTGGCGCATGTTGCCAAGCCATTGAAGCAAATAGTCTTGGGAGACCTCCAGGGCTTCGCCGATTCGCTCGCGGCCGACGGCCTGGCACCCGGTTTCCCGAGCCGTACCATCGCTGCGGTGAAGAGCCTATTCGGATTCTGCCAGCGCACGCGCTATTTGGCCTATAACCCAGCCTCCGAGTTGAACTTACCCAGATATCCCAACCGGCTCTCCGAGCGCATCCTGGGTGAGCAGGACGTCCAACGGGTACTTGCCGCCGAGCTTTGCTCACGGGACAAAGCACTTCTGACCTTGCTCTATGTCGCCGGATTGCGGGTTTCCGAGGCCTGCGGACTGTGCTGGAAGGACCTTTTTCCGCAAGTAAACGGGGGATTTTCTACCGTTTTTGGTAAGAACGGGCGTACACGGAGCATAGCCTTGCCGCCGCCGCTGTGGTCACAACTGTCGTGTTTACGGGGACTTGCAGCCGTCAATGAGACTCGTTTTTCAATCGCGGAGCAGAACGGCGCTGGATAGGGGAAGTGTGCGCATAATCATTCGCGGAACGGGCCATACCATTGCCAGAATCTGCACCTTTTCACTTGCCTTTGGTCCCCACCAGAGTGTGAATGTGATCGCGGCACCAACCGCAAAAGGAGATTTCACGATGACAACGAATCGCATAGACAGTCTCCTGGCCGGCACTCTGTTCCTCCTTTTGGAAGGTTTCATTGTGCCGGGATAATGTCCAGCGCCGCCGTGCCGGCCAAAAACTTTCCGGGCATCGCGAACACC
>JAENWC010000509.1 GCA_016650235.1 Terriglobia bacterium
CGTAACCAGTAAGATCTATTCTTTCTTCCCCACGGGCGCGGCGGATTTCTCGGTCGCCGCCAAGGGCACGATTGCCTACCTGAACTACGTGAGCCGCTCACAACTGGTCTGGGTGGACCGGCAGGGCCGGCAGGTTGCGGCGATCGGCCCGGCCAACAGCAACGTGAAGTCCGGACGACTTTCCCCGGACGGGCAACAACTGGCCACGGCCATCTACGACGTGGAGCGGGGCACCCAGACGCTTTGGGTATTCGATACGAAGACGGGCGCGGGGCGGCGCTTGACTCTTGCGCCGGGATTGCGGGATGCCGGCGTGTGGTCCCCGGATTCCAAGAGGCTCGCGTACTTGCATGCATTCGGCGGAAAGCCGCCGTGGATCTCCATGCGCGGCCTGGGGGGGAATGATGTGGAGGAAGCGTTACCATCCGGAGATTTCCAAATGCCGACGGACTGGTCCTCGGACGGGCGTTTCATCGCCTTCTCCAACACCGGATTTTCACGCTTTGCCAACGAAATCCAGGGCGATGTGTGGGTGGTGGACCTGGCGCGGGACCGGAAGTTGGTTCCGCTGCTCAACACGCAATTCCACGAGGCCAACGCCGCCTTCTCCCCCGGCGCCAAGTGGCTGGCGTTTACCTCAAATGAGTCCGGCCAGACGGAGCTCTACCTGCAAGCGTTCGAAGGGGCTGAAACGCCAAGGATGACCGGGGAACGCTATCTGGTTTCCCGCAACGGCGCGCTGGCGGTGCGTTGGAGACGGGACGGGAACGAGCTGTTCTATCTTGGATTCGACGGGCGCGTATATGCAGTTCCCGTCACGCTTGCGCGCAATCCGAAGGTGGGCGTCGCGAGGCCGTTATTCACCATCAGCACCGAAGCCAGAGCCGCAATCCACTCGATTGTTGGCTTCGACGTATCCGGCGATGGGCAGCGGTTCGTGATCCCGATGGTGACGCCGTCCATGGAGGGGCCGTCACTGGTGGTGGTTCAGAATTGGGAAGCTGGCCTTTTGAAAGCCACTCGAAACAATCATTGACTGTTCTTTCCGCCACTTCAATTCGCCGGACCGGTGCGCTTGCCTAGCGGCAAGCGAGTTGGATAATCTCTAGTTGACATTAGGAGATTGAAAACTTGGGTCCGCTAAACATATCAGTAAAGGGTGAGTACGCTTTGCTCGCAGTATTGGATCTGTCCACGCAGCGGGCGGGCGAGCCGGTCAAGATTGCCTCGATCGCAAAGCGGCAGAAGATTCCGCAGAAGTTTCTCGAATTGATCCTTGCCGGATTGAAGCAGGGCGGATTTGTCGAGTCGCGCCGCGGCGCCGAAGGCGGATATCTGCTGGCGCGGGCGGCCGATTCGATCCGCGTGGGAGAGGTTTTGCGATTTGTAGAGCGCGGCCGCGGGCAGCGCGGATCGCCGCGGGCCAGGACCGAGGATCCATTTGCGGGGATGTGGGCGGATGTGGAAAAGCAAGTGAACCGCATATTGGACGATCGCAGTTTCGCGGATCTGGCGCGAAGCTGGGCCGAGAAGCAGTCCAGGTGGGTTCCAAACTGGGATATCTGATTAACCAAAGGAGAGACTGAATTGTTCTTCGAAGATAATACACTCAGCATCGGACGGACACCGCTGGTCAAGTTGAACCGCGTGACCGAGGGATTGCAGGCGACCATACTCGCCAAAATCGAGGGGCGCAATCCGGCCTATTCGGTCAAATGCCGCATTGGCGCATCCATGATTTGGGACGCGGAAAGAAAGGGTTTACTCACGCCGGGCAAAGAGATAATAGAGCCCACCAGCGGCAACACCGGCATTGCGCTGGCCTTTGTGGCCGCTGCGCGGGGCTATCCGATTACGCTGACCATGCCGGAGACATTCTCCATCGAGCGTCGTAAAGTGCTGCGCGCCTTTGGAGCAACACTTGTGCTGACCGACGGCATGGCGGGCATGAAGGGCGCAATCCAGTTTGCCGAGCAGGCTGTGGTCAATGAGCCGGGGCGGTTCGTGCTGCTGCAGCAGTTCAAGAATCCGGCCAATCCCGAAATCCACTTGAAGACCACCGGTCCCGAGATTTGGGACGACACGGGCGGCGGGATGGATGTGCTGGTGTCGGGCATAGGCACCGGGGGCACCATCACGGGTGTGTCGCGCTACTTCAAGCAGGTCAAGAACAAGAAGATTCTCTCGGTGGGCGTGGAGCCGGCGGCGAGCCCCGTGATCACGCAGACGCTGCGCAAGGAAACGGTGAAGCCAGGGCCGCATAAGATCCAAGGCATCGGGGCGGGCTTCATTCCCGATACGCTGGACCTGGCGATGGTGGACCGCGTGGAGACCGTTACCAATGAGGAGTCGGTTGAGATGGCGCGCAGGCTGGCGGCGGAAGAGGGGATCTTAAGCGGCATCTCCTGCGGAGCAGCGGTGGCGGCGGCGGTTCGCATTGCCAAAGAGCCCGAGATGAAGGGTAAGACGATCGTCGTGATCCTGCCCGATTCCGGCGAACGCTATTTGACCTCGGTTCTCTATGAGGGTATGTTCAACGACTAAGGGCCTGCGCGTGGGAGCGGATATACTGTTTGTAGCATGCGTTTGCTCTGGCTCATGCCGGTTGCGCTCTCTTTGTCCGGTCAGGACGGGCCGCCCGTTCGTATTCTCCAAGGTGAATTAATCGAGTGGCAGGTGCAAGCCGGGGTCGGATCATTCAGCATCCGCGAACTGGACAATCAAGTGCACTGGTGCCACGTGGAGACGGAAAGCTATATCACAAGGCAAAGCCACCGCGTAAGCCACATCGGCGTGAGACCCCGCGATCAACTCGAAGTGATTGCCGACATGCGCAAGGGACAGTGCGTGGCCGTGACCATCTACGTCCGGCCTCCGGAAACCGCGCGCCGTTATCCCCGTCTGATGCTCCCGCCGCCGCCGCGCACCAACTTTATGGACAACCTTTATCAGCGCGGCAACATGACCTTCGCCGGCGTGGTCCAGCGGCTTGACCAGGAGATGCTGGTGCTCAAAACCCGCGCCGGGAGCCAGCTCCTGTTCCAGTTGCGTCCCGACACCGTTTTTTCAGCTTGGGGAAAGGAAGTCGAGAGCAAGACGCTTGCGCCGCAGACCATCGTCTACGTCCGGGCGGGCAACGTCTTTGGTGGAGACATGGAAGCCTTCCAAATTGTCTGGGGCGACATTCTCACGCCGCGCTAGAAACACACCTGACAGTTCAAAGGAGAGAATTCAACATATGAGAACCCTACTCACCATGATCGCTTGCACCGCCCTCTGCGGCGGACTCCTGCAAGCTCAGAACCCCATGAGCGCCGATGTGAAGCAGATGTTTGATTCCATCAGCGGCAATGTGCTCAAGGCCGCCGAAAAGATGCCCGAGGCTGAATACGGATTCCAGCCCACGGCCGAGGTCCGTACCTTCGCGCGTCTCATCGGTCACGTGGCTGATGCCCAAACCTCGTTCTGCACCGCGGCCCTGGGCGACCGCAAAGCTTCGCAGATCGAAAAGACAAAGACGACTAAAGCGGACCTTGTACAGGCCCTCAAGGATTCCATCGCTGTGTGCGGCGACGCTTATGGAAAGCTCACCGACGCCTCCGCCGTGGAAGCCGTGAAGTTCGGCAATCGCGACCGCACCCGCATGTGGGTCCTGGCTTTCAACGCCAGCCACTCCAACGAGCACTACGGGAACCTCGTCACATACATGCGCATCAAAGGCCTGGTTCCGCCGAGCAGCGAAGGCCGTTAGTCCGGCGGCTGGTATGCAGCGAACGATTCAGGTTCGAATTCTCCGCGCCGAGAAGCAGTACGCCGCCGAGTGCCTCGATCTCCCAGTGGTGACCGAGGCGCCGACGCGGAACGAACTGGCGGTCAACATCCGGGAGGCCATCGCGCTGCATCCGGAGGGTGAGGACTTGGCGGAACTGGGACTCGTAAACGATCCCACAATTCTCGCGACGATGTGGCGTAGTGCCATTATTCGACAATTGAACCAGTTCGATTCCTAGTTCACAATGTAGTTGTGAAGCGAGTCAACATCCACGATGCAAAAACCAATCTGTCGCGCTATCTAGCCGAACTGAGGCCCGGCGAGGCGTTGGTGGTTTGCAACCGCAATGAGCCTGTGGCGGAACTCCGGTCACTACGCAAAAAGGGGGTCCGTAAGCCGCGGATCGGCACAGCCAAGGGGGAATTCGTGGTGCCCGATTCGTTCTTCGAGCCCTTGCCCGACGAGATCCTGAAAGCCTTCAGTGGCAAGTGAGGATTCCTTTCCCCGTGAAACTTCGCGTGGACACTTGCACGGTCCCGAAGGTCCGAGAAGCGAGCGGCATTGCGTCGATGGACATTGATGAGGAATCCGCCCTGCACGCAGGCCGGTTACCAGGGCTCCACTCGGATCCGTTTGATCGCATGCTGGTTGCGCAGGCCATCGTGCACGGGATGACAATTCTTACGCCTGACCCGGATATCGAACAGTATGGCGTGCGCGTCTTGTGGTGACGCGGGTGGCAGCGTTGGGCACTGGGCCGTCGTGAACGCGAGCTTGTCATCCAGCTTCCCGAGGCGGCGAAAGTTGTCCACTCGATAAAGACAGATGACCCAGCCGGAATTGAAGACTACTGGCATCGGCGCTTTCATGATCGGCGCAGGAACGGCGAGTGGTTTGAACTCACCTTTCCGGATATGGCGGCCTTCAGAAGAAACAAGGTCATGTGAAGACCCACACGCCGAAGATGGTCCACCGTTAACCGATTTCCCGCCAGACGCGCGCCGGCGAAAACAATGCCAAATGGCGAACGTTCGTCGTGGCGATCACGGTCTCGTCTCCCTCACTAACGAGAGTCGCTGCCTGCGCCACAAGAATCATGTCGGCGTCCAAAGAGGCGTCGTCCGCTGACTGCCTACCCATCTTCCGGGCAGTTGCCCAAAACTCCGCCGCCTTCAGCATTACTGGCGTCGTGATTGGGGCGTATCCGAGGATGCCCTTCAATGCATCCAGACGGCCAAGCCCTCTGTCCTTCCCGCTCCGAAGCAACTCACGGCGCACCTCGTAGTCTGTGATTTCCGGAATCACGATCTCCGCGCCAGTAGAAGCAAGGCTCGCGAGCCAGTTTTTACACGCCTCATTTTCGGGGGAGCTTTTCGGATTCGTGATCATTCCAAGCGGACCGGCGTCCAGCAGGACGATCAGGCTCATACGAACAGCTTATAGCCATCGGGCCGATCTTCGTCGAGTGAACTGCGCAGGAGATTGAACGTTTCCCTTTGCTCCGCCTCATCGCCGTGCATCCACTCGTCCAACAATCTCGTCAATGCAGAAGGGTCCGGCTTGTGAGGACGTACCGGGTCCGATTGCCGAGGGACTCTGTGCGGCTGGTCGTGTTTGGTAGTGTCCGGCATTCCTTTACGTCTAATTGTACTTCAGGCGCTCAGGCGCCGATCAGTTGATCACATGATCATGCAGGTGACGAAGGCAGGCCTTGACGGGGCGGGCCGAAATGTGTAATTATACATTCGTCTGAATATATATTCATTTGCCATGAAGGAGAAACGAGTGGCCACGCCCGCCCCCAGAAGCCCGGTCCCGTTACTGCCTCGCATCGCCGTGGGCGATCTGCGCAAGGATCAGGACATCTCGGAAAACGAGTTGCGGCAACTGGTGGACCTGACTCTCGACCTCAAGCGGAACCCGCGGCGCTACGCCTCGGCGCTAGAGGGACGCTCGATCGTGCTGCTGTTTGAAAAACCTTCCTTGCGCACGCGGCTCACCTTTGAACTCGCCATACAGCAGCTTGGCGGCAATGCCGTGAGCAGCATCGGCCCCATTGGGGAGCGTGAGCCGGTGAAGGACGTGGCGCGCAATGTGGAGCGCTGGACCAGCGGCATCGTGGCGCGCACCTTCGATCAGGACACGGTGGATGGACTGGCCGAGTGGGCCGGCGTGCCGGTGATCAACGCGTTGAGCGATCTGTATCATCCCTGCCAGGCCTTTGCCGACATGGTGACGCTGCGCGAGCATTTTGGGGCATTGCAGGGCTTGAAGCTGGCCTTTGTCGGCGACGGCAACAACGTGGCACACTCGCTGATGTTGTCGGCGGCGCGGCTGGGGATGAATTTCTCGCTGGCAACGCCGCCCGGCTACGAAGCCAATCCCCACATTCTGGCCGAGGCCGAAGAGCTGGCTTGCGCCCAGGGCACGCGCGTGGAAGCCACGCACGATCCGGCCGAGGCGGTCAGCGGCGCCGATGCCGTCTACACCGACGTTTGGGCGAGCATGGGACATGAGCACGAAGCCTATGAGCGCAATGTGCACTTTGATGCTTACCGTGTGGATGAAACTTTGATGGCGCAGGCTGGACCGAAGGCTGTGTTCATGCATTGCCTGCCGGCCAAGCGCGGGCAGGAAACCACTGACGCGGTGATGGAGTCGCCGCAATCGGTGGTCTTTGACCAGGCAGAGAACCGTTTGCATGCGCAGAAGGCGCTGCTGCTGATGCTGCTGTAAAGCGACCAGCCTGCTACGCTAGTGAACTTATGAACAACACAAAGAAAGTGGCCTTGGCCTACTCCGGCGGGCTGGACACATCCATCATTATTCCGTGGTTGAAAGAAAACTATGGCTGCCAGGTAGTGGCCGTATGCGGCGACATCGGACAAGGCGGCGAGGAGTTGAAAGGCCTCAGGCAAAAGGCGCTGAAGTCAGGAGCCTCGGAATTCTACGTCGAGGACATGCGCGAGGAGTTTGTCACGCAGTATCTGTGGCCGCTGGTGCGCTCGGGCGGAGTCTACGAGAACAAGTACCTGCTGGGCACCTCCATTGCGCGGCCGCTGCTGGCCAAGCGGCAGGCCGAGGTGGCGCTGCGCACCGGCTGCGACGCGCTGTCGCATGGCTGCACGGGCAAGGGCAACGACCAGGTTCGTTTTGAGCTGACCTACATGGCCATCGCGCCCGAGCTTTCCGTGATTGCCCCGTGGCGCGAGTGGGACATCGTTTCGCGCGAAGATGCCATCGCGTATGCGGCCGCGCGCAATATCCCGATTTCGCAGACGACGCGGAAGATCTACAGCCGCGACCGCAACATCTGGCACATTTCCCACGAAGGCGGAGCGTTGGAAGATCCGGCCAACGCGGCCCCGGACGAGATCTGGATGCTGACACGCAGTCCGCGGGAGGCCCCGGACAAGCCGGGCAAGGTGACCATAGGATTCCGTAAAGGCAGCCCGGTTTCAGTGAATGGGGTTGAGTTGCCGGCGGTAAAACTGCTCGAAAAGCTGAACAAGATCGGCGGCGTACACGGCATAGGGCGCATCGATCTGGTGGAGAACCGGTTTGTCGGGATGAAGTCGCGCGGCTGCTACGAAACCCCGGGCGGCACGCTGCTGATGGCCGCCTTCCGGGAACTGGAGGCCTTGACGCTGGACAGGAACACGCTTCACTACAAACAAAAACTGGCGCTCGATTATGCGGAACTGGTCTACAACGGCTTCTGGTTTACGCCGTTGCGCATAGCCTTGGACGGCTTCTTTACTTCCGTGAGTGATGTGGCCACCGGCGAGGTGACGCTGAAGCTGTACAAGGGAAATCTCGAACCGGTGAGCCGGACTTCGCCCAATTCACTCTACTCTCTCGACATCGCCAGCTTCACCATGGGCGCTGAATATGACCAGAAGGATGCGCGCGGGTTCATCAAGCTGAACGGACTCCCGATTGCTGTTCGGGCCGGGCTCCAATCGAGGAAGAGGGGCAAGAAGAAGAAATGAAGCTGTGGGGTGGACGATTCGCGGAAGGGCCGTCGGAGGTCTTTGAGCGCTTCTCCGGATCGCTCCACTTCGACCGGCGCCTGATCGGGGCCGACATCCGCGGCTCGCAGGCTTTTGCCCGCGCGCTGGAGCACGTGGGAATTTTGACCGCCGGTGAGCGCGAGCAACTGGTGGCGGCCTTCGATCAGTTGCTGCTGGAATCCTCCGCGCCGGAGTTTTTTGCCGGCGCCACCGATGAAGACGTACACACGGTGGTCATACGCAAGCTCAAAGAGAAAGTGGGCGCGCTGGCGGAAAAGATCCACACCGGGCGCAGCCGCAATGAACAGGTTTCGCTCGACACGCGGCTGTGGCTGCGCGGCGAAACCGAAGCGGTGCAGGCGTTGCTGGTGGACTTCATGGATGCGCTGCTGCGGTTGGCCTCCCGGCATCCGCACGCCGTTGTCCCTGGATACACTCATATGCGCCGGGCGCAGGCCGTATTGTGGCCGCACTACATTCTTGCCTACTTTGAAATGTTCGCGCGGGACTGGCAGCGGCTCCAGCAGGCCCACGAGCGCATCAACGTCCTGCCGCTGGGTTCGGGCGCGCTGGCCGGCAGCGGCTTCCCGTTTGACCGCCAGGAGATGGCCCGCGATCTCGGGTTCGCCTCGGTCACGCGCAACAGCATGGACGTTTCCGGAGACCGCGATTTTGTCCTCGACTTCCTGTATGCGGCCTCGATGATCATGCTGCATTTGAGCCGCCTGGCCGAGGACTGGATCCTGTACTCGAACGAGGAGTTCGGCTGGCTGCATCTGGCCGACGGGGTGACCAGCGGTTCTTCTCTCATGCCGCAAAAGAAGAATCCCGATTCGCTCGAATTGATCCGGGGCAAGTCGGGCCGCGTGATCGGCAGCCTCAATGCGCTGCTGTTCACCATGAAAGGCCTGCCCATGACCTACAACCGCGACATGCAGGAGGACAAGGAGCCTCTGTTCGACGCGGTGGACCAGACCGCCATGTCGCTTGCGATGGCCAGGGCCGTAGCCGATGCGGTTAGCTTGCGCGAGGCTGTGCCGGCGGCGGCTGTGGAAGACAGTTGGGTGGTGGCGGCGGACTTGGCCGAAGCGCTCGCCCGGAACGGAACCGCGTTCCATCAGGCCCATCGGATTGTCGGAAGGCTGGTGCTGGAAAGCGTGCAAAGCGGCAGAAAGCCCGCCGATTGGACGGGCGCCCAGTTGATCGCCTTTGCGCCCGAGTTCACCGCGGACATGGCGGCACATCTGGCCGCATTGATGCAGCCGCGCGAAGGAATGAAGTCGCGGGAGATTCCGGGCGGCACCGGCCCTCAAGCGGTGGCCGAGGCGCTGTCGGAGGCGCAAAACCGGTTGCGCGCCATGCGAGGCCAGGCTCAACAACCCTGAGGAGTCATGAACAAGAGCTACCGGCAAGGGCAAATCCTCAAACTGATCCAGCGCAAGCGTGTGCAGACGCAGGTTGAATTGGCGCGCGAACTGGCGCGGATCGGCGTGCAGGCCACCCAGGTCACACTTTCCCGCGACATCAAGGATCTTGGCCTTGCCAAGACGGCCGAGGGTTACGTCCAAATGCATCCAGGGAACACTTCCGGACCGGACCTTGCCGCGGCGACGTCCGAATTCTTAACCGACGTGCGTGTGGCGCAGAACCTGGTGGTGCTGAAGACCTCGCCCGGCAACGCCAACGCGTTGGCCGTGGCACTCGATCGCGAGCGTCTCGCCGAGGTGGTGGGTACCATCGCGGGCGATGACACCATTCTCGTGGTTGCGCCCAATGCATTGGTGGCCGAAAAACTCAAGAACAAGCTGCTTGGATTCCTGGAATGAAGGCGCTGGAGAGCGAAGATTCTCTAGCCGCGTTTCTGCGTGCCTTTGCCGAAGGAACCGTCCCCAAGAAAGAGTGGACGCATGAGGCCCACCTTGTGATGGCCACATGTTATTTGCTGGAACACCCGCTGGAGGAGGCGACCAGCCGGATCCGCGATGGCATCCAGCGATACAACCTGGCAGTGGGCGGTGAGAATACCGATACCGCCGGCTATCACGAAACGCTGACCATCTTTTGGATCGGCCTCCTGCGGGAGGCCCTCAAGGAGATGGATGCCGAGATGGATGTGGGCGGGACCAGAATTGAGAAAGCACGGGCGATCGCGCAACGCTTCGGATCGCAGCGCGACCTGTTCCGGAAATACTACAGTTTCGACGTGGTCCAGTCTGTGGATGCAAGGCGGAGGTGGGTCGAGCCGGACGTCTCAGACGAATCTTTCCCGCGCCACTAACCGGATCCGGCAGCTCGGGCTACTGCCCCGGAAATCCGGGATTGTTGCGAACTTCCCGCATCTGTTGCAGGTGCCGCCGGTCATGGGCCGTCATCACCCAAAACCCGATCCCCAGATTCAATTTGACCCATTCCAGGGCGGGTAGCCCGACTTTGATCCCGCGCAGGTCCAGACCATTGGCCTCACCGAGCAACTTTGTCATTTTGTCGTGGGATTCCAGCCATTTGGAAAGCACCGCTTCCGGATTCAAGTTGGCTTTTGGCTGGAATGCCGCCGGAGCTTTAAACTTCCTTTTGGAACCGGGTTGGATCAGGCGCAAGAAGAACCGGCCCAATAAACCATACGAGTAGGGGCCCGGATGCAGCGCCCCGGCGGATCTTCCGCGCTGGACGGCACCCCCTAAGACATTGAGCCACATATGGTTAATGGTATTGAGATGATCCAGACACTGGAGGATCGACCAAGCCCCGGGCGACGGGCTCCAATTGAACTGAGCCGTGTTCAGACCATGGACCAAACCCTCGGCCTCTTGCAGCACCACAGTCACTTGGTACTGTAGTCGCTCTACCTCAGAATTCAGAGTTCGATCGTATTCACGCACAGGGATGGGCATATGGGGGCTCCAAACGGCCTATTCTACCAGACCCAGCCCCTCCACCCCTCCGAGGAAGCCTCCACACCTAAATCCCTCACCTTAGATTGCAGGCTAGTTAGCCCTATTCCATAGTAATCCCAGAGTTTCGTTGTTACTATGTAGTTCTAGAAAAGAGTTGGTCATTCACCATGCGCTGTCTGCATTGCCGTAAACAAATCGGAATTTTGCGCCGGCTGATAGATCGGCAGTTTTGTTGCCAGGATCACCGGGAAAAAGCGCGCCACGCTTATTCGGCGCGGCTGGCGCGTGACTACTACGACGAAGGGCAGTTTGAGGAGGAATGGCTCGCACCGAGCCTCAATCCGAAGAAAAAGCAGGCCTCTTTCAGTCCAGGTTCCGGCCTCCTGTTGGTGGTGGTGGCAACGGTGCTGGTTCTATTCCTGCCCAATCGACCGGACCGTCCAATCGCGCCTCCCAGCTATATGCCAAAGGTACCCGGCCTGAGTGACCGGCTTTCGCAGGCCTTGCCCGGCAAAACATCCTTATCCTTGCGGGAGGACTTTCGGTCTGACTTGCGCAACTGGCAAGGCTCGCTCGGGTCGCTGCGGGACGGCTGGTCCAAGAGAGCCGATTCGGTTGAGGTTGGACGGCTGAGGCTGTGGAAGCCCTCCCTTTCCATGGGTGATTACAATGTTCATTTCGAGGCACAGATCGAGCAAAAAGCTCTGGGCTGGGCCGTCCGGGCCTCGGATGTGAATAACTATTACGCCACCAAGATCCAGATCACCCGGCCGGATCAATGGGAAGGGAATCATGCCGTGGCACGCGCTGAAATTCTGCGCTATGTGGTTCAGGGCGGTAGACAAGTGAACAAAGTGCGGCTTCCCATCCCGCTCACATGGGATACAAAAGCTGTCTACAGCTTCCACGTGCGCGTGAAGGGCGACCGGTTCATCACGTTGGTCAATGACCGTGTGGTGGATAGCTGGAGCGACCAGCGTTTCCGCCGGGGCGGTGTCGGATTCTTTGCCGACTCCGGTGAGCATGCTTCGTTGAAGTGGGTTTCCATCTCCGAGCGGGAATCTTTCTTTGACCGCTTCCTTTCCTTTTCGTTCCTGATCAGTCCCATCGATTTGCAGCCGGGACGCTGGTAACCGGCGCCCGATCCTTCCATACGCTTCGGACTATACTTTCGGGTATGTCTGCCCGAGGCTTGCTATCCTTTCTCTTAATGTCTCTGACCCTGCCCGCCGCCGGCGCTCCGCCGGCCCCGCCCGTGGCCCGGAAAATTCCCAGAACGACAATCCTGCATGGCGACAAAGTTGTGGACAATTACTACTGGCTGCGTGAGAAGGCCAACCCGAGGGTCAAATCCTACCTGGAAGCGGAAAACGCCTATGCCGCCACGATTCTGGAACACACGAAACCATTGCAGGAGCTTCTCTACAAGGAAATGCTCGGCCGCATCAAGCAGACGGATCTCAGCGTCCCCTATCGCAAAGGCGGCTACTGGTATTACACGAGAACCGAGGAAGGCAAGCAGTACCCGATCCTGTGCCGGAAAAAGGGGAGTTTGGAGGCCGCCGAAGAGATCACTTTGGACGTGAACGAACTCGCCAAGGGCCAGCGATTCATGTCGGTCAGCGGCTATCAGGTCAGCGACGACGGCCTGCTCCTGGCTTACTCCACCGACAACACCGGTTTCCGCCAGTTCACGCTCTATGTGAAGAACCTGGCAACCGGAGAGACTTCCACGGCGCTGGCGCAAAAGACCGGGTCCATCACATGGGCCGCCGACAGCCAGACGCTTTTCTATACCATCGAAGACGCCGCCAAACGCCATTACCGGCTATACCGGCATAAGATCGGCGCGGCCGCCCATGACCTGGTATACGAGGAAAAAGACGAGCGCTTCCGGCTGGGCGCGGGACGCACCCGTAGCCGCAAGTACATCCTGCTGGAATCGGGCAGCCACACCGCAACCGAGGTCCGCTATCTGGAGGCGGCCGATCCAACCGGGCAATGGAAGCTGGTGGCTCCGCGTCAGGACGAGCACGAATATGAAGTGGATCACCACGACGGCCTGTTCTACATCCGCACCAATTCCACCGGCCGCAATTTCCGGCTGGTGACCGCTCCCGTTTCCGGCCCCGGCCGCGAGAACTGGAAGGAGATTCTCCCGCACCGCGGCGACGTCATGCTGTCGGGCATGGACTTTTTCGCCGGCCACTACGTCCTGGTGGAGCGCGAAGGCGGCCTCCCTCACCTGCGCGTAACGGAAATAGCATCCGGCAAGAGCCACCGCATCGCCATGCCCGAACCGGTCTATGCGGCCTTTCCTTACACCAACGCGGAATTTGACTCCACCGAGTACCGCTACAGTTACCAGTCCTTTACAACTCCCAGCTCGATCTTCGCCTACGACATGGCCGGCGGCGGATCGAAGCTCCTCAAGCGGACCGAAGTTCTGGGCTCCTTCGATCCCGCACAATATCAGTCTGAACGCGTCCTTGCCACGGCCAAGGATGGAACTCGTATCCCCATCTCCCTGGTCTACCGCAAAGGAGTGCAGCGCGATGGAAAAGCTCCGCTGCTGCTCTATGCTTACGGCTCCTACGGCTCGTCCATACCCATTTCCTTTTCCTCGGGCCGGCTCAGCCTGCTGGATCGCGGCGTCGTCTACGCCTTGGCCCACATCCGCGGCGGCGGCGACATGGGCAAGCTCTGGCATGACGGGGGCAAGATGAGGAACAAGAAGAATACGTTCACAGACTTCATCGCATGCGCCGAGCATCTCATTGCCGCCAAGTACACCAGTCCCCAACGCCTGGTCATCTCGGGCGGCAGCGCGGGCGGCCTGCTGATGGGCGCGGTGACCAATCTCCGCCCGGACCTTTTCAAAGCCGTGCTGTCTCATGTGCCCTTCGTCGATGTCATCAACACCATGCTCGATGAGACGCTGCCGCTCACGGTGGGGGAATTCGAAGAGTGGGGCAATCCGAAGAACAAGGACGACTACGCATACATGAAGACCTATTGCCCGTATTCGAACCTGGATCGCCGCGCCTACCCCTCCATCCTTATCAAGACCTCTTTTGACGATAGCCAAGTGATGTATTGGGAACCGGCCAAATACGCCGCCAAAATGCGAACGCTCAAGACCGGCGCCAACCCGCTGCTGCTGGTCACCAACATGGCGGGAGGCCACGGCGGCTCCTCCGGCCGTTACGACAAACTCCACGAAGATGCCCTCGACTATGCCTTCATGCTCTGGCAGATGGGCCTCGTGCAGTAATCGCGGCTGGTGCGTTACCATGTTTCAGGATCGTGAATTTTGTAACCGGTCCCGATACACACCATGGACGAAAAAGCTTTCTATACCGAATCCCAGGCCACTAAACCGGCCCAACTCAACTGCCCCTATTGCAGACAGGTGAGCGCCTGCCAGTTGAAATGGCTGGTGCGAACCAAGAAGGATCGCATCCCGGGCGGCGCCGATGAGCGCGACCGGGCGCGCTTTGCCAAAGCGGCCAGCTACATGGTGCTGCTGGACGACAAAGCCAGTTGCGGCAACATGCGCTGCCGCAAAACCTTCGACGTCAGCGGCATCAAAACAATGGCGTTTATTTGACGCCCACGCGCTTCAGCACGCTGCGAATCGCAAGAAAAACAGTCTCCTCAACATCTTCGGAAAACGGGCCGGGCATGCCGTAATAGATCATGCTGTCGTTTGCCTCGTAGCCGCCTTCCTTCAGAACCCGCAGTGAAGGGATGTAGCACATGACGTCGTTGGAATAGCCTGCCACCACCAGGCGCTCCTTCGGATTCTCCTTCTTGGCCCGCAGCGCATAGTCCACCACTACTTCACCACCCAAGGCCAGAATGGTCAGGTCCTTGTGGAAGCGGATCGCCTGCACCGGATACGGGGTCGATCGCGTCTCGCGCCGCTCATCATAGAGGGCCAGCATCTGCCGGGCGCGCCGGGCCTTGTGCACGTTGCTATCCTTGGCCTCCTTCTCAAACTGTTCCCGGGTGTGAACGGCGAATCGCAGGTTGGTCACCTGATAGGCGGCCTTGATTGGCGCCCGCACCGGTTCGCGCTGGGCAAGCGCCAGCACTTGCTCGACGCCGGCCGCCAGCGCCTTTCCATGCTGCTCGGCCAATTCGTCGGTACGGCGCGGGTTCGGATTCTGATCCCCGCCGCACAACAACAAGAACATCGCCTGCGCGCCCGGATGCTCCTTTTCAATTGCCGTTTGCGCGTAACCGGCATAGTCGGCGCTGATCATGTAATGGCTCAAAGTCGTGTTATGGCAGGCGTAGCCAAACAGCACCGCCTTGAATGACCCATCCTCGCCGCGAACCGCCAGCACCGGCACGCTATGGTCCACGGGACCCTTGGGAGCCAGGCCAAGCTTCACTCCAGCCGGCGTGAATTCCCTTCGATTGATGGCAAAGCCCGCCGTGGATTGTCCAAACTCCAGCCGCGCCGGAGCCAGCTTGCCCAGCGCCGCCCCGATGATGGCAAACAAATCCTCAGTGAGCTTGCGCGCATATACTTTCAGCCGCGCATCTTCCGCCTCATTGAGGTCATACATTGAGATCAGATTGGGCCGTACCACCGGACCTGTGTGCGTGTGCGAGGAGTTGAACAAAAGGCGCGCGCGTTCCAGCCCGTACTCCTTCATCGCGCGCGCCGAGACGGCGTCCGTAATGGAGCGCGGCAGCCCGATCAGGTCTGTCGTGAGAATCACAACGCGCGTCCCCTTGCCATCCTCCAAGGCCAGCGCTTTGGCGTAAAGTCTCGTGAGCACGCCTTCGGAGGC
>JAENWC010000510.1 GCA_016650235.1 Terriglobia bacterium
CAATGACTGTCTAGTTATTTCGCGGACACTACACTAGCATTCAACGCAAGAGTGTCGCTGCGGCCAGTCATGAGCCCGCAAGATCTTGCGAAGGCCGGTCCATCGATTGGTAAATCTGCCAAGAAATACGGCAAGTAGGCAGCTGTAGGGAGTCGAAAAGTGCCACTGATCGGCAAAGGGCCGCGATTGCGGTTGCGAAGTATTCTATCCGGATACCCCGTATTCACTTCTTTGATCGTGTAAACTCTACTCAATCGCTCTATGCCGCTCGAAGCTGGGATTTGCCTCGGACATTACGAGATCATCGCGCCCATTGGAGCGGGAGGCATGGGCGAGGTCTACAAAGCTGCTGACAAGCGGCTCGAACGCACCGTCGCTGTCAAAGTTCTCCCCTGAGGACTCCTACCAGCGCGGCCTGCGCTTCCTGCTGGACTCGCAGAAGGAGGATGGATCATGGCTGGTCGAAACACGCATGCTCTCGCCCGCACCTGTCAGCCCGCCCTATTTCGAAACCGGAGTTCCCCACAGAAAGGATCAGTTCATATCCGCCACCGCAACCGCTTGGGCGGCCAACGCGCTAATGCTGGCGCTGCCCGCCGATTCAACACAGCAACCTCTCAACTTCGCTTCCCTGGCACAAGTCGAACAGCATTCCTGGATCGATACCGCCTTATTTGGAAACGCTACCCAGTTGAAGGAGCTGCTCGACAACGGGCTGAATCCCAATAGCAAGACAGCGGCGGGGACTACGATTCTGATGATGGCCGCCCATGATCCGGCAAAAGTGAAACTGCTGCTGGGGCGAGGAGCCGACGCCAAGGCTAAGACGAAAACCGGATTCACCGCACTGATGGTAGCCTGCAGCTACCGCGATACGGAGGAGTCCGTCAAATTGTTGCTGGCAAACGGGGCAGAAGCGGCTCCCGGCAAGGGCGTCGCCTTCAATGCCTCGCCCTTGTTCTTTGCCGCTTTTGCCGGAGATTTGAAGAATGTGGACCTTCTCAAGGCCAGGGGTGCGGATATCAATAGGCCCATGCTCCTGCTTGGCCAATCCCCAGTGACCCCGCTCATGATGGCCACGCTCGAAAACGACACAGCAATGATGAAACGTTTGATCGCCCTGGGATCTGATCCTAATCAAGTCGAGGAACAGACCAAAATGACCGTCCTGCACTGGGCCGCGTTGGGCAATCGCACGGCAGCCGTCAATGTCCTGCTTCAGGCGGGAGCCAAAGTCAATGCCGTTGACTCGTTCGGATACACCCCGCTCCTCTATGCTTCCACCGTGGATTTCGGGAACGATTCCGTTGTCCGCTCCCTACTCGCCGCCGGGGCCGACCGGAGCATGAAGACCCCTGAAGGCCGCACCGCCGCCGATCAGGCGTCTAAATATCGTTACCCGCACATTTCAAAAGCCTTGGCCGGTTCAAACTAAAGCACATGAAAGAGGGTCACCATGATCGACAGAGGAATCATTGGATCGCGTTCGTCCTCTGACTTCGAATACAACACGCACAGTCCGTCGCGCGCGTCTTGATTCACGTTCGGATACCAGTTCATTATCGTGTCCGGCTCGCTCACGAGCAGAGGCCTGCCTGCCCACCGCCTGCCATCGAACCTTCTTGCATAGAGCTCCCCTGTGTAAACCCGAGCATCCTTTCCCGTATACTTCTCGATTTCATAGGTCACGATTAGCCCATACGGTGTGCGAGAGCTGTCAGCGCTGAGTGCCGACGTGAAGATTCCAGACCCTAACTCCAGACCGGGCGAAGAAAGCCGCGGGTACCATTTCCCGGGACCGTAGGGCGCTTTTAACGAGCGGTACCGCAAGGTGCTCGCCGCATCAATGTAGAGCAGGTGAAGCAGCTTCTGAGTCGGATCGAACTCAAGTGACAAACGGCGGTCGTCGCCGGCAATCCGCGTTACGTCGTCCGCGATTAAGACCGGCTCCTTGCCCCAATGTTTTCCGTCGTAGAGATTACCGTAAAGTTTGCCGTCAGTTGTCAGAATGGAAGCGGCAAAGAGTTGTCCGCGATCGAGCGCCGCGGCATCCATCGCGTGCCGCCCTTGGATCGGAATGCAAACTTCGGCCTGCGTCCATTTCCCAATATCTTTCGAATCAAGCTGTCCGTACGCAACGGCGGCGCCGTCCTGGCGCGTAAAGATCCAGAGGCGGCCCTCCGAGTCTCGGACGAGATTGCAATAGTCCGGCGTGAAGCCAGGATCCCGGTCTGCGACCCATTCAATTTGTCCGCCGCGAAACAACCCCTCCTTGACCCTGCCTTGCGACGTGTATTCCCCTCTTTTGGCAGGATCGCGCGCGTAAGCGGCGCTGGGATCGTATCTCCCTTGAGGGTAGTGCACGTGGGTCGCATAGACCCGGTCGTCCGCTAGAGCCACGTCAAAGCTGGTGGAGCCATTCGGGCCTGTGTCGATCGGTCGATCGGCGCGCCGCCAGTTCTCACCTGAGTCCGCCGAGCTTTGATACCAATAAGATTTTCCATCGCTATAAAAGACAAACCAGACGCCCTTATGACAAAACGACATGTGTTGGAACTGTCGCGTGGTGCAGTGATTATGATCGACCCCGGACTCAATCCGGCGGGTCACCGTCCGTGCTTGAGCCGGCATGGGCGAAAAACCGGAAAGCGCCGCGGCTGTTGGAAGCAAGAAAGCTCTTCTGTTCAGCATCACGGCAGGCAGTATATCAAAAGGTGCTCGCGACTACGTATTGACGATGGGGAGATTCTCCCCTCAGTGAAAGGAAAACTGCCGACATCCCGGTAACAGGAGGCGCACACCCTGATCCACATGACGGCGGAGCTTCGCGTGGCGTCATGGTTTGGAACTTCGGCTTGCTCGATACCCAAGAAGTACCTGCCAGCTAAATAGTTACCGGCAGTCAGAAATGCCCAGGCCTTACCTTCCAAAGGAATGTGGGCTAGATCATACCAACGCGCCTCGACCTCGCGCTGAGGATAGCAAAGCGCTTGGCCGCAGATCGTTGCATTCAATCTTGGGACTTCGCATTCAAGGATTTGGAGACTTATGATTAGCTCGTAGGCTAGGTGTGGGCGCGGGTGGGCGTTGTCACAGGCCACCGTCACAGGCCACTCAGTTCGGAGCTGAGTGGCCCTATCCCCGATAGGCCGCCGCCGTATCCGGCGACAGGTCCTTAGTTCAATGGCTGTACGGCAAACGACGAAAACGCGCGCGGCAAGTTGGGAACAACCGCATCAAATCGCAGGCCGAGCCCGGAAATATCCGGCGATGTTGCTCTGAATTCGATGACACCCCGCCGGTTCGCGGATGCCCCAAACAGCGTGGTAACGCCGTTGGCGATGTGACCGCGGAGGGGAAGCGCGAGCGGGAGGGACGAGCCGATCGGATTTCCATCCTCATCCTTCAACGTGGCGGTGATTGTCACGCCCGCCAATGCGTTGCGGTTGATGATGGCGAAGGATGTGGTGCGTCCTTCGGTGTTATCAAACGGCAGAACGAACGCCGCAACGGGTTGCGTGAGGCCTACGGCGGCCTCTTGCCGGTCTGTCGTGCTACGGAAAATCCCGAATCCATTGATCTTCTTCGTGGTGACCAACTCGACCCATCCCATGTTGAGCTGGGAGTCGGCTCCTTGCGTTTGGATCGTTCGGGAGCCGCCGACAGGAATTATCCCGTCGATCTGAGAGGACCTGACGAACCGGTCTTTAAAGGCCAGTTCCAAAGGAGAGGAGACCGAGCGGCCTGTCGCAGAGGATCCGAAGAAACGCAGGCTGAAATCGGCAGGCACGGAGTCGAGATTGACGAGCGTGATGCTGGTGATCCATCCCTCTGAATCGGCGATATGGGACAGGACTTGGCCGCCCGCGGTAACACCGCCACCACCACCGCCGCCGCCGCCACCACCACCGCCACCTGCCGCGGCGACGATTAGAGCGAGACCGCCCGAAGGCGCCCCGGCTCCGTTGCGCACGATGACGGTGAAGTTGCCCGCGGTTGCGATCGTAATCGTGCCCGCGACATTCGTGGGGGTCTTCGCGGTGAGTTGAGCATTGCCGACGGCGCAAGGTGTGCAGCTTGGGCCCGAAAATTCCACGACTGCGGTGCCTGGAACGATGTTGGTTCCCGTGATAGAGAAGGTGAACGACTGCCCGGCGATGGCCGGAGATGGCGTGGTAGTAATGTTGGAAATCGAAGCCGGCAGAGCCGGAGGCGGGTCGAACCTCAACGCGCGATTATTGGTGAGGTCAGCGACGAACAAAGTGCCGTCGGCGGCGAAGGCGATGCCCAGAGGGTTGACCATGCTAGTGGCGCTAGCCGGGTTTCCGCCCTTATTGGCCGTGTTGGTGTTAAAGGCATTCCCTTGTCCGTACACCCGGTCTGCAATGACACTGCCAGCGGGGAAGTGCAGGACACGGTGGTTCCCCAGGTCCCCGATGAAAATGCCACCAAATCGGTCGGTTTTCACCTCCAGCGGTGTACTCAGACTTTCGGCGCTGACGCCGCCAAGATTCGTTGTGGCGCTGGTGAAGCTGTTGCCTTGGCCGTAGGCGCGGTCTGCGACTGTGCTCCCGGACGGGTAATGAAGCACACGTTCGTTGTCGCGGTCGGCGACATAGAGGCCGCCAGAGGCATCGACCGAAAGCCCGATAGGAGAGTGCAAGGAATTGGCGGCGCGGCCTCCGTTGTTGGCTGTACTAGTGGTGAAATCACCACCCTGACCGTAAACCCGGTCTGCGATGGTGCTGCCGGCCGGATAGTGTAGGATACGGTTGTTGTTGCGGTCGGCAACGTATATCCCACCTGTGCCATCCAGCGCGATTCCAGACGGAGCATTCAAATTGGTCCGGGACGGTGTTCCCCCGTTGTTGGCCGTAATGCTGGAGAAATCTCCGTTCTGGCCGTAAACGCGGTCAGCCGTAGTGCTGCCTGGAGGGAAGTGCAGTACCCGGTTGTTGCTTATGTCCGCGATATAGACGCCGGTGTTATCAACGGCTACGCCAACAGGATTGGAGAGGCTAGTAGCCGTCAATCCGTTTTTGTTGCTCGAATCGGTCTCAAAGCTATCGGACTGGCCATAGACGCGCGTGGGGATGAGGCTCCCGGCAGGATAAAAAAGGACCCGGTTGTTCCCGGAATCCGCGATGTATAGCCCGCCCGAGTCGTCCAGAGCTACGCCTGTAGGACTATTCAGCGTGTTTGCGCTAGGGTTGGCTTGGCCGCGGTTCTCTGTCCGAGCGGTAAAGCTCCCCTGACCGTACACGGCATCGGCAGCATCGTCAGGAAGTGTTTGCGCAAAAGAAACAGAACCTAGGGCCAATAGGAAACAAGTAAGTGAGACACGATTCATTCAAACTCCTTTGTCTGCGACTCAAGTGCTAAGAAATCTTAAAATGAGTTTTCTTATACTACCATCGACCCAGCGATTCCGCAACCATGATTAAGGCGAAGCCATCGACCCGGTCGCCAGTGCTCAGGCATGCTACCTCGCGTGGGCTCCTGTCTCCATCCCGTCAACCGAAAACACACCACCAAACACATTGTTTGTCTAGCCGGCTTCAGCGTAGAATTCAGCAACAATTCCACCAGCAGGGGGATGTCTTCAGGACTCGCTCGTCTCATCTCACCATTATCTTGGGTGTTACTTTCAGAATTATCTGCCGTTACTTGGGGCCTTGGAACTGTGCCCCATCTGACCCGGCTCGGGCTAGCGGAGACTCTTTCGCGGATGGAGCGTTAACCACGATGTGCTGGCGGAATCCGAGCGGGCGGTGTCTTTGGATCCAGTTTCGGCGACCAGCCACAACAACCGGGCGATGCTGCTGTGGCGTGCCCGGCGTTGGGATGAAGCCATCGAACAAGCGCAAGTGGCGTTGGACTTGGATCCGAGCCATGTAAACGCCCTTTGGTGGCAGGGCCTCGCTTATGCGGGCGAAGGCGACGATCCACTAGCGCTCGCCAGCCTGTCAAAGGGGTTTGAAGCCAGCGGCGCACCGGCTTTTTTGGCGTCGCTCGGCTATGCAACTGGCTTGGCAGGAGAGGCGGACCAGGCGCGCAGCATACTTGCCCGTCTGGAAGACGTTGCCCGAGAGCGGAATGCGTCCGGATGGTCGGCTTAACCGGCCAATCTCTGCCCGTTCTCAGGGTGTGTCGAGTTTGCGCGCTTCCGCGAGGATCTTGGTGAGCCGGTTGGAGAGCCGGTCGAGGCAACGGCGTGAAGTTTCGTTCGGCAACGCACGACGGAACATTTCCAGCACATGTTGAGCCGAGAGCAAGGCATCAATGACGCCGGCAAGGCCGGCTCGGAGCGAGGCGACGGGGGCCTTCGGCTGGGGAGCAAGATGCCGAGGTTTTGAGCGCGCCAGGTCAAACTCGCGCCGGAGATCAGACAAGGCGACGTCGATATAACGCATCGTCATCTCGGGAGAAGTGTGGCCGAGTAACTTCATCACGGCGGGAAAGCCAACACCGGAACGAAGCATCTCAGTGGCATACGTGTGCCTCATCTGATGTGGCACGATGCGGGTCGAGAGGCCGAGCGAGTGACACACCTGGTGCAAGTAGTCGCGGAGTTGGCGAACGAGCGCTTCTTTGGTGAGCGGGCGGGCCAAGAGCCATCCATCGGCGGGCAGCGGATCGAGGGAGCGAAAGAATCGTAGGCGCTGGACGAGTTCACAGACAAACGAATCCACCGGGACCATGCGTTCCGTGTTCAGCTTGCCGAGCGGCACATGAATCGCCCATTGATTCGGGCCCGTGGAACGGAGGCAATCGCACGATAGATCGGCACATTCTCCGATGCGCATGCCGGTGTGACGAATCAGCAGAAAAGCATTGCCGCCCAGATCGTTGCGGCGAAGAAACTCCTGTTGCAGGAGTGGATCCTGTTGTGCCGTGAGCGGGCGTGGCAGCCTTCTGGGAAGGCGCGGAACGTCCTGGCGGCGGATCAGATGGGCGAGTTCAGGAAGCTGTTCCGACCAAGCCAGTTCATTGAAGATGCAACGCAGATGGATGAGGAGGTTGATACAGGAAGCCGTCGCCAGCGGCGGCGCTTGCGAGCGCAGGCAAGACATCCAGCCGAGGATGTGGGGATCGCGGCGCAGCTGCTCGAGAGAGCGCACTCCGGGGTGAGCGGTGCCAAGATATGTCAGGAATTTGCGGCTGGTTCCGCGGTAGTGACGAGTAGTGTCTGGATTGAGCGCAGCGCTGAGGGAATCGACAGCGCGGTCGAAGACAGGAGCCAGAGGATGTTGGAGCGGAGGCCGCCGCGCGCGGTTCATGATGAGGTCACCGGAAGCGGGCGGATGTGCTGGGCCACGGCGCGCGCATACTGAAGGTAAACATCTTGTGGAGTCACCTGCA
>JAENWC010000511.1 GCA_016650235.1 Terriglobia bacterium
CGCGCCGCCTTGCTTCTCTCCTCAGGTGTGGTCACGGCCATCCGGGCAACATTCAGCGCCCGCGCAATCTTCGCGCGCTCCTTTGGTTTCACCTTCGCCCAACGTGCCCGCGCCAAGGCTGCCGCCGCTTTGCTACTCATGCCCTTCATCTTACATCTACCGTGCGCTCGGCGCTATTATGGCAATTGTAATACCGTGCGCACGGTATTACACTGGTCATAACGCCCTCGCAGCTTGGCCAGACCGGCCCGAAGCTGACATCATCAGGGCCGCCGGAGAGGCGGAGCCCATCAAGAGAAGGGGTTTAGGACTCGCACCCGTCCATATCGCCGCCCGTGACTCAAGTCTTCGGAGTAGACCGTGTCAGTTCCAAGCGCCTCGGCGGCCGCGAGGATGGCCGCGTCCCAATAGGAAATCGCGAATCGCTCGGACTGCTCGATCGCGATTCGCACTAACTGATGGTCAATGGTCTGACACGGAAAGGCCGTCCACTGCTCAATCCACTCCAGGGCCTGCGCGGCGGAAAGCGGGCGAGACGCCTTCCTTACGACGGTCACAAAGAATTCCTGCAAGACTTGCGCCGAAGTACCGAAGTCGGTCGATTCAATGAGCTCAACAGCGCGCTTTCTCTTGGGTTCGTCTTTGCCTGTTCCTACCGCCGCGTAGACGAGGACATTGGTGTCGAAGAACGCCTTAACGGTCATGCAAATCGCCCCGCGTCCACGTTTTCTTGCCAAGTCGCCCCTGAGATTGCGCGCTCAACCGCCGCAATCGCGCCCGGGCGCGTTTTGCCCGGTCCTGGTGCGCGGCGAGACCTGTCAAGTAGTCGCGGACCAGAGCGTTTACGGTGGAGTTGCATTCGGCGGCATGGCGGCGCACAGCAGCCAGGACATTCTCGTCTACGCTGAGAGTGATATTCTTCATGACCACAATGACCACAGTATATGTGTAACTGTGTGAATGCGCAATAGACAGCGCGGAGGCCGGTTGGATGGTGTTCCCCAAGGTCCAGGTAGGTTGGTTTCGCTGGGAGAGCGCCGCTGTAGGGACGCTGGAGCAGGTTCAGCCAGGAACTTGGTTGCGGGGGAAGGATTTGAACCTTCGACCTTTGGGTTATGAGCCCAACGAGCTACCAGACTGCTCCACCCCGCAGAACCATCCTAGCGCCTCGTGGGGTGCGGGGTCAACTTTTTGGGGCTAATTTCTTTAGGCGGCGGGCTTGTAATAGAGGACCAGTCCGGCCCCGGCGCTGGCAAACAGGAAGCCCAGGTAGAGCATGGGACTGGGCGCGGTCTTGGGCGGGTGGAGGGCCATGGAGACCAGCACGTTCACCACCGGCGCTCCGCCGAACACGAGCGGCATCACGTAGGTGGGGAGGCCGCCGGCCCGGAAGGCGAGGATGATGCAAACCGCGCCGATGGCCCCGAGCGCTCCGGCGGCGGTGGCCGTCGCCGTGCCGTTGAAGTTGAAGCCATTGAGCTGGCCCTGGGAGCTGAGCATGATGACCGGGACCAGGACTCCAATCAGGAAGTAGGCAACGCCGACGCAAAGCAGGGCGCGGAGCGGGCTGCCGAGTTGGACTTGTCCTTTATGCAGAGCAGGGCCGTACATGCCCCAGGAAAGAAAAGCGCCGACGACGTAAATAATCCAATGCATGGTTGTGTGTTTCTCCTGAACCATACAGTGTACTGCGAAACGCGGCGAGGATCTATTCGAGGCTGTCCGGGTCGATGGTTTCGCGGCTCTGGTAGCCGACCCACTTGATGTAGGCCACCACGTCGGCGAGCTGGCGCGTGGAATAGTCGCTCTTGGAAGGAGGGTGCTTCCACTTCGTGTTGGTTTGTTGGGATTCGATTTGATCCGGCTTGAGCGGGCGTTGCTCAGGGGGTAACTTATCCAGGTCCCACCAGAACGATTGGCCTTCCGGCTGGATGCCGGCGAACGCAACCCCGTCTTTGGGTTTGACCAGGAATACATACTGAGTGACTGTGCTTCTTATCGCCACCAGGATTCCGCGCGGGGGAACGCGGGCGATCCGAGTGAGGTCGGGGCCAACGGCTGTGCCTTTTCCTTCGAGGCTGTGGCAGGTGGCGCAGGACTGCGAGAAGAACGTAGCGCCGCGGGCGGCCTGTTCCGGGGCGGCGGGATTGTCCGCGGGAAGAAGGGAAGCGCAAAACAACAGCGCGGGAAGCAGTTTCATGAAATCACCTCTCCACGGATGCTGCAAGCAACCGAAGTGCCATCCCGGAATCGATTGGAATAAAAGAGGCCGGACGGCGTTGGGTGCGTGAAAAGACCCAGAGTTGCTAGGGTCTACCCGAACAATGGGGTTATTTCGCGATTGGCGATGACCGCCGTGGCGGCAAAGGGCTCGATGTAGAAGAACTCCCGGCCGGAGGGAGTGGTCTTGATGGTCTTGGTCCAATCGATGCCGAGCGCGGAGTAGATGGTGGTGGCGATGTCTTCCATGTAGATGGAGCGGCGGAGATTCCAGCCGGATTGGACGATTTTGGCACCGGTCTCATCGGTTTTGCCGATAACCTGTCCGCCCTTCACGCCGCCGCCGGCCACCAGTGCGGTCATGGCGTATTGATAATGATCACGGCCTTTGAGTGCGGTGAGGGGACCTGGGGTGCGTCCGAACTCGCCCATGCAGATGACGAGGGTCTCCTCCAGCAGTGACTTCCCATCGGGGCGGCGGCGCGAGGCGAGATCATCGAGCAGCGGGCTCAGGGCGGCGTCGAGCGTGGTGGAGTTTTCGTAGTGGTTGGCTTTGACGTAGATGTTCTGGTGGTGGTCCCAGCCTTTTTGCTGCAGGAAGATGAAGCGCGTGCCTGAGTCGGCCTCCACCAGATTGCGGGCAAGTACGCAGGCATCGCCGGTGATGGATGCGCCGTACCGTGTGTGGTCCTCGGGGGAGATCTGGAAAACCTTGCTGGTGCGCGGGTCCGACATCATCTGGACCGCGCCCTGGTAATGGTTATTGTAATCGCGGAAGGCTTTGGCCTCAATCGAGGCGCCGGTGCGGAGGCGCGCATCGAAGCTCTTGAGCATCTGCCAGCGGCGCTCGAATTCGGCTCGTCCATGGTCATCGATCTGATAAGTGGAAAGTCCGGTGTAAGTATCGACGTGAAAGGGCGAGTAAGTGGCCGGGAGGAATCCGGATTTGATCAGGCCGGCCTGGTTCTGGGTGACGTTGAGAGCGACGTAGGGGGGCAGGGTATCGGTGTTGCGGCGCTGGGATTCCAGTTCCATGGCCACCAGCGAGCCAACCGGGGGGATCTCTTTCTGGAGCGCCGGATTGAGGGCGTGCGCGGCCTGTATGTAGTATTGGGCGCGGCCGTGGACGCTGTCCCATGCCTCCACCGAGCGGAGTAGAGCAAACCGGTCCAGTTGTTTGGCGAGGTTGGGATAGAGGGCCATGGGCCACTTCACCTCGGGGCGGACCTGTTTGACATCGAAATCGGGCGGCGTCCAGGGGCCTTCCTTGAGATCCCAGGCATCCACGTGGCTTTGGCCTCCATCCAGCATGACGAAGATGCAGAAGCGGGCCGAGCCGCGCGGGTTAACTTTGGAGGCGGCGCGGACGTTGAGTGGCTTGAACAGCGGCGCGAACCAGTAAGCGCCGAGCGAGAGATTACCGAGGCGGAACAATTGGCGGCGGGTCAGGTGAGTAATCATGGTGCCTCTTAGTAGTTGAACAGAAACTCGACCTTATTGATGAGGAGCCACTGCAGGTCTTCCCAACCCCTTGCTCCACTGGTGGCGATGATGTCCTTGGCCTGGGCCAATTCCTCCTGGCGCGGCGCGCGCACAAGGAAGCGCTGGAAGAGGGCCGTGATGCGGTCGGCATCCGGGGAGGATTCCTTGGACAGCAGTTCTTTGAGGAAGCTGCCCGGGAGCGGTTTCGTGCGATTGAGCACGAATGGCGAGTTCATGAGCAGGATGGCCTGGGTGATGTCGCCTTCATTGGTACGTTCGGAGTATTCGCGGTTGGTTTGGCCGAAGGATTCCATGAAGAAGTTGGCGTCTCGGAGGGCGGTGATTTTCTCCTGCTTGAAGTCTTCCGGAGAGCGGGCTTCGGTGGCAAAGCGCGCGGTGATGTCAGTGCCGCGAATCGGGATGGGCGTATAGAGCGAAGTGGCCTGTAGGAGGGAGTCGTGGATCTCCTCGGCTTTGAGGCGGCGGACAAACTTGCGGGCAAAGTAAGAGGAGTAGGCCTCCTTCCAGGCAGCGCCGTAGGAGGAAGAGAGTTGATAGGCGCTGGATGTGGTGATGAGGCGGAAGAGGCGCTTGAGGTCGTGGTTGTGAGTGCGGAAATCCTCGGCGAGGGCATTGAGGAGTTCGGGGTGAGTGGGCTGGATGGTCCACGGGGCGGGCGGTGGATTGCCCGGGTCCTGGCGGGCGAGGTCGAAGTCGAGGACCGGGTCGACGATGCCTGCCCCGAAGAACTCGCTCCAGAAAAGATTGACCGCGGTGCGAGCGAACTGGGGGTGCTCGGTGAGGATCTTCGCATATTGAGGACGGAGGGGGCGCGAGGGGTCGGCGGTAGCGCCGGTGAAGAGAAAGACGGGGTCGAGGACGCCTTTGCCCCGGCGTGGGACGCGGACGACGGTGCGGGCGGAGGCGTCATAGCCGGAGCCCTGGTCGTCGATGGAGTACTCATCGCGTGTGACGGCGATTTCGGTACGGCGTAGAACTCTTGTCTTGGCGAAGAAGGCGGCGGTTTCCCAGAGCTGTTGGCGTTTGCGCTGGGAGAGCCAGAGGTTGATTTTCTCCAGGTGATGAGCGCCGTCGTGGCAGGAGACGCACTGTAGATCGACGCCCAGAAAGTGTTTGACGGAGTTGATGGCCAGCTCGTCGGCCGTGTCCTCGTGGACTTCGTCCTCGCAGGAGAGTCCAATCACAACCCAGCGCGCGACGTAACTGGCCGGTCCGTTGTTCCAGTTACTGACAGCGTTAGCGGTGAGTAAGTCCGAGACCATCTCATTGTACGGGCGGTTTATGTGGAGGTTATCGTAGACCCAACTATAGTAAACGTTCTTACCCGGCCCGCCAACACGATTCGCCGCGGTCTTGGAGAGATCCATGAACCAATACGTCCATTTGGCCTTGAAGGCCTGTGAGTTGAGGAGCGCATCGATAACCCTGTCCCGCTTGGCGGGATCGGTGTTGGCGAGGAATGCGCCGAGAGCGTTGTGATCCGGGATGCGGCCGGTGAGATCGATGTGTATGCGGCGGAAAAACTCCTCATCGGAGGACAGAGGAGCATGCGGCACGCCGTCGCGCTGCATTCGGGAAAAGATGAACTCATCGATGAAATTGCGGCGCGCCACGGGCGCGGCGGGGCCGGAAACGGTGGATGGGAAAACGGACTCGGTGAGCGCGGCCGCTTTGCGGCGGTTTTCCCCATCGGCCGGGCGCGGCGTATGGGGATCGGCCTTGGGCGGCTGTTGTGCGTAAAGTGCGTTGCCGGCAGCGCTGAGAAAGATTAGAACGCAGAGGGCCGCCAGTCGCATCATGGACAGTATTATATATGCATTATTGATCATGCGGCGGTCGGGAGTGCGTCTGAAAAGTGCGTTGACAGGTTCCTCGCGCGGTTGGACACATGTAGAATAGATTCTCTTATTGACTGGACGCCGTTGCCGGGAAAGCCTGACGGTCCATTGACGGAAGTTTCGAGGTACCACGATGATGCAATTCTGGCGGACGTGATTGTCTACCGGAATGATGAGGGCAATGAATACCGTATGCTTAAACGTGGAGTATCCGAGAATTGGGAACTGCGGAAACCCCTCGACCTCGGAGGACGCCTCAATCCGGCCGCGCAGCGTCTCAGGCGACTTGCGGTCCATCAAGAACTTCCGTGCCAGGTCGCGCCACTTGCGCCACGGCGATTACAGGCTGTTGATCCAGAAGCCCGCCACCAACATGCCCTCACTCTCCGAACGGACGGCCCGCCATTCGCCGTGTTTCAACATCGATGCCTTCTGGTGTTCGCCGATCATTTGCGAACAGTGCTCGCAGCGGTACCGCGCTTGTTCCGGCTCGCCTTCCGGCCATTCCACGTTGCTCCAGCGCAACACCTGCGGGCCACCGCAATGCGGACACGGCACCCAGTAGGTCTGCTGGTTGGATTCCATCCAGGCGGCCTCGATCCGCGAGGCGCCCTTCACGGTCGGCGTCGAGCACAGCACGATCTTGCGGTTCCAGAAATTGGCGGTGCGCGTAATGGCAAGGTTGACGGGATCGCCCTCGGCACCGGCGCTGGCGGGGTAGCGGTCCACCTCGTCCAGCAGGCAGTAGCGGATGCTGCGCATCGCGAGGCCGGCCGGTGAGCTCGCCGCGGACATGGTGATGCTGCCGCCGGTGAATTTCTTGTGCAGGATGGTGTTGTTGGAGTCGCGGCTGCGCACGCCGGCCACTTTGCCGCGAAGCGTGGAGCAATCGCGCAGCATGGGCGCCAGGCGATCCTTGGAGAAGGCCTCGCAATCCGCCTCGCGCGGCTGTACCAACAGGACCGGTCCCGGATCGAGGCCGATGATGTAGCCGATGAAGTTCTCCAGGATGCTGGTCTTGCCCAATTGCGCGCCGCTCATCAGCACGACCTGCTCGCAAGGATGGCTCGGGCTGAGGGCGTCCATGATCGCACGCTGGTATGGAGCCCGGTCGGTGCGCCACTCGCCGCGTTCGGCTGCGGATTCGGAACTGAGCCGGCGGTTCTCGTCGGCCCACTCGGAGACGGTGATGTCGGGCGGCGGCAGGACAACGTCTGCAACGGCGATCTGGATTTCTTCAACGCGCATGCTGGATGTCGGAATGGATGGATTTCAGAAGCGCGTACATCTCGCGCTGCAAGGCGTCGCGTACTTGGCGCTCATCGCCGAGCGCAGTCAGTTCTGGCGCGAGTTTGTCAGGCACACCCAGGACGCGCTCTTTCAGCACGCCGCCCAACGCTCCTTCACGATTGCGGCCTCGATCAGCTTGCCTTGCCTGGTCTCGAATTCCAGGCGGCGCAGCTTGGCGCGGAACACCATGTCGGCGAGCTTCGCCTGGGCGTAACTCGAAGGCGGCTGGTCGTCGGGCGCGGTCCTCTCAGCCGGCTTGTCGTCAAGAACGGCGTCCGACGCGACAGCGTCCACCATGCGCCCGCGCATCACCAGCTTGCCGATATACTGCGGACTTGTTCCGGTGGCGCGCGTACTGCGCCTGGGTCATGAGAACGAAATTCGCTTTGTCGCTCATAGGTTCGGGTCCCGCTGCTATACTCCAAGGTGAAGAGGTGATACCGTGGCCGAAATGAATCGCCAGCAAGGGGACCGCAAGCCGGAGGACAGGTCGGCGGCTGTTCCTTATGCCTCTTCCGGTCACCCCTCTTTCGAGCAGCTCATGGCCGAGCAGGGTACCGGCCCTATAACTGACGTCTCCGTGCTACATGGCGACTTCTGGCCAGAGGAAGAGTCCATCGAGGAGTTTCTGGCGACGCTCGATGAATGGCGCGGTCGAAAGCGGACTAACCCGGCCGCATGACCGAAGCCATAGTCGATACCGACGTTGTCTCGTTCCTCTTCAAGAACCATCCTATCGGGCAACTTTATGACGCGGATGTCGCCGGGCGTGCTGCTGGCGTTTCGTTCATGACCGTGGCTGAGGTCGAGCGTTGGGCGCTTCAATACCGATGGAGTTCCCAGCGCGTTCACTGGCTGCGCCTCTATATCGAGCGATTCACTGTCGTGCCCTCCAGTCCGGACCTCTGCCGCAAATGGGCCGAGGTGATGGTCGCGGCCCAGGCTGCCGGACGCAGGATCGAGACGGCCGATGCGTGGATCGCTGCCACAGCGCTGCTTTACGATGCTCAATTGATTACCCACAACGGCGGCCATTTCCTGGGTGTTCCTGGTCTCAAGCTGATCTCCCACCGACAATAGCCCAAGCATCAACCGATCAACCTGTTTTTCGGCGCTTCCGCGTTCAGCGTGCCATCCTGTTACCCGCTGTGCGGCTCGCGAAAAAGGTACCAACGCCACCGGTGCGCCTCACACGGTTCACAGAGTTCACGCGGTTGCGCTTATCTTGTTCCCCACTTTCGGCTCCCTCCCCCACTCCCCTGCACACCATTCCGGTCGTGCGATTAGTAGTGGACAACAAGATAGGGCGAACTGCGTGAACCGTGTGAACCACGTGATTCATTCGTCCTCCTTGGCGACAAGGCCGATGCCGACGTAACACCAAGCCAGCACACCGTTTACGGTCCTCTGGTAGTCCCCGGCCGTCGGCCGCAGCTTCTTCATCGCGCGGCCGAAGGCGGTCTTGCTGATGGTGGGGCGTCCGGCATCAGAACAGTTGCGGCCGTACTCGCGGTAGAGGCGGTCCTGCGGTGTCACGGCGTCGCGATGCAGGATCGTGTGGCGGTCCAGCCAGACTGTCGGCGGATCGGTCACCTGGCGGAACTCATCCATGGCGTGCTTGGTTGATCCGCTCTCGCTCAGCCCTTGTGCCCGGATCGCGGCGATTGCCTCCAGCGCCTTGTTGAGGACGCCACTCAGTTCTTCGGGCTCAGTGAGCATTGCGTCCAGGCGGTCGCGCGGGATGGTCCCCGGCGCGCCATCGGCGAACGTGCGCTCGAACGGGACGACGAGCCAGCGCCGAAAGAGTGCGGGCGAGGCATCCTGGCTCTTGGGCGGATGGTTGGCGGAGAAGATCAGGCGCGAGTACGGGATGAACTCGAATGAGTCTTTGAACTTGTATTCGGCCGTCACCGGATCGCCGCCGGTGATCGCCTTGAAGATCGACGTATTGGTGAGGTCCGTGTTGGGCAGGTCCGGGCAGATGTTCGCGAGCCTGCCGATGAGACGCGCGCAGGAAAATCGGTCATTCTCCAGCTTGTGCAGGCTGACCGCTGCGGCATTGTGCTTGCCGATGAACGCCAGGACCGCCCACAAGTACGTGGACTTTCCGTTCGCGCCGTCACCGGTGAGCAGAATGGCTTTCTGGATCGAGGTGTCCGGCGTCATCAGCCACGCGGGATTCTCCCACGCGATGGCCTCAGTATCATCGGGGAAAACCTCGCTGATGAATTTGTCCCAGGCCGGGCACCGCGCCGCCGGGTCGTACTTCACGGGAATCTGCACGGGCGAGAGGAATTCGGGCGAGTGCGGCGCCAGTTCGCGCGTGCGCGCGTTCAAGAGCCCGTTTTCAACGTTGACGACGTCGGCGGGGGCGGCAAGCCGCCCCGCCGTTCCGGCACCACGAGCGGCGCTCAGGTTCCATCCCTGGAGAGCCCTATC
>JAENWC010000512.1 GCA_016650235.1 Terriglobia bacterium
GACCGTCGAATCCATCCAGGAAAAACTCACCCGCTGCCGGAGAACTTTGGAGCAGATCCAGCCCGGCTGTACCAGCCCCAAGTCCCGAAAGCGGAGGGCAATGACTGTCTAGTTATTTCGCGGACACTACACTAGCGCAAACTCGCTACAGCTGGAAGCTCTGTCTCTTAAGTCAAGCCATCACAAAAGGTTATGATGGCGGAGGAAGAGGGATTCGAACCCCCGAGGGCCTTCCGACCCTAACGGTTTTCAAGACCGCCGCCTTCAACCACTCGGCCATTCCTCCACTTTTCATTTTACCTGATGATCCACTCGGCGATTCTTATGGTCCCAAAAGAGTGCAGCGCGGCATTAAATTAGACTTGCAACTTGGGCGATCGCTGTGAAGATCAATCCCAAGAAGCCACGAGGCCCGTGGGCAGAGGGGTTTGCTCTTGACGTTCATTACGGCCGGGAGCACCTTCCTCGGCTATAACGGATAAGGACATTCTTCAGGAGATCGTCGACACCGTGGCGCACTTCGTATCGGCGACCTGGAAACTGAGTGCAGATCTTATCGTTCCCGTGCCGCCCTCGAATACCGCCAGACGCAACCAACCCGTGATGGATGTCGCCGTCTCCTTGAGTAGACGCGGCGGCATCGCTCTGTGGGATTCCTGCATCACGAATGTGAAAAGCACCTCCCAGTTGAAGGATGTCTTTGAATTGGCCAGGCGACCTGAGCTTCTGAAGGATACCTTCGCCGTGGATCGATCGAAGACGGCTGGTAAACGCATCCTATTGCCGGCTGGCCTCTACCGTTCCGGTGCGACCGCTGGCACAATCAGCCGCCTGCTTGCGGCGGAGGGTGGTGCGCGAGCCGTGTACTTAACCTTGACTCGGGTCGGGCGCGCGGATCTCTATGACCGGTGTTTTTGTCGGCGGATCCAGAGCCATCACCCGGCTGAACTCGATCATCCGCGAGAGGCTCGATAACCTCATGCATCGAGGTGCTCGATTCTGATCGGGGGACGCGAACGGTTCCGGCAAAATGGTTCAGCAGTACTTCGCCGAGCAGGGGTATCGAAAGGTTGTCGTGTACTGCATGACGCTCCCGCGGAACAATGTTGGAAATCGGCCGATCAAGAGAATTGAGAGCCAGAGCAAGACAAAGGACTTCACTTATTGCGCCGCCAAAGATTTAGCGATGGCTCATGATGCGAAGTGCGGGGTCATGTTCTGGGATAGCGCAAGCATCGCAAAAACCTGGAAAGTGAATCGGTCCTATCACTTTCCAGGATTCTCCTACCGTTGTCCCATTGCCACAACCATTGGGATGTGGTACGATTGGATCGCTATCATGAACCGCTTCCCGCGCGTTCTCACTACCCAATGTCCAGCGATCAGAAGTCGAACGGCCTGAAAGTAGTGTCGCAACCTTTTAGGTACGGAGTGTTTAAGAATCACGAATGAGTTTCACTGTCTTTCTTGGCAATCTACCGGCCTGGGTGACCGCAGACGACATCAAGTCCTGGTTGACGGCCGAGAATCTCGTCGCCGACCATATCAAGGTCATCCGGAATCCGGAAACACAGGAGTCCAAGGGCTTCGCTTTTATTGAAGCCCCTAACCAAGACGAAATGCAGTCGATCATCAAGCGCTTTGACAGAGCGCCTCTTGAGGATCGGCTCCTTCGCGCTAACCCCGCCCAGCCTCCCAAGGCTAAGGGCACCCCCCGCCCGAGCGGCCCACCCGCCGGCGAGTTTCGACCACCGCGCAGGCGTCCTCCCGTTGCCCCGAGTGGTGGGCACGCTGGGCCCAGCGTGACGCCGTCTGCCACTGTGCAGAGCGGCCCCGCTTCCGAGCCTGCCGCTCAACGGCCACCTCGCGAACGCTCCCGCTCCGGAAATTCCGGCCCGCAGAGCGCCTTCGCCGAAGAGCTAGCAAAAGCTCTTTAACTTTACTGGCCGCCCGGCTGTTCCGGCCGGGCCGCCGGGACGGTTCCGACTTCACTTTCCCCTTCCATTCCCTTCCCCTATTCCCTGTCACGCCAAGCCGTCTCGACGATGGCTGTTCAGTATTCCAGCTTCAACTCGTGCCCTTGATGGACCGCTCAACTTGCTATACCGAATACTTCGGCGCTTCGGGATGAACACGACGTGAAGGTGCGGGTTATGCGCAGGCCGGTGGATTCTGATATTGTCAATAGCCTCTGGGAAACCTGCTATGACAAAATCCATCTGTGTCACGATTAACGGGAGCAGCTACGCGAATGAAGTGGAGCCGCGGCTGCTGCTCATACACTATCTGCGCGATGTTCTCGGGCTGACGGGCTCGCATATCGGCTGTGAGACAACGCTATGCGGGGCCTGTACCGTGGAAGTGGATGGCAAGGCGGTCAAGTCATGCACGATGTTTGCGGTGCAGGCGGATGGAAAGCATGTGCTCACCATTGAAGGCTTGGCCAACCACGGCACGCTGCACCCGGTGCAGGAGGCTTTCTGGAACGAGCATGGATTGCAGTGCGGGTTCTGCACACCGGGCATGATCCTGGCCTCGAAGCAGTTGCTGGAGCGTAATCCCAATCCCAGCGAGGGTGAGATCCGGCATGGCATTGAAGGAAACCTCTGCCGGTGCACGGGCTACCAGCACATTGTGAACGCGGTGAAGAGCGCCGCGGCAAAGATGGGAGTGTAAACCATGGCCCCAACCATCATCACCAAAACCGAAAAGCTGGTCGGCCAGAGAATCCGCCGCAAGGAGGATCCGCGGCTGATCACCGGGACGGCCACTTATGTGGACGACATACAAATGCAGGGGATGCACCATGCCTGCATCGTGCGCAGTCCGTACGCGGCGGCAAAGATTGCGGGGATCGACACGAAGGCGGCATCGGCCTTGCCGGGAGTGGTGGCAGTGTTCACCGGGGCGGATACCAAGGATGTGGGTCCTGTGCCATGCGGGGCGTCTTTGCCCGGGTTACGGGTGCCCTACCATCACATACTGGCCGTGGATCGAACCTATTTCGCGGGCCATCCGGTGGCGGTGGTGGTAGCCACGGACCGCTACATCGCTCGCGACGGGGCGGAGCTGGTGGAGGTGGACTACGATCCCTTGCCCGCGGTGGCTGATCCGGAAAAGGCGCTGGAGGCGGGTGCGCCGGCGGTTCATCCGGAGTGGGCAGACAACATCGCTTTCAATTTCCATCAGGAGGGGGGCGACACCGCCAAAGCCTTTGCGGAAGCCGAGGTGGTGGTAAAGCAGAGAATCACGAGCCAGCGGCTGATTCCCACGGCGATGGAGACGCGCGGAGTAGTGGCCGACTACAACACGGGCGATGAGGCGCTGACGGTTTATTCCTCTACCCAGATTCCGCACCTGCTGCGCACGCTGCTGGCGCAGATGCTGGGATTGCCGGAGCATCACCTGCGAGTAGTGGCGCCGGAGGTGGGCGGTGGTTTCGGCTCCAAGCTGAACGTGTACGCCGAGGAAGCGCTGATGGGGTTTGTGGCGATGCGGATCGGCAAGCCGGTGAAGTGGATCGAATCCAGGCGCGAGAATTATCTGTGCACCATACACGGCCGCGGGCACGTGGACTATTACGAGATGGCCGCGAGAAAAGACGGGACCATTCTCGGGTTGAGATTGAAGCTGATACAGGACCTGGGCGCCTACCATCAGTTGTTGACGCCGGCCATTCCGACGTTATCGGTATTGATGATGCCGGGGCTCTACCGGTTCAAGAATATTCAAGCGGACATAGTGGGAGTGTTCACCAACTGCGTTCCCACCGACGCCTATCGCGGCGCGGGGCGGCCCGAGGCCACGCATGGGATCGAGCGGATGGTGGACATACTGGCAGCGGAGCTGAAGATGGATCCGGTGGAGATCCGGATGAAGAACTTCATACAGCCGGAGGAGTTTCCGTTCGCCACGGCCACGGGGTTGATCTATGACAGCGGCAACTACGATGCGCCGTTGAAGAAGGCGTTGGAGCTGGCCGACTATCCGGGGTTGCGGCGGCGGCAGGCGGAAGCCCGCAAGCAGGGAAAACTGATGGGGGTGGGGGTGTCCACCTATGGCGAGATCTGCGCGTTCGGTCCCTCGCCGGCCACGCCCGCCGGTGGTTGGGAGTGCGCGACGGTGAAGATTGATCCCTCGGGCAAAGTGACGGTGGGCACCGGCGCATCGCCGCACGGGCAGGGGGAAGAGACGACGTTTGCGCAGATTGCCGCGGATGAGTTGGGTGTGGGAATGGACGATGTGGTGGTGGTGCACGGCGATACGGCGGTGGTTCCTTATGGCATTGGAACCTTTGGCAGCAGGGGCACGGCGGTGGGTGGTCCGGCGCTCTACTATGCGCTGCAGAAGCTGAAGGAGAAGATCAAGAAGTTCGGTGCGATGCTGCTGGAATCCGAGGATGTGACCTTTGTTGAGGGCCGCTGCGTGTGTAACCGTAGCGGGAAAAGCGTCAGTCTGGCGGAGGTGGCCGGAGCGAGTTATCGCGCGATGAAGCTGCCGCCGGGCGAGGATCCGGGCATGCAGGCCACGTATTTCTGGGAGCCGCCGAACTTCACTTTTCCGTTTGGGGCGCATATTGTGGTGACAGAAGTGGATGCGGACACGGGCAAGATTGCTGTGAGCCGGTACATAGCGGTGGACGATTGCGGCAAGATCATCAATCCGCTGCTTGTGGACGGGCAGGTGCATGGCGGGGTGGCGCAAGGGTTGGGGCAGGCCCTGTTTGAACAGGCCGTCTATGACGAGAACGGGCAACTGTTGACGGGTGAGTTGATGGACTACGCAATTCCCAAGGCGACGATGATGCCGTGGGTGGAGAGCCATCATACCGAGACTCCATCGCCGGTGAATCCACTGGGGGTGAAGGGTGTGGGCGAGGCGGGCACCATCGGATGCACGCCAGCAGTGGTGAACTCAGTGGTGGACGCGCTGAGCGTACTCGGGGTGCGGCATATTGACATGCCGATGACACCGGAAAAGATTTGGACGCTGCTGCAGGGAGGCCAAGCATGATTGCGCAGAACTTTGAATATTCATCGCCGGCGAGCTTGGAGGAAGCTTTGCAAATGATGGCCGGGGGAGACGCAAAGATCCTGGCCGGTGGCATGAGCTTGATCCCGCTGATGAAGCTGCGGCTGGCCACGCCGGGGCATCTTGTGGATCTGAGCCGTGTCCCGGCCTTGGACGGAGTTACCGAGGAGAAAGGGAACATACGTGTAGGAGCGATGACTACGCATTTCCAGGTGGAATCCTCCGCGTTGCTGCGCGCGAGATGTCCATTGCTGGCCGCGGCCGCTTCCCATATCGGCGACATGCAGGTGCGGAACATGGGCACCATTGGAGGCAGTCTTGCGCATGCGGATCCGGCCGCGGACTATCCGGCGGCGTTGTTTGCGCTGGAGGCGCGAGTGCGTCTGTTGCGGGTGGGTTCGGACCGTACGATTGCGCTAAGCGATTTCCTGGTGGATACGTTCACGACGGTGGCGGAGGCGGGCGAGATGATTCGCGAAGTGATTGTACCCGTGGAGGAGGCCGGCACCGGCGTCAGCTATCAAAAGCTGGTGCAGCCGGCATCGGGCTTTGCGATTGTGGGCATCGCCGCACGCATTCGCAAGTCGGGCGGGAAGATTTCGATGGCGCGTGTGGGAGTGACCGGGTTGGGGCCCATGCCGTATCGCGCGGTGGGCGTGGAAAAGATGCTGGAGGGAACGGCGGGAACCGCGGACGACATTAGGAAAGCGGCATCGGTGGTTGCCGATGGTGTCGATGCGAACACGGACATACACGCGTCGGCGGCGTACCGGGCGCGCATGGCCGCGGTCTATGCGGGGCGAGCCATCCAGGCGGCGGTGTCGCGCGCTGCATGAAGATTGGCGGGGTTTATCAATTGCCCGTAGCCCGGGATCGCGCCTACAGCATGCTGCAAGATCCTGCGATATTGGCGCGGTGCATACCTGGATGCGGCGGGCTCAATCGAACGGCCGGCAACGAGTACAACATGCAGATGAAGTTGGCGCTGGCCAGCATCAGCGGGCTTTTTGAGGGCAAGGTCCGGATCACGGAGCAGAACCCGCCGGAGAGTTTTCGGTTGGCGGTGGAGGGCAAGGGAAAGATCGGCTTCATGAAGGGGGATGGGTTGCTGCGGTTAGTGGACAAGGATGGCGGTACGGAGGTGAGTTACGTAGGAGATGTGCAGGTGGGAGGCACCATCGCGGCGGTGGGACAGCGGTTGCTGGATACGACGGCGAAGATGATGATCAAGCGGTTTTTCGATCAGTTGGCGGAGTGTGCGGGTCAATGATGAAGCTGCTGGCCGCGCCTGTCTTGTTCACAGCGTTGCTCCTGGCCCAGACGGACAAGCCGCGGGTCCTGGTTCTCTCCACAGGCGGCACGATTTCCGGTAGGGGAGCCTCATCCACCAGCTTGACTCAATACAAGTCAGGCGCATTACTGGGCGAAGAACTGGTCAAGGCGGTTCCGGAAATCCAGCAGTACGCCACGGTGAGCGTGGAGCAGATCAGCAACGTCGGCAGCGGGGATATCACAATCGATATTTGGATCAGGCTGGCAA
>JAENWC010000513.1 GCA_016650235.1 Terriglobia bacterium
GAGCCGGTAAAGCACGAAAAGCGGATCCAGGTCCAAGGCGGCGCGATGCGCGTTTTCCCAGGATTCCTGATTCTGCCCCATGCCTCGCAGAACCTGGCCGCGCCAAAAATGCGTTCGTGCCGACGCCGGATTCAGGCGCAGGGCGGTATCGAACCGGTGTAGCGCCTCCGCCCAGTCGTGTTCACTCACTGCCGCCACAAACCCCACAGCGCCGTGCGCTTCGGCGAACTCGGGGTCCGCCGCCACCGCCCGCCTGGCCGCTTCCCTGGCCTTTGGCCATAGCTCCCGCGGCGGCGCCAAGCCATGAAAGCACCTCGCGTTGTAATAGCCGACCAACTGAACCCAGGCCGGCGCATGGCCCGGCTCCAGCGCCACAGCCTGCTCCAAGAAGGCTTTGCCCCTCTCCATTTCCTCCGGTGTGAAGTGGTACAGATGGAAAATGCCCTTGAGATATAAGCTGTTCACTTCCGGATTGCCGGTGTAGCGTTTGACCAATGGCTGGCCGGATCTGGTTCCCAGCTTGACCTTCAGCTTCTCCACGATTGCCTGTGCAATCTCGTCCTGGATATCGAAGACATCGCGCATCTCTCGGTCGTAGCGCTCCGACCAGAGCTGCGATTCGTCGTGTACGCTGATCAGTTGCGCGCTGACGCGAATTCGATTGCCGGAACGCCGCACGCTGCCGTTCAGCACACTCGTCACGCCCAGCTTCTCGGCGATTTCGGTGATGGCGTGTTCGCGCCCACGGAACGCGAATGCCGAAGCCCGCGCCACTACGCGCAAGCCGGGAAGCTGGGTCAAGGCGTTCAAAATCTCTTCGGCGAGTCCGTCGCTGAAGTATTCGTTCTCTTTATCGGAGCTCAGGTTCGCGAAAGGCAACACGGCAATGGAAGGCTGCTCAGCCGCCGGCGCCGCTTTCACCTCCGACAATGCCGTACTCAAATCCGTCGCGCTCTGATAGCGCTCCGCCGGCGCCTTGAGCAAACAGCGGCTCACGATGCGCGACACCGCCGACGACGTTTGCAGCGGCGCGGGTTCCTTATGGATGATGGCGGCTAAAATGTCGGCAACCGTATCGCCTGTGAATGCCCGCCGGCCGGCCAGCATCTCATAAAGCACGCAGCCGAAGGCAAAGATGTCGCTGCGCGCGTCGGCCGGCTTCCCCTGCAACTGCTCCGGCGCCATGTAGTGCGGAGTCCCCACAATCTGCCCGTGTTGGGTGAGCTCGGTCAGCGTCGCATCGCCTGCCTGGATTGGCGTGACCTGCTTGGCGAGGCCGAAGTCGAGCAGCTTGATGCCATGCCTGGTGACGAGAATGTTGGCAGGCTTCAGATCGCGATGCGTGATCTGCTTGCTGTGCGCCGCATCCAACGCGTTGACGATTTGTCCTGCATATTCCAAAGCCTTCTCCAGCGGTAGCGGACCCTTAAGCGGAATGCCTTCCACATACTCCAACACCAGATAGTTGGTTCCCACGTCGTACAACTGGCAGATGTTGGGATGGTTCAGCGCCCCAATGGCGCGCGCTTCCCGCTCGAAGCGCTCCGTGAAATTGGCCTTGGACACTTTAACTGCGACGATGCGGTCCAGGCGCGTGTCGCGTGCTTTCCATACCTCGCCCATGCCGCCTTCACCAAGCGGCGATACGAGTTCGTAGGGTCCCAGTTGCTGGCCTGCGGACAGTGTCATCGTGTAGGGATCAGCTTATCGCAATGAGGAGTTGTCTGGCCGGACAGCCAAACCAGACAGTCGATAACGCCGGCGCATCTTTTGCCCTCCATACTGTTTTGTTGTCGTCTTTCCCGGGCTTATCGGCACTATTCAGAGGCGCGCCGAACTCTATGCGAGATTGATCCGCCGCAAGACGTCCTGGTAGCGGGCATCGGACCGCAGGGGTGCGAAATCCTGTAAGTACACGACGAATATCAGATTGGGGTCACGCTCCACAATCGCCTGCTCGATCCACTTCCATGTACCGGCCACGTCGTCAAGTCCTAGCGTCACATATGCAAGCAAGGCGGCAGCCACGTGTTTCGTCCGCCGCCTTTCCACTAAGCCGGCCAGGAATCGCTCGGCGTCGCCCCGGCGCCCAGCGGCGACATAGGCCCAACTGAGGAATCCCATCACAAAGAACATCCCTGGGGTACCATGAATGGCTTTTTCCAGCAGCGGGATTCCCTCAACATGCCGGCCCATGCGGCAGTAGGCCTCCCCCAGCGTGCAAAACGCAAGGACGTAATTGGGATCTATATCGAGCATCTGTAGCGCCTCGTCCGCAGCCCGCTCATACTCACCGCGAGTCAAACAGTCTCGGGAACTGAAGTACCGGTAGAGCACGAAAAGCGGATCCAGGTCCACGGCGCGCTCAGCGCTTTCCCAGGCTTCCTGTTGCCGCCCCATGAACGCAAGGACCTGGCCGCGCCAAAAATAGGTGCGCGCCGACGCCGGATTCAGGCGCAGGGCGGTGTCGAACCGGTCGAGCGCCTCCGCCCACTTGTATTCACTCATCGCCGCCACAAACCCCACAACGGCGTGGGCGTCGGCGAACTCGGGGTCCGCCGCCAGCGCTTGCCTGGCGCCTTCCCTCGCCTTGGGCCACATCTCCGCCGGCGGCGCCTGGCCAAAAAAACACCCTGCGATGTAGTAGTCGGCCAACTGAACCCATGCGGGCGCATGGCCCGGCTCCAGCGCCACAGCTTGCTCCAGATACGCTTTGCCCTTCACCATTTCCTCCGGCCCGAAGCGATACAGATGGAAATTGCCTTTGAGATACAAGCTGTGTGCTTCCGGATTTTCGGTGTACCGTTTGACCAGGGGCTGGCCGGATTTGGTTCCCAGCTTAACCTTCAGCTTCTCCACGATCGCCTGTGCGATCTCGTCCTGGATATCGAACACATCGCGCATCTCCCGATCGTAGCGCTCCGACCAGAGCTGCGATTCGTCCTGCACGTTGATCAGTTGCGCGCTGACGCGGATTCGATTGCCGGAACGACGGACGCTGCCGCTCAGCACATTCGTCACGCCTAGCTTCTCCACGATTTCCCCGATGGCGTGTTCCCGCCCGCGGAACGCGAATGCCGAAGCCCGCGCCACTACGCGCAAGCCGGGAAGCTGAGTCAAGGCGTTCAAAATCTCTTCCGCGAGTCCGTCGCTGAAGTATTCGTTCTCCTTGTCGGCGCTCAGGTTCGCGAAAGGCAGCACGGCAATGGAAGGTTGGCCAGAGGCCGGCGCCTCTTTCGCCTCCGCCAAAGCTGCACTCACATCCGTCGTGTTCTGATAGCGCTCCGCGGGCGCCTTACGCAAACAACGGCTCACAATGCGTGATATGGCTGGCTGCGTCTGAAGGGGCGCTGGCTCTTTGTGGACGATGGCGGTCAAAATGTCGACGGCCGTCTCGCCGCTGAACGCCCGCCGGCCAGCCAGCATTTCATAGAGCACGCAGCCAAATGCAAAGATATCGCTGCGCGCGTCGGCCGCTTTTCCCTGCAACTGCTCCGGCGCCATGTAGTGCGGAGTCCCCATAATCTGCCCGTGCTGGGTGAGCTCGGTGAGCGTCGCATCGCCTGCCTGGATTGGCGTGATCTGCTTGGCGAGTCCGAAGTCGAGCAGCTTGATGCCATGCCTGGTGACGAGAATATTGGCAGGCTTCAGATCGCGATGGGTGATCTGCTTGCTATGTGCCGCATCCAACGCGTCGGCGATTTGTCCTGCATACTCCAGAGCCTTCTCCAGCGGCAGCGGGCCCTTGAGCGGGGTGCCTTCCACATACTCCAGCACCAGATAGTTGGCCCCCACGTCGTGCAACTGGCAGATGTTGGGATGATTCAGCGCCGCGATCGCCCGCGCTTCCCGCTCGAAGCGCTCAGTGAAATTGGCCTTGGACACTTTAATGGCGACATCGCGGTCCAGACGCGTATCGCGGGCTTTCCACACTTCGCCCATGCCGCCTTCGCCGAGCGGCGATACGAGTTCATAGGGCCCCAGTTGCTGGCCTGCGGAAAGCTGCATCGTGGAAATCATCTTATCGCAATCAGGGGCTGCCCGGCCGAAAAGCGAACCCGGGCGGCCGATATTCATGTCTGGCGCCGCCGCCACGCGCGACCAAAAACAAAACCCGCCGCGCCGGGGTGAGTGCAGCGGGCCAGTGACACACTATGAGAGGCTGGTCGCCGAAGCTGCCGACTTCTTCCTGCTTCTTCACAACAGGCGCTGCCGGCGGGAAGGTGAAGCAGGACGCCGAGAACGCGCGGATGGCGAAGCTGTATCGCGAAGTGGTGCTGAAGGAAACGCATCCGGACGGCTTCGTCAGCATTAGCAACATCGCGCCGGCAAAACTCGGGGCTCTTGGCGAACTCGATGCCGTTGGTGGCCGCCTGCACGCTGTCGTACCCACCTTGCGCGCGTAGCGGACCGCATCCAGGAAGTATGACGACAGGCTCGCCGCCGGAAAACTGCACCGACATCCTGCGCTTCGGCTTGAACTGCACCGCGTTGTCCAGCAACTGCTTAAAATCCACCGTAAGCACGGAGCCGCGCCCGTGCGTGATGGTGGAGCTGCAAGATTCAATCATGTTCGTAGTTTCTTATCGTCCTAACCACCTTGACGGAATCGCCCCTCCAAGCTACGTTAAGGGTATGACCATCCGCGTGACGCAGGAAACCGAGCGGCTCGTGCAGGAAGAGATTCAGAACGGACATTTTACGTCCGTTGACGATCTAATCGTGCAGAGTGTGCGCGCGTGGCGTGAAAAGAGTCAGCGCGAAGGCTCTCTTGAAATGTCTCCCGAAGCCCGCCGTCGCGCGGTCCAGCGAATCCGCGAGCTGCGCAAGGGCGTGCGGCTGGAGCGCAATGGCATGACTTTGCGCGAATATGCTCATCTCGGCCACCGCCACTAATGCAGTCTTTCGTTCTCGACGTTTCGGCCTGCCTTCCTTGGTGCTACGAGGACGAGCAAACGCCGTTCACCGATCAGCTTCTCGAGTGGGCCGCTTCCGGAAGCCACCTTCACGTGCCCTCTATCTGGCCACCGGAAATCTTAAATGCCCTCGGACAAGGCGTCCGCCGCAAACGGCTGCCCGCCGGCCGCGCCGCGGAATTTCTCGAACAGCTTAAGACGCTGGCGTTTCACATCGAGCCCGCGCCCACACTGGCCGATCTGCCCCAAACTAGTCGAATCCCCCGCCGATCAGCGCGGTTAGCCCACAGGCATCGTTCCTAAAAACAAAACCCGCTGCACCGGGGGGAGTGCAGCGGGCCAGTGACACATCTACGAGCGATTAGTCGCCGAAGCTGCCGACTTCTTCCTGCTTCTTCACAACAGGCGCCGCCGGTGTGATGCTGTTAATGCTGACGAAGCCGTCCGGCTGCGTTTCCTTCAGCACCACTTCGCGATACAGCTTCGCCATCCGCGCGTTCTCGGCGTCCTGCTTCATCTTCCCGTCACGAGCCCGGATCTTTTCCTCGCGCGCCGTCTTGGCGATGCCCAGATCGTCCAGATCCGTCTGCCGGGCAAATGCCGCGTGCTCGGCGTTTACCTTCATCGAGTGTTCCTTCGAGCGCAGCCCGACTTCCTTGCCGCCGGCGAAGATTTCGTGGCGGCCGTGGTCTTCATACCACTTGGTGAGCGTGGCCGTCATGTGCATCTTCTCGATGATGTTGCGCCAGCCGATGCCGGTGTTGTAGGCGCAGAAGCTGATCTCGCCTTCCTGCGTCGCATAAGGAATGATGCACTGCTCGGTGCGGCGGAAATCGTAGTTGAACAGATCCTGGAACCACATGCCCGCGATGAACAGGAAGTTCCAGCGGTCTGAACGGCGCTTCTGTATGTCCTGGAGGCGCGTCTCGCCGCTCACCTTGCCATAGCTCTTGCCGGTGGCGCCGAACGTCTTGTCGAACTTCCTCATCAAGTCAATCAGCTTGAAGTGCGTCGGCGACATGAACGGATCGTAGTTCTTGGCCAGCGCCAGCGCCATGCCCGCTACGGAAAGGAACCGTCCGCGAGCCGCGTCGTTGACGCGCGCGATGTCCTTGGCCAGTTGATCGCCGTTGAGAAACGCGGTCACCGGCACGGCTTCCTTGGTTTCCTTGTCCACCATCACGGCCATGCCGACGCCACAGTTGGGGTGGCAGCCGCAGGACAGGTGGCCCCAGCCTTCCTTCGGTCCATGGACAAGGTCGGCCCAGTCGCTGAAGGTGCTGATGAAGGAGATGGGGAACCAGTCACGCGTCGGCTCACCGAGCCCGACCTGATTCTTCACGTCATGGGCCAGGTGAGAGAGCGTATAGCGCTGCGCAGCGCGGCGCTCCGGCGTGATGTCCTCATCACGGCCCGTGAAGCTCACCGGTTGGAAGCTCAGGAACGGAATCTTCTTCGGATTGTCCAGCGCGAACTGAATCACGTGGCCCACCTGCTCATTGTTAATCCCGTTGATGATGGTGATGACTGGAACAATGTCCACGCCGGCCGAATGCAAATTCTCGATGGCGCGCATCTTCACATCGAACAGGTTGCCCACCGCGCGATGCGAGTTGGCTTCATTGCCGATTCCATCGAATTGCAGATAGGCGTAGCGCAGGCCGGCCTCGGAGGCTTGCCGGCAAAACTCGGGGCTCTTGGCGAACTCGATGCCGTTGGTGGCCGCCTGCACGCTGTCATAACCGACCTTGCGCGCGTAGCGGACCGCATCCAGGAAGTAGGGCGACAGTGTCGGCTCGCCGCCGGAAAACTGCACTGACATCTTGCGCTTCGGCTTGATCTGCACGGCGTTATCGAGCAACTGCTTCACGTCTTCCCAACTCAGCTCATGCACAAAGCCGACCTGGTTGGCGTCCATGAAACAGGGGTCGCACATCATATTGCAGCGATTGGTCAAATCCACCGTAAGCACGGAACCGCGCCCGTGCGTGATGGTGGAGCTGCCGTGATTGTGCAGATGTTCGTCGTTGTGCGCACGGATATCGCGGCCCGGGAAAACCTCTTCCAGGTGCTTGAAGAAGGCCGGGTCCATCGCCATCACATCCTCAAAGTGGCCGTGCTTGGGGCAGTCCTTCACCATGAGAATCTTGCCGTCGCGCTCGATGATTTGCGCCTTGATCTCACCCACTTTTTCGTCGAGCAGGATCTTGTAGTCGGCCTCGCCGTCCAGAATCTGCTTGCGCGCAGCCTGCACGCACTTGGGGCACAAAGAGTCCGTGGTCCGCGGCCAGCCCAGTGGCGGCTTCGTCTTCTCCCACGACTTCAGCAGCGGCTTGTCCGACCATTGCGGTATGAAACCGGGGTTCTGGCGAAACTGGTTTACCGTGTCGAACAGCTTCCATGCGCCTTTGGCGGTCATGGTGAGCACCTTCTCCGCATACTTGACTGGTTTGTGCATAACTTGATTAGCTCCTGGGCTGTGTGGCGCGTACACCACTCTCAACTTGACATTTTAGTCAACCCTTTACCCGCTATCCACTAGAATGAATTAAACTGCTGATTTGGCTCATCGTATGGTAATAGGGACGCCTGAATGGCCTAAGCGCAGGCCGGTTCCAAACTTCGAGCCTATCTGATTGGAAAGAACAAGGATAGCATGAACAACGTCCTGGTGAAATCCGTTGCGCAAGAGGCTGGTTTTGAACTGGCCGGTGTGGCCGCCATAACACCCGAGCTCGACTTTTCGCTCTACCGCGAATGGGCAGCTCAAGGAAGGGCGGGGAAGATGGGCTATCTTACTGACAGAAGGGCGGATCTCCGCCGCGATCCAAGGTCCCTGCTGCCTACGGCCCGATCTATTCTCTGTGTCGGAAAACTCTATAACGGTCCGCAGCCTCATACCAATCAAATGACCGATGACAGGCTGGGCTGGATCTCCCGCTATGCTTGGGGTGAGGATTACCATCCACTCATGCGAAGCGGACTGGAGCGGATTGTGGCTCATTTGCAACACAGATCCTCTAACCCCTTTGATTACAAAATTTGCGTGGATACGGCCCCGCTGCTCGAACGCTCCTACGCGCGCGCGGCCGGACTGGGCTGGATCGGCCGCAACACCTGCCTCATCCACCAAGGCAAAGGCTCCTGGTTCTTTCTCGCAGAGCTGCTTACCTCGTTGGATCTGGAACCGGATGCGGCTCCCCCAGACCGCTGCGGCACCTGCACGCGTTGCATCGATGCCTGCCCCACACAGGCCCTCGTCCCGGATGGCGCTGGCCGATTTACCCTCGATGCCCGCCTCTGCATCTCCTACTTCACCATCGAGCTGCGCGGGGAAATCCCGGAGGAGCATCGCGCCGGGCTTGGCCAGCACGTCTTCGGCTGCGACATCTGTCAGGATGTCTGCCCCTGGAACCGGCAGGCCGATGACCGCTGCGAGCCCGCCTATCAGCCCCACCATTTCGCTCCGCCCTTGGCGGAATTGGCCGCCCTAACCGAAGACGGCTTCCGCAACAGCTTTCGCGGTACTCCAGTTACGCGCGCCGGCTACACTGGTTTCCTGCGCAACGTAGCGGTCGCGATGGGCAATAGCCGGCAGCCTGAGTTCGGCGCGCCGCTGCGAAAACTCGCCGCCCACCCCGATCCAGTTGTGGCCGCTCATGCCGCCTGGGCACTGCGGCAACTCGAGTCGACGCCATGACTATTTGCCTCGCACTTCTATTGCTGCTGGCGCCGCCCCAGGAGCAACCGGACGCCATTGAACGCGGCTTCGATCACTTCTACAATCTCGAATTCGAGGAAGCCTTGCAGGTGTTCACCAACCTGGCGCAAAGCCAGCCGGACCGCGCGGACCTGCGGAATCACCTCGCCCAAGCCTTCCTGTTCCGGGAGATGCTCAAAGCCGGGGCGCTCGAAAGCGAAATGGTCACCGGAGGCAACAGTTTCCTGCGCCGCCCAAAGATGAATCCGTCGGCCCTGGATCAACAGCATTTTGACCAGGCCATCGCCGCGGCAATGCGCCTTTCGCAAAAACGTCTGGACGGGAATCCGGACGATCCGCAAGGGTTGTACAATCTCGGCGTGGCGCACGGCCTGCGCGCCAACTACAACTACCTGGTCCGCAAAGCATGGGTGGACTCGCTGCGCGATGCCACCGCCGGGCGCAAACTGCATAACCGACTCACTGCGTTGGAACCATCGTTAATTGATGCCAAACTCATGCAAGGCATGCACGACTATGTGATCGGCAGCCTGCCCTGGTATTACAAGGCGCTCGGTTTTCTGGCTGGCTTCCGCGGCGACCGCGAGCAGGGCATACGAACTCTCCAGGAGGTGGCCGCAAAGGGCGACAAGAACCGCGCCGACGCGGCCATACTACTGGCCGCCATCTACAGACGCGAGCGCCGGCCCGCCGACGCCGTGCCCTTGCTCAACGGCCTGACCGGCAAGTTCCCTCGCAACTATCTGCTGCATCTGGAACTGGCGCAAATGTACAGCGACCTGGGCGATAGACCCAAAGCTCTGGAGGCCCTGGTTAAAGTGGAGCGCATGAAACACGAAGGCCTGCCAGGCTTCCGCAACATGCCGATCGAGAAGGTTTACTATTTTCGCGGCAACCTGCAGTTTTGGTTCGATGAGTGGGAATCGGCAGTCACTAACCTGAGCAAGGCCACGGCCAAGGCGGAAGACCTCGACCCCAATACCGGCGTGATGGCCTGGATGAGGCTGGGTCAAAGCCTGGATCTGCTAGGCCGGCGCCAGCAGGCGATGGAAGCCTACCGGCAAGCCTCGAAATACGCCTCGGGCTCGGCGGTTGCCCGTGAGTCGGAGGGCTACCTGCGCAGCCCTTACCGGCGCGTCCGCAAGCCCTGACTCGCCGAGGCTTGCCGGGCACAGAGAGCGTTTCAATCCGCAGAACTGTGGGTAGCCCACTATCAAACCGCCGGAGGGGGAGCCGTTCGCAACGCCTGTCTGCGCTGCCAGTTTCAGCTTAGTGAGATCACCCGCACTGGAGAGAGTGCGATCAGTGCGGGCGCTGGCATAGCGCGCCCGATTGGCTGCCTTGGACGACAGCAGGGTGTATTGGTCGCGCGCGGCCTCGGCGTGCCCGGAACGGTTGAATCGTCATTCCAATAACCGCAACAGATTCGCCCCGTTAGCTCCATTGCCGGTCGGCAAGTTGGCCGGACCGATGTAGGTCGCGCACTTGGACTTGTTCGGGCTGTGTGGTTGTCTTGCCGGTAGAAATACCTTGACAAAGCCCAACACCGTGGGAGTGACATGGTCCAGAATGATGGGCACAATGACAACCCGGCGTGTGGGTGAGGATTGATGGTTGGCGATGTAGGTGTCGTAATTGGGTTCATTCGGGTCCGAATCCTGATCGATACGATCCTCCATGCTCTGGTACACATCTGTGGTTTTCACGCCACCGGTCAGGTTAACGTTCTGGCCGACCGTGACCGTGTAGTCCATATGGTCGTCCTCGATGGCCGCCGCGAGCGCCGCCGCGCTTGATTCCTGGATAAACCCGCGCTCGGCTGTGACCCCGGCTTGCACCAAGTCCAGGCTCGCCTGATTGCGGTCGGACAGGCACAGGTTATTCATCTGCTGAGCCGTGCCACTGGCTTGCACGCTGGAAGGCCATAACAGCGTGAGCTGATCTCCCTTGGCGTAGCCGAAATCCGGCCCGGTGGGACCATGCGCAAAGGGGGCAAAGGGAAAGACCCCCTCAGGAAGGCTGGCACGCACCTGGATCCCGGCCATCGAGCGCGCCGACACGTTCATCGTTTGCGGCGCCCCCAAAACCGTCATGAAGTAAGTGCTTATGCTATTAGTGGGTGCTGTCACGCGAATGTACCTGTAGGATGCGCCCGAACCCGGATTGACCACCCAAACCGTCCTGTCCATGCTGAACTCCGTGACCACGCCAGTAAAGCTTTTCGTGCCAAAGTACCACTTGTTTACGTTGTTGGTGACCGCCGCCTTTGCGGAGGTGATGCCCGCCGTGGTGTTGTCCAACTTTTGGGCGCCAGCCAAGGCGGCGGCGTCCGTGAAGGCTTGCACCTCGTTTTTGGCGACATAGCCAATCCCCAGGTCAATCACCAGGCCCAGCATGCCCATTATGACGACGACGCTGACGGCAGTGGCCAACAGGGCGAATCCCTTCCTTCGGCTCGTCCGCCGCATGGCGATTACTCCAGAATTTCTATTCATCTGTTCCTGTCAACAAATTTACAGCGCGGATTTTTCTTGGCGGGATAGACACTTTTTTCTTGTACTAATACACGATGACACAGCCCGGGAATTGTTTCACTCGAAGATTGACCTTGGGATCAGCGCTGAATGCGCCGGGTTTTTAGGTACGGCGCTTATCCTGATGCTTACTCCCATCGGTCAAAGAAATGCGCATTTAACTGCGTTCAGTGTGGTGGAATCGAAGCTCGAAGCTAACCAGGTAAGGCGGGACGAAATACTTCCGCTTCGACTATCCGCGGGTGATCGCAGGGAGTGGTTGTGATGAGCTTTGGCGCCCAAACCGCTTGCTGGGCGCGCGGCTCGGTTTGCGCCGGAACCCAACCCATCGCAGAATTGAGATATGTCACCGTTCGCGGACGCCCGGCCGGACCCGCACGCGGTCAGTTCCGGTATAGGAGGGGCGTCGATTGGAGGACGGCCGAGTTGTTTTGGAACGTTCTCGCGATGAACGGCGTGAAGAACTTATAGTCGAAGTTGACGACAGCAATCGATATACGTTCATCGTTGGGATTGTTCGCCGTGCCCGCGGTGCGCGTCACCAGCACATTCGCCCGCCGGAGACCGAGAAATCCTGGAGGTTCCAGGCCACCAGGGGCTGTCGGACTTTGGTACAGAACCATGTTTTGGATCTTCGCCCCCGTCCCGTCCCACGGCTGCACCATGCCCCATCGCAGCGCTGCCCGCGTCCGTTCCACAAGCGATTGGTGGATGAACAACAGTTGGGAGACATCGAGGATGCCGATCAGGGTGGTGAGAAAAACCAGGAGGATCAGAGCGGATTCCACCAGTGCTTGACCGCTCCTCCCTCTCTTCACACTCTTCACAATTCGGCGATTACGCATTTTAGTTCTCCGCTTCCTCGGGTGCATAGCGCCCGGTAAAAGGGAAAGTGATGGCCGGTTTGGAGTTGAACGTATAGCTCTTGAATATGCCGTTCACCGTAAAGTTGGTAATGCTCACCTTCACCGACAATGGGATTCCTGTGCTGGTTGTCGTATAGGTGACGATTACGTTGCCGGTAGTTAAGCCTCGCACTTGGGGTGTAGAACCGCCGGAGGGTGAGCCGTACACAACGATGTTTTGCGTTGCCAGCCTGACCTTGGTGAGATCTCCGGCGCCGGAGAGAGTGCGGTAGGTGCGCGAGCTGGCGTAGCGGGCGCCATTGGCCACAGCCGACGACAGCAGGTCGTATTGGTAGAGCGTGTAGCCGAACTGGTAGGCCCCGCTTAATGCCGGAATCAGCAGGCTGGTGGCGATCGCGAACTCGATCATCGCGTTGCCCCGGCGCCGGCGTGCCCGGAACGGTAGAAACGTCATTCCAATAACCTCAACAGATTCGCCCCGTTAGCTCCACCGCCAGTCGCCATATTGGCCGGACCGATGTAGGTCGCGCACTTGGACTTGTTCGGGCTGTGTGGTTGTCTTGGCGGTAGAAACACCTTGACAAAGCCCAACACTGTGGGATTGACATGGTCCAGAATGATGGGCACAATGACAACCCGGCGCGTGGGTGAGGATTGATGGTTGGCGATGTAGGTGTTGTAATTGGGTTCATTCGGGTCCGAATCCTGATCGATACGATCCTCCATGCTCTGGTACACATCGGTGGTTTTCACGCCACCGGTCAGGTTAACGTCCTCGCCGACCGTGACCGTGTAATCCATATGGTCGTCTTCGATGGCCGCAGCGAGCGCCGCCGCGCTTGATTCCTGGATGTAGCCGCGCTCGGCTGTGACCCCGGCTTGCACCAAGTCCAGGCTTGTCTGGTTGCGGTCGGACTGGCACAAGTTATTCATCTGCTGGGCCGCGCCACTGGCTTGCACGCTGGCAGGCCATAACAGGGTGAGTTCTTCTCCCGGGCTATAGCCGAAATTCGGCGCATCGTCATCATGCGCAAAGGGGGCAAAGGGAAAGACTCCCTGGGGAAGGCTGGTAGGCACATCGATCCCGGCCATTGATCGCGCCCCCACATTCATCGTTTGTGAAGCCCCCAAAACCGTCATGAAGTAGGTACTCAAGCTGTTGGTGGGCGCGGTCACGCGCACGTACCGGTAGGATGCGCCCGTGCTCGGACTGGTGACCCAAGTCGTCCTGTTAGTGCTGAATTCAGTGACCACTCCAGTGAAGCTTTTCGTGTTGAAGTACCACCTGTTCAGGCTGTTGGTGACCGCTGCCTTTGCGGCGGTGATGCCCGTCGAGGTGTTGTTCATCTTTTGCGCGGCCGCCAACGCGGCGGCGTCCGTGAAGGCTTGCGCCTCGTTTTTGGCGACATAGCCACGCCCCAGATCAACCACCAGACCCAGCATGCCCATCATGACGATGATGCTGACGGCCGTGGCCAACAGAGTGAATCCCTTCCTTCGGCTTGTCCGTCCCATAACGCCTACCCCCAATTTCTATCGTCTGTTTCTGCCAACAAATTTAGAGCGTGCATTCTCTTTAGCGAGATAGAAGACCTTTTTCGTGATCTGAATACACCTTGCATTCACGATGACACAGCCTGGGAAGGCTTTCACTTGATGATTCACCTGAGATTGGCCCAGAATTTGCCGGATTTCCACACGCGTTGCTTGGGTTGATATGTTAAAGAATGTACATCAAACTAGCCGCGCACCTGTCGGTCATTGCCCGGCCAGCAGGTCCGGCCCTTGCCTGGGGACAGGAGGTTGGCGGCTGCAAACTCTATCCGCCCGGCCCAGTTTGGAACTCTCAGTGGACCGGGATTTTCTCCGAAAGACATGTCCGCGCGGCTAAGGCCAGCTTCGGCAACAAAGTGCCAAGTCGATGCAGGCTAAAGCCTGGGCTTTCACACGCCGATACTTTACCTGGATGTCCCTCTCGACCCAAGCTTTGTTCGCCGGCTTTCTTCTGAGTCATCAGAACAAGGATGGAGGTTGGGGATTCGCGCCCGGCCGGGCCTCCTGGCTGGAACCCACCTACTACGCCATGTTGGCTCTCGATGGCGTCCCGGCGCATGCGAAAGCGCTGGACAGGGCGTGGAACAGGATCCGTTCCTGGCAATTGCCCGGCGGCGGCTGCCGGCCCACCGATGCCGTCGATCAACCCGGCTGGACCACCGCGCTCTGGATTCAACTGCACTGCCGCCGCAAGGTATTTGACGGGAAGTTTCACGATGCTCTGTTCTGGTTAACGCAAGCGCGTGGCGATGAGGGCAAACTCTGGCGCAGGCTCCTTCATCCGTTCCTCAAGCCGGAAGAGGGATACTTGCCCGAGCGCTACGGCTGGTCCTGGTTCCCGGAAACCAATTCCTGGGTGGAACCTACCGTGCATTCCCTTCTCGCCATGCAGAGCAGCCTCTCCCATGCCGAACCGTTGCCCCGTCTCATGGCCAATACCCTGAAAGAACGGGTTGCCCTGGGCCAGCACATGCTGCTGGACCGGCGCTGCGACGACGGAGGCTGGAACTACGGCTCGAAGACTGCGCTGCGTGTGCCGCTCCCGTCCTATCCGGAAACCACGGCGATCGCGTTGCTGGGCCTGCAGCAGGCCAGCGCCAGCGACCGGCAGGCGGCCTGCTCCAAAGCCTCCCAATTCCACCAACAGGCAGAATCACCGCTGGCGCGCGCTTGGCTCCAATTGGCCCTGAGGGTACACGGAGAAACCATAGCCCCTGCCCCGGACCCCACTCCCGCGGAGGGCCATCCGCTGCTTGCCTCCCTGCAAATGCTGGGCGCGCAGGATGGCAACTTCCATCTGATGAGGATCGATTCCAGGAATAGTTAAAAAGTGACTGCCGTGAGAACCCCAAATCCATTTCACATGTTCCCTCAAAGTATCTCCCGCCGCGCCTTTGTTCCCGCAGCCGCGGGGCTTGCCGCCGCCGGCTGTTCCGCAAGGGCCCCACGCGCCAAGTCTCCCGTCGTGATCCTCAAGGCTCCTTCCTACAGTTCCAATCTTTTCGAAACCATGAAGCAGGGCGCCCAACTCTGCCGCCTCGATGTGCGCGGCAAGCGCGTCTTGCTCAAGCCCAATCTGGTGGAATTTGATGGGCAAACCTGCATCAACACGCATCCTTCCGTCCTCGCCGCCGCCTTTGAACTCTTCCAGTACCTGGGGGCGGCGCAAGTAATGATCGGGGAAGGTCCCGGCCACCGGCGCGACACCATGTATCTGGCTGAAGCGGCGGGCTACCGTCAGGCCGTCACCGGATTCGACCGCCTCTTTGTGGATCTGAACCTCGATGACGTTACCGCACGCACAGGCTTTCTTAAGGACAGCCAGATCTTCCTTCCCAATACGGCCCTCTCGGCCGACCTCATCGTCTCCCTTCCCAAGATGAAGACACATCACTGGGCCGGGGTAACGCTATCGATGAAGAACTTCTTCGGGCTGGTGCCAGGCGCCGTCTATGGATGGCCCAAGAACCCCCTGCACTACGCCGGTATTCCCAAGTCCATCGTGGAACTGAACCGCATCTTCCGCCGCACCTTTGCCATAGTCGATGGCGTGGTGGGCATGGAAGGCAACGGACCTATCCAGGGGACCCCCAAGCTCTGCGGTGTGCTGGTGATGGGTGCGGATCTGGTTGCCGTGGATTCCACTTGCTGCCGCATCATGGGAGTAGATCCCTCCAAAGTCGAGTTTCTAAGGTTGGCCGCCAAGCCGGATACGGATCTTGGCAATCTTGAGGAACTTCAAATAGATCAACGCGGTGAGGCCATTGGTGTGGTTCGTAAGCCGTTCGGGCTCATCCGGGAATTCGCCGGGTTGCGACTGTCATGAGTCCGGAAAGCACTCTATTCCTGAGCTACTTTGCCGGGCCTATTTAGGTGTTTATGCTGATTTCTAGAAAGTATACCGAATGATACTTTGGGTTCAGCAACACTAACAACCCTGTTACAGGGAAGAGGAGAAAGAAAGACAATGAATAAGTTCACCAATTTGGTTTGGAAGATGCGGATCCTGAAGGACACCCGTGGTCAGGACCTTATCGAATATGCGTTGATGGCCGGTTTCGTGGCCGTGGCTGCTGGTGCGATCATGCCCGGCGTCGCCTCCACCATCAGCAGCATCTTCGGCAAGGTCGGCAGTGTGCTGACTCTCGCTGATAACGCGAGCGCGTCTTAACGGCTTGCAAGCGCGAAAAGGGCCGTGGGTCAATCCCCACGGCCCTTTTCTTATTTGGCGGCCCTTGTTACTCTGGCCTTACCATGCGATTTCCTGTTTTGTTCTTGTCCGGTCTTTGCCTGGCTCTGGCACAAGAGCCGCCAGCCCATCAGAAACTGATTTCCACGCTTTGGGTGCAGACCTCGGTGGAATGGCAAGTCTCCTGCCGCCAGAGTTTCCTTGCCGCACGCCACGCCTTGGATGCCTCTATCTCTGATCCATCCTCCACCGCCGCCATTGAACAGGCCGCCCATGATCCCGCCTCGCTCCGCAATTTGCCGCTGGCCATCATTGTCGACGTGGATGAAACCGTCCTCGATAACGCTCCCAGTCAGGCGCGTCAAGTGAAGGCCGGGGTTGGATTTGATCTCGCCCTGTGGAATCAATGGGTTTCCGAGAGTAAAGCTGACCCCATGCCGGGCGCAGCCGAATTTTCCCGCTATGCCGCCGCCCGTGGAGTCACCATCTTCTACGTCACCAATCGCGACGCAAACCAGGAGGCTGCTACCCGATCCAACCTCCGCCGTCATGGTTTTCCCCTGAGTTTGAATAACGATACAGTGCTGTGCCGCTCGGAACGTACAGAGTGGTCCAGCGACAAATCCACACGCCGCTCCTTCATTGGCGCCACACACCGCATCCTGCTCCTGATTGGTGATGATCTGGGCGATTTTCTTCCCGGTGCGCGAACAACGGCCGCCAACCGCCAAATTCTCGCTGCCCCCTATCAGGAATATTGGGGCAGGAAATGGTTCCTCATCCCCAATCCCAGCTATGGCTCCTGGGAGGACGCCATTTACAATGTGCCCAAACCTCAAGATCCCGGGGAACAACTGAAGCAGAAACTCTCTGCTCTCCGGCCGTAGGCCCAACAGGTAGGCCCAACCGCCCTTGACAAGGCTGGTTTTATATGTATAATGTGTATGTACAATAGACAATGGGCGCTCTCCTCAAAGTCGATCTCAACTCCCCTGTCCCTGTCTATCAACAGATAGTCGACTCCCTCCGCTCCCTTCTGGTAACCGAAACCCTGCGCGCCGGGGCATTGCTGCCCCCCGTCCGCCAGTTGGCGCTCGACTTGGGCATACACTTCAACACGGTAGCCCAGGCCTACCGCATCCTGGCCGAGGAGGGCTGGCTCGACCTGCGCCGCCGCAGGGGAGCCCTCATTCTGGACCGCCAGACACCCATTGTGCAAAACGAAGCCAAGTTGGACCAGCTTCGCCTCCGCATCCACCAGATCGCCTCCCAACTGCAGGCGGAAGGTCTGTCGGCGCATGATGTGGCCGCCGAGCTGCGTCTATTGGCGAAAGGAATGGACAAATGAACGTCGAGCTCTTGATGATGATCCTACCCGTGGCGTTGGTGGGCATCCTCTTGCACGCACTGCCCGTGCTTTCCCGCCGCGAAATCTTCTTTGGGGTGACGGTGCCGCCCAGGTACCTGTCATCCGCGGAGGCCCGCCGGATTCTGTTACGGTATCGAGTCCCGGTCTGGGTGGCGAGCCTGACCGCTTTGGTTATGTTCTGGATAGGGACCAGCCAGCACTCCGCTTTCCTTCGATCCACCGGCCTGCTGGTGCCCGTGTGCGCGTCTTTTGTAGCCTGGGCTCAGGCGCACAAGCAGGTGCGGCCCCACGCGGAACCTGTTTCGAGCGTTCGGGTCGCTTCGTTGAGTCCTCGTGACGAGCCTTTTCCTGGCGGGATGC
>JAENWC010000514.1 GCA_016650235.1 Terriglobia bacterium
GCCGGGGGAGGGAAGAACCCGACAACCGGTTCTACTTGCTCTACGACAAGATTCACCGGGAGTGGACCAAGAAAGTTTCTCGGGGATTGAGACAAAGGGATTGGAGAACTGTCTGGAAGGGCTGAGGAAAGAACTGTACGAGAAGACGTACAAACCACAACCGGTGCGAAGGGTGATGATCCAGGCGGTTTGTTGCTTGGCTGATGGCAGTTGCGTCTCTCGCTGGCCGCATACGCGGACACAGTGGCCGAAGCCTTCAGCCGCTTTGGCATGTAGGGTCTTGCCTTGTCCCGATGTGGGAAGTTACTGCTCGCTTGGACGGATGGACGGCCACGCGCAGAACTGTGGCAAGCACTCAAAGTCTCGAACCCCGTTATTTGAGGTGCGGATGCCACCCGTTAAGTGAACTGTCTAGAAGCTGTAGCGTAGCGCCAGCAGTCCAAAGCTGTTGCGGTTGTATTGCCCGAGGAAATCGGCCTCCTCGCCTCGAATCAATGTGAAGCCCGCCGTCACACGCCAACGCTTTCCCATTAGGTGGCTGTATTCGGACTTCAACCACACGCCCTCGCCTGTTTGCCGCACCGCCGCCTCAAATGCCAATGAGCGCCGCGCGTCAATGGTGCATTGGGCGCGGCCGAGAAATGATCGCGCCATGCCCCGATCGGGCGCAAAGCCAAATGGGTTCCGCTTTTGAGTCACCACCTCGCCGGCGTAGCCTCCGGTGAACATCCATTCCCCCACCGTGCGCTCGAGTTGAATTACGTAGAGGATGTACTCATCCGTCGATGCGGTTCGCGAGGTGAACCATGCCCCTTCGCCTTTCACTGTGAACCAACGCAATGGCACGGCGACATCTCCGCCGTAGAGGCGCAGCGCCGGATGATAGCGTTCGAGCTGGATGGCCGGCGGCTGGAACCGGCCATCGATCAGTGGAAGATGATGGAACCCGTCATAGAACACCAGCGAGTATTCATACCCGGTCGAGTTATGATTCCATCGAGCGCCGAACTGTGTGCGTCCTGGAATTCGTGAACCAGCATCCTCCAGTGGAAACTGGTTATCAGCCGGAAACACCACCCATCGCTGGTTGAGCAGCGGCGTGCGGCTCGGCGTGAACCGGGGCGCCACTACAAGGTCCACCGTGTTGGATCCCGATTCATAAGTGACGCGGCCGGCCATCACGCCGAGGAAATCGCTATTGGCCACGTTGAGATAGTCACGCGGGGCAAAACGGTCCGTCGGATTCAGGATGTCGGCCTTGCCCCAGCGGATAAACTGCTTGCCCGCCTCCACGGTCACCGGACCGCGATGCCACACCGCGCTCAAGCGGCGCAGCGAAAGGGCGGGACGCTGTCGAGACCGGTCCTGCCAATCGAGCCGGGCAATCCGTTCCACCTGATGATGCGTATCGGTGCGCGCGTCAAAGGCGGCTTGCAGTTTGAGCGATGGCGCCGCCTGATAGGCTCCCTCCCACCGCAGCAACCCCTCGGCTACGGCATGTCCGCTGTCGCCCGGAGCCGTCTGCGGGTACAGCGTTGTGATGGTTTCAAAAAAGCCACGCTGAGAATATCGCTGCGCCGCCGCCGGCCAAGCAGCACAAACGAGCGCGGTAGCGGCCAGGAGATTCGCGTTCATGAGCCCCGGCGCAGCGCCTGCAGCGTGAAATCTTCATCCTTCATCGGGACGTTGTATTCGAGCCGATCCAGCTTCATCACGGTGCGGCTTTTGCGCTTGGTGTCGTATACTTCAATCCGTTTGGCCGTCCAGATTCCCTTGATGTTTTCCACCTCGTGATAACCGATCCGGCGCGCCAGTTCCTCGCCGCGGTAACAGTCGATCCGGACAAACACGTAGGCATCTTTGCGCACCCAGGCCACTGTATGCGTATACTGCGACGACCTGCTTTTTCGCGGACGCGCTTCAATCTTCCAGCACGGCGACCCCTCGATGGTTTCCTCGCCGAGCAGCTTGTAGTCGGAGTGGTCCACGTCGCGCTCTTCCAGATCCTCAAAGCTGAAGTCGGTGCCAAAGAACCGCGTCGAGCGGTCCTGCAAGGCGATGCGCCGGTCCCGTTGCAGCGCCGGCGTCCACATCCACTGATCCGAGGAGCGTTCCTTGAAGTTGTGCACCAGCAAGGCCACGCCCTTCACCTCGGGCGGGGAAAGGAATCGCAGCACGGTTTTACTTTCTCCGAACGCGCCTAGGCGATCATACTGCCATCTCTTCTCCGTGATCCGGTTCCTGGCATCCACCACTTGCAGCGTGCCTTCATAACGCTGTGAATTGGTGCGCGAACGGCGCTGCACCTCTTCAATAATCTTGCGCACATCCTGCGCCTGCATAGAGGCGCAGGCGAGTAGCCCTGCTGCCAGCATCTTATTCATATTCCAATGACTCCACCAGCGAAGCTCGTACCGCGCTTTCCGCCGGCCACAGCGATGCAACCCACGCCGCCCCCACAATCACCGGCAATAGCGCCAAGGCAAACAAAAACGGATACTCGAACGGCAACCGCAAACCGGCCATATCGCGCCGCAACATCTCCAGGTTGTAGTACAGCGTGATGGCTCCCATGGCAAGACCCAGTATCAGCCCGATGAGCCCAATGGCCACGGCCTCCATCCAAATGGTGTAGCGAATCTGCCGGCGCAATCCGCCCACCGCTTGCAGCACGGCCAACTCGCGGCGCCGGTCGGAAATGGACACCGTGAGCGTATTCACAATTCCCAAAATCGCCACCACCAGCGCCACAGCCAACTGCACGTATGTAAGCCCGAACCATGCCGCCGTCGTATCCAGTACATATTTGCGAATCGCATGGTTGGTGAACACAAAGAGCCGCCGGTGCTTGCTGAAGCGAGTTTGGATCGTTTCCTTTACCTGGTCCACGGATGCGCCCTTCCGCACATGCACGCGGCAGCCGTTCACGGTGTCATCGCGCCATAGTCTTTGATAAAGGGAGCGGTCGATCAGAAAGCTGCCCTGTTGATCGGAATAGTCGATCACGGTGCCCAACACGGGCAGGCGCACGCGACCGCCGGGCGCGTCCAGTTCGAGCACATCGCCCTTGTGAATATTTCGCATCTGGGCGAGGTTGTCAGCCAGGATCACGCCCTTTCCCTGCGTAGCCAAACGGTTCATCTCTTCCGCCGAACCCTCTACCACCATTGGTTGCACTCGCTTGGAGACACGCTCAATCGGGATGGACACCGCCATGGCCGGCACACCCTTCACCATGACACGCGCGTTCCGGACGCATTGCACGTCCTCGATCCCGGGCACTTGCTGCAGTTCCTGCTCAAAGCTACCCGGGAAACGGAAATTTCTGGCGGTGATGTGTTCGCTCGGCCAGACAAACAGATCCGGGTTGAGCGAGTTATCCATCCAATCGAGCACGGACTTGTAGATGGCGCCCGACACTCCGGCAAATCCTACCGCCAGCGCGAGCGAAAGCATCAGTGCGGAAACCGTGGCCGAGGTGCGCCGCGGAGATTGTATCAGGCTGTCGGCGGCCAGTGCCCCCTCCACGGGGCGGAGCCATCGGAACAGGGGCCGCAGCGCATGCGCCAACCAAACCGCCAAAGCCGGCGACAACAAGACCAGTGATGCGATCACCAACACGTAGCCGGAATAGAAGGCCGCGTTCGAGGAGCCCCACAGCAGGCAGACCGCCGCCGAACCAGCAAACAGGAACGCGACGCTGCGCCGCAGCCGGTTCTCCCGGGCGC
>JAENWC010000515.1 GCA_016650235.1 Terriglobia bacterium
CCAATACACTCTGGGATGCGCCGGGCATGCAGCGCATCAAGATCCCGTTTGGCGAGCTGAACGCCGCGCAACTGGAGACCATGGCCGAGTTGGCCGAAGAGTACTCAGACGGCATCGCGCACATCACCACGCGCCAGGATTTTCAGCTCCACTTCATTCATATTGAGGACACGCCAACGCTGATGCGGCGCCTGGCCGCCGTAGGCATCACTACGCGCGAGGCCTGCGGCAACACGGTGCGCAACGTCACCGCCTGCCCGATCGCGGGTGTTTGCCGCGACCAGACCTTCGACGTTTCCCCCTACGCGCGCGCCCTCGCCTATTTTCTGCTCGGCCATCCCGACTGCCTCGATTTCGGGCGTAAATTCAAGATCGCTTTTTCCGGCTGCCGCGATGAGGCCTGCGGGCTCGTGCGCATGCACGACATGGGCGCCCTCGCGGTGACGCGTGAGGAGAACGGCGTCCTGCGCCGCGGCTTTGAGGTCTATGCCGGCGGCGGGCTGGGCAGCGTTCCACAGCAGGCCCGGCTCTACAGCGAGTTTCTTCCGGTGGAGGAGTTGCTCCCCACCGCGCAAGCCATCTGCCGTGTCTTTGCGCGTCTGGGCGAAAAGAAAAACCGCAACACGGCGCGAATCAAGTTTCTCATTTCCAAACTGGGCATGGAGGAATTCCAGCGCCTGGTGGCCGAAGAGCGCGCCGTGCTCGCGCATGACCCACGCTGGACCTCTTTCCTCAAAGACGTGGACAGTTACCAGGAGCAACCGCTCAAGCCCCCCTCGCTTTTGCGGATTGAATCGCTTATTGAAAACGCCAAGCCGGAAGGCTTTGACCGGTGGCGTAAGACCAACGTCTACCAACAGCGCCAACCGGGCTACGTCACCGTCACCATCGCCTTGCCGCTCGGCGACATCACCGCCGGACAACTGCGCGCGCTCGCCGATGTCGCGCGCCAGTACCTGAAGGAAACCGTACGCACCACCGTGGAACAAAACTTCGTTCTACGCTGGGTAAGCGAAGGCGACCTGGTAGCGCTGTACAAGGATCTGCAAGCGGCGGGACTAGCCCGGCCCGGCGCGGGAACCATCGTCGACATCACCGCGTGTCCGGGCACAGACACCTGCAAACTCGGCATCTCGAGTTCACGCGGCCTGGCCGGCGAACTGAGCGAGCGTCTGTCAGCCCGGAGCATGGAACTGGACGCGGCCATACTAGGGCTGCGCATTAAGATCAGCGGATGCTTCAATTCCTGCGGCCAGCACCATATTGCCGACCTCGGCTTCTACGGCGTCAGCCGCAACAAAGGCGGCTACACGGTGCCGCATTTTCAAGTGGTGCTCGGCGGGCAGTGGCAGAACAACGCCGGCTCTTATGGGCTGGCCATCGGCGCGGTCCCGTCCAAGCGGATTCCGGAGGCGGTGGACCGCATCACCGGCAAGTACCTGTCGGAGAAAACCAACGGAGAGTCTTTCCAGGACTACATCAAGCGCATTGGCAAGGCCGCCAGCAAGGCCATGATCGACGACCTCATCGCAGTGCCGCCGCACGATTCCGACCCCGATTTCTATATCGACTGGAGTGATGCCCGCAAGTACACAACCGGCGACATCGGCGTAGGAGAGTGCGCAGGTGAGGTCGTTTCACCAGTCGATTTCCAGTTGGCCGCCTGCGAGCGCAAAGCCTTCGAGGCCCAACTCGCGCTAGAGGCCGGCGCGGTGGCCAAGGCCGCGCAGACCGCTTACGAATCCATGCTCGATGGAGCCAAAGCGCTGGCCGCGCTACGGCAGCCCATTCTCCTGGAGGATCCCGATGCGATTGTCGCCGCCTTCCGCCAGCACTTTTTTGACACACAACTCTTTTTTGATCCCTTTGCCGGTCCCAAATTCGCGCAGTACTTCTTCAAGGCGCATGAGCGCCGCAAGGACTCCATCAGCGCCGAACGCACCCATCAACTGATTGAAGAGGCGCAGTTGTTCATTGAGGCCGCACATTCCTGCTATGCACGCCTCAGCGCACAGGCGGCGCAAGCGGCCAAAGCCCAACCGGTCCACTAATGCAACATTTTCGAATCAAGTTATTCGCCCTTCCGGGGCTCGGGCCCAGCCTCGGCGCGGCGATTCCGGTCTTTCACCGATTCATACAGACCGGCGTGCTCGACGAACCTCTGATCGATGTGGCCGACTACCGGCACGTCCCCGATGGTCCAGGCGTAATCCTGGTGGGCCACCACGCCATCTATAGCCTCGATAGCGCCAAGGGCCGGCTCGGGATTACCTACACGCGGCGCACCGTTTTGGAAGGCTCGGTACAGGATCGCTTGCAGCAGGCCTTCCGATCTGCCGTAAAGGCCGCCCTCCTGCTGGCCCAGGCGCCGGAGTTCGAAAGAAAACTGGGATTTGCCGCCGGGGAGTGCGAAATCAGCGTGAACGACCGGCTGCTCGCGCCCAATACCGATGCCACATGGATCCAATTGCAGCCGGACCTGAATGCGGTGCTGGGCGCGGCTTGGGGCGCCGGCATCTTCCTGGTGCGCCGCACCGGCCAGCCAAGGGAACTGTTCACTGTCAGCGCAACCTCTGCCACAGCCCCACCACTGGAGCAACTTCTGCTGCGACTCCAATAGCGTCCTGTGCCGTCGGGAATTTGACAGCCGCTGGTGTACCGGCGGCCTGATCATCCTCCTCCCCATGACTATCCGCGCCGTGAAGAACGCGCGGCTTGGATCTTCGGCGCTGCCCCAAAATCTCCGTGCGTGAAATTGCCGAGTCCCAAAAGGCTGATGGTACCGGCCAGTTCCGCCATCGCATGCACCGGCAGACCTTCGGCCTCCCTCTGAAAAGCGAGCTGCTTGGCTTCGCCGTCGATCTCCACCTTCACCCAGTCCCCGCCGCGCACCTGCTGTGTCGCGATCAGGTTCGAGAGCGGCTGCACCAGCAAGCGCTCGATGGCGCGTTTGAGATGCCGCGCCCCGTACTTTGTATCGGTGCCCGCGGTGAGCAGATGCTGCTTGGCCTCATCACTCAGCGTGAACACGAAGGACCGGTCCCCGCCCCCGGCCTGAAACACCCGCTGTTGCACAAATTTCAGCTCAATGTCGAGAATCTTGCGCAGTTCGTTCTCGCCCAACGATCGGAACACCACGATCTTGTCCAGCCGGTTCATGAACTCGGGCGTAAACTTGCGCCGCGCCGCCTCCACTCCGCTGCGGGCTATCTTCTGATTCACTTTCTCATCCGTAATCGCATCTGGGTTTACCGCCGGTAAAGTGGCGCCAAATCCCATCTTGGGTGCAAGAATGGAACTCATCTCCCCCGCCCCGAGGTTGGACGTCATGAAGATCAGCGCGCGCGAGAAGTCCACTTTACGGTTGTCCCCTAATGTAAGCGTCGCCTTGTCCAGAATGCCCAGCAACAGGTTCCACAGTGCGTCGCTCGCCTTCTCGATCTCGTCAAACAAGACGAAACTGATCTTCACCGTGTCGGTATGGTGTTGGTTCAACACCTCCTGACTCAACAGCGGGTGCGTCTCGCGATGCCCCAGATACCCCGGCGGCGACCCGATCAGCTTGGCAATCTCATGACTATGCTGAAATTCGGCGCAATCCACTTGGATGAGAGACTTTGCGTTACCCACCAGCCCCTCCGCCGTCGCCTCCACGATCCGCGTCTTTCCCGAGCCTGTTGGACCCAGGAACAGAAAACTGCCGATTGGGCGGCCCGGCGCGCTCATCCCGGTTAGATTCATCTGATATATGTTTACGATCTGCTCGATTGCCTCGTCCTGGCCCACGATCAATCGTTGCAGCGTCTCCTCCAAGCTCTTGGCCTCTTTGCCCGTCTTGCTCGGATCTAGTGGTATGGTGGACTGCATCGACTTACTGCTCCCTTGGATCTGCCGCCCGCATGCCGGCTGCCAGTGTTACTGCAACTGGCAGGCCATTTCCTGCGTGCACATTCACCTACACTTGTTGTCCTTCTCCGGGACTGCCCGCAAAATCAGGTTAGCGAGTTTCTCAGCTCTTGCCCGGCCGCGACGGCCTCACTTCCACGCTGCTGATCAGCGTTCGCTCCGGCATCCGCAACACCGCCAACACGATCTCGGCTACATCCTCCGGCGCGATCTTCCAATCGGCCTTCTGGCTGCGCGGACTGAATTCCGTGTTGACGCTGCCTGGCATGATCGTGCACACCCGCACTTTGTCATGGCGATGATCCAGCATCATCGCTTCGGCAAATCCGTTCAGCCCGAACTTCGAAGCGTTGTAGGCCGCCCCGCCGGCAAACGGATTCTTCCCCGCCAGACTTCCGATCTGTATCAGGAACCCGCCCCCGCGCTTTTCAAATCGCGCAAGCGCCTCCTGGCAACAGTGAAACACTCCGGTCAAGTTCGTCCCGATCACCCGTTCCCAATCGGCCGGATCCATCTCTCTCACCGGGGCAAACACGCCGACTCCCGCGTTGTTCACCACAATGTCGCACCCGCCCAGTTCACGGTCGACCAGTCCGAAAAACCTCCGAACCGCTTCCCTGTTACTCACATCGCACAAGCAGCCGCAAATGTGAGCCCCGGTATCGGTTTTTAGTTGGTCCACCGCCCGATCGAGGCTTGCCTGGCTTCGCCCGCAAATTGCTACCGATGCTCCGGCCCGCCCCAGCGCCCGCGCGATCTCCAATCCGATGCCCCGGGTGCCGCCAGTGACTACGGCTGTCTTCGATTTGAGAAATTGGTTCATCCTCCACTGTTAACATATTCAGCATGAACGTAGAATGGGTCCGCAGGCACTGCCTGTCGCTTTCCCACACCACTGAAACGGTCCAATGGGGTGACCACCTGCTCTTCAAAATCGGAGGCAAGATGTACGCCGTGCTGCCGCTGAGCCCCGGCGGTAATTTCCTCTCCTGCAAAGCATCCGCGGATGAGTTTGAGGATCTGGTGGAACGCCCCGGTATTATTCCCGCCCCCTATCTGGCCCGCGCAAACTGGGTGGCCCTGCAAAGCGAAGAAGCCATGTCACGCCCCGAAGTGAAACGCCTGCTCAGCCAATCCTATTCCCTCGTACTTGCCAAGCTGCCCAAAAAGACACGCGCCGCGCTGGCCCAGTGATTGCGGCGCTACCGCCATTTGTGAAATGCTCATAAATATTCGGAACTTGTCTTCCGTTTCACGATGATGAGATGGCGTCTCCTGCTTGCGTTCCTGATCCTGCCTGCCCAGCGGGAGTTCGTGGCGCTGCCACCGCCTTCCAGGAAACGCGCGAGCAGCTTCCGTGGATTCTTGAGCGGCGCAGAGTGCCGGTCGCTCCGGCGATGGCGGCCTTGGACTCGCCAGGCAGCGCCTCGCCCGCCGCGACGAGGACGATTGGCCGATCTGACCTGAGGACACCGGTTTATTCGGCTCACACGCAATGACGGACGAAAAAGTTCACGCGCCATGCTCTTGAAATATTGAAAGTGCGACCTCGGTGCTGACGGCTTCACTCGTTGCACAGGCTGCAAGGACTCGGAGCCCGATTGCGGCAATCAGCTAATCGGGATCCTTGCGCCGGTGGAACGGGAATGTGTACAGGGTTGCCCCTACGCCGGGCCCCCGCTGGAAGCTTGCCAACGGAAGAGGAAAAAGTGACGGCCGCAAAGAGAACACCGGTATGGTTGTAGGAGCCAGCGGAAAGCTCTCTCAATGGCGTTGCGGAAGCCTACACTTCTGAACTCGACAGATCTGCAATGTGGACAGCGTGTGGACAACATCAACGGCAGCCTCATTCCTGGCACTTCTAAACGGAAGTTTTTGCGGCACTGCCTGTCGCAGGGGGACGGGTATTCCTAAATGACGGCGCGGAACTGGGTACGCTCGGCCCGCTGCCGCGGTCGACGGCGGGGCGGCTTGCTTCGCGCGCGGCCTTAATCTGTTCCGGCGTCCTCAGGTCGGGCTCGGAAAGCTTTACCCGTGCTTTTGCGCGGGTAACCTGGCGCTTATATCGCTTTGCTAATCTTTTGTCCATTTATACCCACCCTTCACGTTTCACCAAGAAATGATTGCCACCCTCTCTCCTCATGACCGCTGTGGGAGCTGCCAGCCGGTGCCAGTCTGGCGCGGTGGAGGCCTACGCGTCGACTTCCTTTTTTGGGCCGCTTCTTTTTCCGCCGCAAGACCGACGGCATGCACGCGCATCTCCTCTTCCGTGAAGGTCAATGCGCGCCCTGGCTCGCCTTCGTCGCGCCGCTCCAGGAGTCCCCGGCATAACAGCGGGAGTTCCTGAACGCGAATGCCGTATCTCTGAATCAGGGCAAGATCCGCCCGAACCGTAAACATCGTGCGCGTTCGGTCCGCCCCAATTCCTTGAAAGGCGAACACGCGAAATCCCGTATCCGGAGTGAACCCAGTGAGAATGAATTGCATTTTTTGTTCCTTCACGAAATTTCCTTCGACTCCTTACGCGGTCCTATGCATCGCGCTCCAACATCTTTCACCGGCGTCCGGCGAGCGTCACTGGCCGGCAACGGGCCGATCCCGCGGATTCAGAAATGCCGCGCCTACTTCTCCAACTCCTCGCAGATCATGGCCTCGGTCGTGAGCATGAGAGACGCGATGGAAGCTGCATTCTGCAGAGCCGTGCGAGTTACCTTGGTCGGATCAATGACTCCGGCCTTCACCAGATCCTCATACTCGTCGCTCGCCGCGTTGAAGCCGAAGTTTACATCGTGCTGGGTCTTGATCCTCTCCACTACAATAGCGCCTTCGGTCCCGCCATTGAACACAATCTGGCGGATGGGCTCTTCGCAAGCGCGGCGTACGATGGTGACGCCGAATTGCTCGTCGCCCTCCAGTTTCAGATTCTGCAGCGCGATCGATGCCCGCAGCAGCGCTACGCCGCCGCCCGGCACAATGCCTTCCTCCACCGCTGCGCGTGTGGCGTGCAGAGCGTCCTCCACTCGCGCCTTCTTTTCCTTCATCTCGGTCTCCGTAGCGGCGCCTACCTTAATGATCGCCACGCCGCCGGCCAGCTTCGCCAGCCGCTCCTGCAATTTCTCGCGATCGTAATCCGAGGTCGTCTCCTCCACCTGGTTCCGCAGTTGCTTGATCCGGCCTTGGATGTTCTTCGGCAATCCAGCGCCATCGATGATTGTCGTGTTGTCCTTATCCACCGTGATGCGTTTGGCGCGTCCCAGATCTTCCAACTGCACGCTTTCCAGCTTGATGCCGGTCTCTTCCATTATGGCCTTTCCGCCAGTCAGGATCGAGATGTCTTCCAGCATCGCCTTGCGGCGGTCGCCGAAGCCGGGCGCCTTCACCGCGCAAACATTCAGCGTTCCCCGGAGCTTGTTGACTACCAGCGTCGCCAGGGCCTCGCCCTCCACTTCCTCCGAAATCAGCAGGAGCGGCTTACCGGCGCGTGCGATTTGCTCAAGAACCGGAAGCACGTCCTTCATGCTGCTGATCTTCTTTTCGTGGATCAGAATGTAAGGATCTTCGAGAACACATTCCATGCGCTCGGCATCGCTTACAAAGTACGGCGAGAGGTAGCCGCGATCGAATTGCATTCCATCCACGGTCTCCAGCGCCGTGGTCATCGTCTTGGATTCCTCGACGGTGATCACACCGTCCTTGCCCACCTTCTTCATCGCTTCGGCGATCACGTCGCCGATGGTGGAATCGCTATTGGCGGAAATACGGCCGACCTGAGCGATCATGTCGCCGGAGACGGGCTTGGAGAGCTTCTTGAGCTCCTCCACGGCCATGTCCACCGCCTTATCGATGCCCCGCTTGATGGCCATCGGGCTCGCCCCCGCTGTCACCGCTTTGACGCCCTCGCGGAAAATCGCTTGCGCCAGAATCGTCGCCGTGGTGGTGCCATCCCCGGCAACGTCGGAGGTCTTCGAGGCGACCTCGCGCACCATCTGGGCGCCCATATTCTCCAGCGGGTCTTTTAACTCAATCTCTTTCGCCACCGTCACACCGTCTTTGGTGATGGTCGGTCCGCCGAATTTCTTTTCCAGAACAACATTGCGCCCTTTCGGGCCGAGCGTGACCTTCACCGCGTCGGCGAGTTGGTTGACGCCGCGCAGGATCGCCTGACGGGAATGATCACTATAAATAATCTGTTTTGCCATGATGGTTTCCTTGTTTGTAGATCTACTGCCGGTCCATTTGAACTAGCTGGCCTTCTTGGTGGTCCGGGCAGTCCCGTTCAGAACCCCGAGAACGTCGTCCTCGCGCATGATGATGTACTCAGTGCCATCCACCTCGGTTTCGCTGCCGGAGTACTTCCCAAAAAGGATACGGTCGCCGGCTTTGACGTCGAGGGCAACCAGCTTGCCGTCCTCCAGCCTCTTGCCATGACCGACGGCAATCACCTCGCCCTCTTGCGGCTTCTCCTTAGCGGAATCCGGAATGAAGATGCCATTCCGCGTTGTCTCTTGTTCCTCGATCCGCTTCACCACGATGCGGTCGTATAAGGGTCGAATATTCATGTTCCTAGTCTCCACTTCGTTGTAATCTCTGAGCTTTCCTGGCCTGTATCGCCTGGTATCTGGCATCTTGACCGATCATCCGCCGCACTTGATCGTTCAACTCCTGCCAGTCACGGATAAAATACCCGGCCTGATCTCGCGCCATCACTTCGCTGCGCTTTTCTTCGAGGATGGCGATCACCGCCTGGGTGTCGGTTCGAACCGCTTCTTCCTGTTTGCCGGCCACCGCCGTGAAGGCCTTCGCAACGCGATCAAACTCGGCATTCACGCGCGGCTTGATCTGCTCTGCCCACTCGATTTGGCTTGCGGTGCCCGTCATCTATTACTCCTGCTGGTCCGATCTCGCGGCGTCACTGTCCAGAAAAGACCGTGCCTTTCTGAATATGACGCGGATGCGCCGAGAAGCTGATGTACGGCAGACCTAAAAATGAGTGTGCCGCAACATCGTCAATCTCCAGGCAATTGCACTTTTGCAGTCTTGCGGCCGTGATGAGACGCTGCAACGCGGACTGCATCATCCGCTTCTTCTCAAAACCGAACACGGTCGCCCTGATCTTATTGGCCATGTAAAAGAACGTCCATCCGGCCGCGGAGAGTTCCTTTTCCAGTTGCAGACCGTCGAGATTGTCCGCCACCCGCGCCCAACCTGTCGCAGTGGAATCGCCTGCCAGCCGCAGCGCCTGCGGGAGTAGCGCGCTCTTTTCCACCAGTATGTCCCCCGGACCGATTGTTCGATGGTTTTCCTGTTGTGTCATGTGCGTTCTTAAGGACGAAAGTTCGGCTTATTCATGTGCATCCAGCCGGACTGCCTCGCTGATCGCCGTCCGCGCCAACGCGTCCAGCCGTTTCGAATATAGGACCATGGCAAAGCTGGATCGATCGCCGGTACGGAGCCGGTTGTACGAATACGCGGAGTCCCATCGCGCGAGGACTTCTCCGGCATCACCATAACCCGATCGGTACGCGATCTCGACTGCCGGTCTCGTGGCCGCTCCATAGGCCGCCGAGATCGCTTCGATCATCAGCGCCGGCCGCTGGTGAATGAGTCTGGCTTCAGTGGCTTTCACGCCACCCTGTTTCGCTGCCGCGGTGAGGTCCATGCCGAACTGCATTCCGCGGTAGTTGGAGAAGTCCGCGCCCGTTAGCGACCCTGCCAATACGGCGCACAATACGGCGCACAGGATCGGGATCGCGTGGCTCCGTTCCGGGCCGCGCGCGCCGGCAAGCGATATAGTGCTATGTGTCTCTGTCATTTCCCTCTCGATTATTGAGTCACGATGGAAGGAATGGTCAGCGCCGAGTACTTCCAATTGATCCGTGCCATAGCCGCACACAGCACACTGCAAGCGATTGCAAACGAAACGGAGGTGTAACCAACCGGCTGGGACGCCATCAGTACGGGAGGACTAAAGATGAAAGCTACAATAAGCAAAGCGGCCGTCACGATGTACTGAGTCCCTGTGGACCTCTGTTGGGAATCGAACATGGCAACCTCCTCGGTTGTCGGGGTCATCTAAGGGAACTGGGGATCAGATCGCCTGACTTAGCTCAGATGATCTGCGAATGGGCGGAAGCGCTCAGGCATTAACTATTATCGGTTAAGTTTGCTTGCTTGTCAAGCTCACTTATGGCAAAATAATACTGACCTGTTGACCGATTTCGGTTAAGTGCAGGCAAACAGAACTCTCCGTGGACGTCTCTCTATTAATCCGCCACCGTTTGAAGGAACTTGGCCTCGAGCAGAAAGATCTCGCTGCTGCCGCTCAAGTGACTGAATCGTACATCTCACAACTGCTGGCCGGGAAGAAGGCTCCGCCCGCTCCTGGGCGCACCGACATCTACGAGAAAATCGGCAGGGCCTTGCGGCTCCCGGCCGGTGAACTTTCGAATCTGGCGGACATGCAGCGTAAAGAGGAATTGAGGAAAAAAGCGGCAGAGCCCCCGCGGCCTCTATTCAAAGAGTGCCGCGAGTTGATTTTGCGCAAATGTAATCCCGCCCGGCAAAAAGAACTGCGCAGGATATTTGAAAAGGAGCCCTTCGGCGAACTCGAACGCCTGGTCACTCAAAAGCTTCTGGATGTTGCCCAGGGGGTTGCCAAGGAGGAATTGCGAAGTGAAGCGTGGCTGCACCGGATGGCCCAACACACCGGCCGCACTTATGAGCAAATGCGCGTCGCCATTCTCGAGTTCCTGGACACAGACGTCTTTAACGTCTCCGTTGAAAACTGCGCCTCCTTCCTGGATCCGGTGATCGACTCCTGGGATATCGATCTGAAAACCTTTGGCATGGAAGTTGTCCCCAACCGCCGGCTCGCGGCAGCCAGCCTCAAGCGTTTTGAGTTTGCCGAACAGGAGCCGCAACAGCCCTGCGCCGTGGAACCAGGGCTTGCGCAATTCCTGCAGAACACGTCCTTAAGCGGCGATGCCACCGAAGAGGAAATCGAGTTTCTGAAGGCGCTCAAGTTCAAAGGAAAGCAACCTTCCCCAATCTACTACTACCGGGAGCTACAAAACCTGAGAGACCCGCTCCACTTCCCGCCCGCGGCCCAACCCGAAGCATCGGAGGATCGCAGTCGCACGCCCGGTAGCAAGGAAATGCTACATGAAAAAAACTTCTAAAACTTCCAAGGTTCGCAAAATCGCCTTCGTCGGCGACCACTGGCCACGGCGTCGGCCCTATGCGACAGTACTGCATTGGCGCATTTCTCCTCGATCGCGATGATCCCACGGAAGTGATCGGCCGACTCCGGGAGCCCTTGCTCAAGCCGAACGAGAATGAACGTGAAGGCTACGTCCCCAATGTCGTTTACACTTGCGGCGCTCTCCTCCACAATGGCGTTCTGATCATTCCCTTTGGTCTGGCCGATCACGCCACGGGTTTCGCAACCGTCCCCCTCGCTGAACTGCTGGCTGCCATGGAGTAGGAAGACCCTTTACCAGCATGACCATCCCCAGCAAAAAAGTGGCCGTCCTGTCACCCGTAGCTTGGCGCACACCTCCCCGGCAGTACGGCGCATGGGAAACGGTCGCCGGCAATATCACCGAAGGTCTGGTCTCCCGCGGCTGGGATGTGACCTTGTTCGCCACCAGGGATTCTGTGACCCGCGCGCACCTCCATGCCGTCGTGGACCGGTGGAAACGGTCCACAACGCAGCCGTGGTGAAGCATGGGAACGAATACATCATGTTGTTCCGCTCCCATCTCCGCACGGGACGGTCCATCATCGGTTTGGCACGCAGCCCGGACGGGTTTCATTTCACCGCCGATCCGGAGCCCTTTCTCACTCCTGCGCGGGATGGCCCTTTTGCAGCCTACGAGGAGTACGGCGTCGAGGACCCGCGCGTGACCCCGCTGGAAGGCCAGTACGTGATCACATACAGCGCCTACTCGCGCAATGGAGTCCGCGTCGCCCTCGCCAAAACGAGCGACTTTCATCACGTGGAAAAATTCTCCCTCATAACGCAAGCGGACTATCGGAACGTGGTGATCTTTCCCGAAAAGTTTAATGGCCTCTACGCCCGGCTGGACCGGCCCCATTCCGAAATCGCTCCCTGGTCCATCTGGATTTCCTACTCTCCGGATCTGCGTTTTTGGGGCGAGTCCCAGCTCATCATGAGGCCCGAACAATATCACTGGGACGAAATGAAAATAGGCCCCGGCGCGCCGCCGATCAAAACGGACCAGGGATGGCTCTCCATCTATCACGGAGTTTTCCAGACCATGGACGGATCTGTTTATCGCTTGGGGGTGGCTCTGCATGACCCGCAGAATCCCGCACACATTATCGGTGTGGGCGAGTCATGGATTCTGCAACCGGAGGATCCCTGAGAGATCACGGGATATGTGCACAACGTGGTCTTCACCTGCGGCGCGGTTCCGGAATCCGATGGCACCGTGAAGATCTATTGGGGCGGCGCGGACACGGTCATGTGTGTGGGCGAAGCGGATATCTCCGAGCTGGTCGCGTTATGCCTGGATCACGGCAGACCGGCAAAATGAGTGTGCCAGCTTCAGAACTAAACGCCTGGCCCAAGCTGTCTCAAAACCCCAACGCGAACCGTGGCAACGATATAGCACGTAGTGGAATGTAACTTGACTTGAGCACGCCCCGCCAGCACTCACATGGGGTGTGCTACCTTATGCGCGTGGCAAGGCTGATCCTGCTAATGCTGGCCGCTTGCGGCTGGGTCATGGCCGTCGACTGGAGCCTGTTCCGTTCCGGTCCCGTGGAGGTTCTCTCCAGCGCCAATGACAAAGAGTCCCGACAGGTGCTGGCTACCTTCGATCAACTTCGCTACATCACCGCCAAGCTGATGGGCCGGCAGGAATTGACACCGCTGTGGCCGGTCCGGCTGGTGGTGGTGAACAAGAGACCAGGCCAGGATGGACCTTCCGCGCATCTGGAGCTGCGCCGCGACGCATACTCGGCACGGCTGATGGCCGGGGCCCCGGTACCGGTGGAGATGCTGCGCGAGTTCCTGCAAATCCTCATCCGCGACGACACGGTTGCATTGCCGGTTGAAGTGGAGCAAGGGTTCATTGAAGCGCTGTCCCACGCCGCCGTGGATGCCACCAGGATCACCTTCGAGGCTCCCCCAGACAAGACACGGCGCACTAAGGAGTGGGCCCGCATGTACCTGTTCGCCCTGCATCCGGACTATTCGGGACGGATTCGCGTCTTCTTCTCTAACCTCGGCCAGGGAGCCGGCCTCGACACGGGGTTCCGCAACTCCATCGGCATGAGCGCCGCCGATGTGGACGCGGAGGTAGCGCGCCGGTTGGAGGCGGGACAATTCGAACCATTGACGCAGATTGGCCGCGCGCTCAATCCGGATCGCGACTACCGGCCCAGGCCCGTGGATGCGCTACGCGCCCTGGTGTTCCTGGCGGACCTGCAGGACCCGGCCGCGGCCCGCAAAAGCTACCAAACGGTTCTCAATCGCGGCGCGCAGGATCCGGACGCCTATGACGGAGCCGGATTGTACGCCGAGGCCGTGGCCAAGGGAAGCGAGAATGCGCGCGCCTGGGTGCGCCACGGGCAATCCCTCAAGGACCCGGTAGCCGCCCGCGCCGCCTATCAAAAGGCAGCCCAGCTCAATCCCCGTTGGTCGGAACCGCACATTCGATCCGGAGAACTGGAAGCCACGCCCGGAAAACAGTACCCGTACTTTAAGAAGGCCGCGGATCTGGAGCCTCGCAACACTGCCTTGTGGGAAAAGTTGGCCGAAACACAATTGGCGGCCAAGGATTTCTCAGGCGCCGGTCAAAGCTGGCGTATGGCTGCCCGCACCGCGCCCACGGAAAAGGAACGCCAGCGCCTCGAACAACGGCGGGAAGCGTTTGAGCAGCGCCGCATCGATCTGCAAGTGGCCGAGCAGAAACGCATCGAAGAGGAAAAGCGGAAGGAACTGGCCGCGCTCAAGGAACAGGCGCTGGCCAATATACGCGCCGCCGAGTTGCGCGCTAACGCGGCGGCGGGAGCCGCGGATCCCAATCGCAAGGTGGTGGACTGGTGGGATGGTCCGCGCAACACCGCATCCTTCACGGGCCAACTGGAACGCGTCGATTGCCTCAAGGGGCAACTGCGGCTGGTCCTTCGAGGCGCGAACAAGAAACTCGTGCAACTCCTTATAGCCGACCCGGGAAAGATTGTGCTGAGCGGTGGCGGTGAGCATACGTTAGGTTGCGGAGTGCAGAAGCCGCCGCGCCGCATGAAGGTTGATTACTCTCCAAAGAAAGATCCAAAGCTGGCTACCGAAGGCGAAGTAGGGTTCATCGAATTTCAGTAAATGAAAACACAGACTGACTACATGCGCTGGGTGGCGCTGTCCGCTTTCATGTTGGCATCTTCCCTGAGCTTTCTCGACCGCCAGATTTTAGCGGCGCTCGCCGTAACCGTCCAAGGGGAATTTCAACTTTCCGCCCAGCAATACGGCTACCTGTTAAGTATTTTCTCCATCACTTATGCGCTCGCATCGCCGCTGGCCGGATGGTGGATTGACCGCGTTGGTCTGGACAAAGGCATCACCGTTTCGATTGGACTGTGGTCGCTGGCGGGATTGGCCACAGGGTTCGTGAGTGGATTTCCCGGACTGATGGCGTGCAGGGCTGCGCTGGGGTTCGCCGAGTCGGGCGGAATCCCGGCCAGCGGCAAGGCCGTGGCAGTCTATCTGCGGCCCCAGGAGAGGGCGCTCGGGTCCGCCTTCGGCCAGATCGGGATCTCCATTGGCATGGTGGCCGCTCCCGTGCTCGCCACTGGAATCGCTGTACGCTATGGGTGGCGCGCTGCTTTTATCGTGGCTGGATTGCTCGGCTTTCTATGGATCCCGATGTGGTGGTTTGTCTCGCGAAAAATTCCCGCCAACCCCGTGGAGCCTGCCGCCAAAGGTGAAGGGCTCGCAAACATGCTGCAAGACCCGCGGCTGCTCGGGCTTGTGGCAGCCAATATCCTCGGCATGACCACCTACAGTTTGTGGATGAACTGGACCACCGTGTTTCTCGTCAGGACACAAGGGCTGACGCAGCAGGAGGCCAACTTGCGCTTCGCCTGGATCCCGCCGCTCTTTGCCGCCCTAGGTGGACTCGCCGGTGGCGCGATCTCTCTCCGGTTTGCGCGTGGCGCTCCAGCTCGCAAAGGGCAGTCCCAGCCCTCGATGCACCCTAGCCGCCGCCTGCCATCGGGCCTGGACGAGCTCCCTTTTGCGGGCGGCGTCTCAGAAGCGCAAAGAGACCTCCCGGCGGCCCGGCGCAAAGCCGCTCTCATTGCCGCGGTGGCCCTCCTTGCCACAGCCGCGGCGCCCCACCTGCCCACCACTGCGCTGGCCACCGCCGTGATCTGTTGGAGTTTCTTTTGGTCGGTGGCCTTCAGCGTAAATCTGTACGCCCTGCCGCTTGACTACTTTGGCGCCTCGCGCGCCGCCTCAGGCATAGCCTGTCTCACGTTCGCTTATGGCTTGATGCAGACGGTGCTCTCGCCGGCAATCGGCGGCATGATTGACCATTACGGATTTGCGCCCGTCTGCGCTCTTGTTTCCGCGCTTCCGTTGTGCGCTTGGGCTACTTTGCAATGGACGGGCCGCCCGGCATGAACCTGCCCATGCACTGGCTGACTCGATTGCGGCGCGCCTGGCTTCCAGAAGCCGTGGTAGTGAGCTTTGCCACCGGAGACGAAACCCTGGTACAGGACATGCTGCGCGAGGTAAGAACTCTCATCCCTGGCCGGCGCCATTTCCTCGTTCGAATCGACGCCGCGCCGCCGGCCCGCGGTGTGGAAACCATCACCCTGCCGGACGTCGAGGCCGGGGATCTCTATCTCCAGTTGCGCCGCGCATTGCGCGGCTTGCGCGTCGGCATGGCGCCGGTTCTGTTCACCGGGGACAGACGTTATCGGAAGTTGCGCGCGGCTGCCTGCGCCATCTCTCCCGGAAAGATTCTCGCCTACAACGCCATGCTCGAGCGGCATCACCTCCAATGGCGCTGCCCGATTGCGAGCCTGCTGTTCTGGCGCGGAACGCCGCTGGACCGCATCTGGCTGCGTCCCCGTTGGTGGCCTTGGGGCGGTGAAAAGTCGGTTGTGCCGGACACCGTGCGCGCGATCGAAGGCAGGCCGTTATCCCATCTGCGCGGAAGAGTGGCGGTGTTGAGCCCGTATTTCCCCTATCCTCTTTCGCACGGCGGCGCGGTGCGTATCTTCCACCTCCTGCGCGAGGCAGCCTCCTCACACGATATCTTCCTGTTCGCTTTCACTGAACATGAGGCCTTCACTGAACATGAGAAGCTGGCACAGGGCCCGCCGGCCCAGCTTCCGTCGAAGGAACTCGCAAGCTCCCGCGCCGGCGAGGCTCCGTTGTGCCAGCGAGATCCTCAAATGGACGCCGGCTTTGCTCAACTCCTTAAGTTCTGCGCCAAGTTGATCCTCGTTGAGAAGCCGCGCTACCGGGAGCCCCGATGGGCCAGCCTCGATCCACCGGAGGTGTGCGAGTACCGCTCCCCGGCCATGGCGCGTGCCCTCCGCCAAATCCGCCGCGAGCACAGCATCCCAACCCTGCAAACCGAGTACACGCAATTGGCCTCCTACGGCGGCGACGTGCTGGTGGAGCACGACATCACGTTTGACCTTTACCGCCAGGTCTTCCGCCGGCAACCCAGCCTGAGCGCATGGTGGAACTGTTGGCGTTGGGAACGGTTTGAGCGCAGAGCCCTCCGCCGGACCCCTGTTGCCGTGGTCATGTCGGATGAGGACGCCGCCTTGAGCGCGCATCCCCGCGCGCGCGTCATCGCCAACGGCGTGAACTTAGACCGATTCCGCCCCGTTGCCGAGCCGGCCGCCCAGCGCGTCCTGTTCATTGGATCGTTCCGCCACTTTCCCAATGTGC
>JAENWC010000516.1 GCA_016650235.1 Terriglobia bacterium
CCCCTACAAGCATCCCTCCTGCATCACGGAGCTTTCCAATGGCGATCTCTACCTGGTCTACTACGGCGGCGGCGGTGAGTATGCCGACGAGACCGCCGTGTTTGGCAGCCGCCTGCGCAAGGGCGAGGGGCAATGGTCCGCACCGGTGAAGATTGCCGGCGATCCGTTCCGGTCACTGGGCAACGGCGTGATCTGGCAGGCGCCGGACGGCGTCGTCTGGCTATTCTACGTGATTCGTTTTGGCGAGACGTGGTCGAGTTCGCGGATACAGGCGAAGATATCGCGGGACCAGGCGCAAACCTGGTCCGACCCTACCATGCTTGCGCTGGAACCCGGAATGCTTGTGCGCAACCGCCCTATCGTTCTGCTCAACGGCGACTACCTGCTGCCCGTCTATCACGAGACGGGCACGGACAAGAACATTGTGGGTCCGGAATCCACTGCGCGTTTCCTGCGCTTTGATCCGAAGAAACGGGAGTGGAAAGAGTCCGGCGTGATCCGGTCCGCGAAAGGTAACATACAACCCGCGCCTGTGCAGATCGACGCGCAACATCTGATCGCCTATTGCCGCCGCGGCGGCGGGTATGGTCCGGTGGCCGATGGCTTCCTGATCCGGTCGGAATCGCGTGACGGCGGTTACACATGGTCGGAAGGAACCAACTCCGCGTTCCTGAATCCGAACTCCGCGGTGGACTTTCTCCGCTTGCGCAACGGTCATTTATTGCTCGTCTACAACCCCAGCATGTCTCAACGGACTCCGCTGCGCGCGGCTCTTTCCACCGACAACGACAAGAGCTATCCGCATCAGATGGACATCGCCACAGGCCGGGATTCATTCGCCTATCCGGTTGCCATCCAGACCGCCGATGAGAAGATTCACGTCGTATACACGAGCAATCAGAGAAAGCAGATCAATCACGCCGTTTTTCTGGAATCGGATCTTCTTCGATGATCATCGCGCCAGAGCGCCAGACAGGGCAATCGCCGTCAACAGGGCGCGCTGTGTGCCCTGCCAGGAGTTGGTGGTGTCGAAACTCTCGCCAAGAGAATGCGCGCCCTGCCCGGCGCCGCCTCCGCTCATGGTGATGGCCGGGATGCCCAGCATCATCGCCACGTTCGAATCCGTCGAGCCCTCGCGCAACTGAACGCTTTGGCCCAGCGCCGCGGCCACTCCCATGGCCGTGCGCACGATGGCGGAATCTTCGCTGGTGCGCCCGCCCGGACGCAGCCCCACAAGTTCCACCGCGACGCTCAGCTTGCCTCTTCCGCCCCACCGCGCGTTCTCCTCATCGAGTCCCTGTTGCACGGCGGCCTTGAACTTCACGTCCACCGCCATCAAAGAGGCCATATCCGCGGAGCGCATATCCACCTCCATCCAGGCTTCGAACGGGATCGCGTTCACCGACGTTCCACCGCCGGTGCGGCCGATGTTGAAGGTGGTCTTGGGACTGGCCGGAACCTGAAACTCACTGATCTTCGCCATCGCGCGTCCTAAAGCGTGAATCGGATTGGCCATTCCAAACGCTCCGTAGCTATGGCCGCCCGGACCCTTGAAGATCACCTTGTAGCGAAAACTTCCGACGCCGATGTGCACTATGCCGTTGCCAGTGCCGTCGACGGACACGAACTTATCGATGCGGCCTTTCAACGTATCGTTGAAAAGTTGCTTCACGCCGCGCAGATCGCCGAGCCCTTCTTCGCCCACCGTACCCACGAAGGTAATGGTTCCCGCCGTCTCCACCTTGGCTTGGTTGAGCGCGCGAATCACGGCCAGAACCACCGCCAGACCTCGGCAGTCGTCCCCAATCCCGGGACCCTTCAATACCGCGCCTTCCCTCTTCACCAACACGCCAGTCCCTTCCGGAAACACCGTATCCAGATGCGCGCTGAAGACCAGGTTGGGGCGGGCTTGTCTACCGGGCCGCTCCCCGATCACGTTGCCGGCGGCATCGATGCGCACGTTGCGGAGACCAAGTTGCTCAAACATCCGCCTGTACATCTGGCCGCGCCGCTGCTCGGTAAATGGCGGAGCCGGAACCTCGCATAACCGGATCTGATCCTCGATCGTTTGCGGCTCATTCCTCTTTGCCGCATCGAGAGCTGCCTGCACCGCCGGCTCCTGCATCAGCGCAGACACCTCTTGCGCGGCCACATCTTGAGCAACCGCGCCGGCCAGTAACAACAGAACCCAAATCATGTTCTATTCCCGTTTCCGGGCGCTTGTCTTCCTGGCCGCGGTCTTTGCAGCGGGCGGTTGTTCACCCTCCATCCGCCACTGTTCATCGAAGAACCCGGCCGCGGCAACACGTCCTGGCCAGCGCGAGTCGGGCGGCGTGGTGATGTCCACCACGGCCCAGTCCGGCAACTTCGGCACCTGCCGGGCGTTGTTGAGATAGTCGTACTCGCGAAAAGTGAAGCCGCTATTGAGCACTACATAACGCGCCGGGTTCAATGGGTTTGGGTAGATCATCACCGGGACATGCGTGGCCGCGGCAAACTGCTGTTTTCCGGCGGTGATGCCCTCCGCCCCCCACTGCACCGGAAGCTTCGCCGCCAGGCGCGCCAATACCTGGTTGCCGGCCGCATCGCCCCACAAAACAAGATTGCTGGAGGCGATGTCGGCGCCGGTGACCTCGGTATCCTTCTTGACTAGCGCTTCTCCACGATAGTGCCGCCGCCATTCGGTGATGGCGCGCGACATCTCGGCTTGCACCCAGGCCTCCACTTGCGGCGAGCGCGCTTTGCCCGAGGGTTGCACAAACACAAACCGGTCCATGAACGCGTCGTCTATAGGACCCTGCAGACCGTGTTTCTTGTGGAGACCTGCCACTTCCAACGAAGAGACCGCGGCCCATCGCGTGCCCGTCTTGCGGAAATGCGCCGTCCAGCTACGGTCGGAAACGGGAGGATCGGCCATCACTTGCTGGCCATCTATCAGGAGCGTCACCTTCTGCGTGTTCTCGAGCAAACATCCACCGGGTTCAAACAGGAAGCTGAAGCCGGTGACGTTCTGCGTGCTGACCTCGACGCGGCGGCCGCCCAGCATTTCCGCATCGATGCGGGCGCGTTCCCAGTGCCGGGCGAGCGAATTCACCTGCACCCACTTCATGCGGTTGTAGGCCAGCGTAAACGTGGTGAAGCGCACTTTGCGCGGATAGGGATCGCGGCCCCGCTGGACAATGTTGTCCATAATGGAATCGATCTCTACCTTCGAATCCGGATGATACCGGTGCGCGGTGTTCGGGCCGATGATGTGTTTAAGCCGGATCCCTTCTTTGTCCATCTCGCGAGCCATCACAGTGGCCGCCTGCATCTGCTTGTCGATCTCGCCGCTGTAAGCCACGACGGGCAAATTGAAAAAATTCACCGCGTAATCGGTAGCGTCGTAAAGATGCCAGAGCTTCTGCTCCCACCAGGTGGGCTGCACCACCTCGTTCTGGAACACTTTCAGGAACTCGGCTGTCTCGGAGAATCCAGCGCCGGGCGCCGCTGCCGCCCACAGCCCGGCGTAATGCGTGGCCAGGTGCCAGACCGCGGCCCCGCCCATGCTGAAGCCGCGCACCGAGATCCGATTCGGATCGATGCGGTATTGCTTCTTGACGGCCTCCAACGCCTCGAACGTATCCACCTCGCCGGCAAACTTATTCGCGTTGCAGAAGCGGCCGTACACGTGCAGGACGATGGTGTCCGGCGGGTTGAACTCCCCTGGTTTGGTTTGGCGGTCGTTGAGGAAATTGGCCTCCATGACGGTTTCCGACCGTCCTCGGAACCAGATATCCAGCCGCCATTGGCGCGCGGAATCCGGACGCCAATTCGCGGGAATGATCAGTCCGTATGGCTGCACGCTGTCATCGATTTTGGAAACGTAGCCGCGCGCCAGCAGCCCGGTCTGGCTGGCCCAGGGCGTGCGGCCCTCCGCCAACTGGTGGGCGCGCTCCAGGCCCTGCTCGAGTAGTTTCCTGGCGCGCGGAATCTCTTCCGCTTTCAGAAACTCGTTATAGGTGAGCGCGTATCGGACCGCGTCATGATAGATGCGAATATCGGCCACAACCAAACTGCGCGCGCCGTGCTTTGCAATGAGGGGGGTGATCGCCTCGTTCAATCTATTGAGTCCCGATTCCAGCTCGGCGCGGTCGGCCGCGGGGACCGGGATTCCGGGCGCAGGCACAGGACGTTCAGCGGCGAAAACCGCCATCAGGGATATCGCGAATAGCCATTGAGCGTGCTTCATGGTGAAATGAGTAAAGTAACACACTGCGGTAAGGGGTTCACCATGCGCTATGCATTCGCATTGGCATTGGCCGCCAAGTTGGCCACCGCCCAACAGCCCGAAATCCGCTTGACCGAAATCGCCGCCGGGCTGCGGAACGTCACCGATATACAACATGCCGCCGACGGTTCCGGGCGATCCTTCTTTGTGCAGCAGAATGGGATCATCCGCGTTTTTCAGAACAGCCAGTTGCTGGCCGCCCCTTTGCTCGATATCCAAACCAAGACGCGGAGCAGCGGCGAATGCGGTCTGTTGGGGCTCGCCTTTCCTCCCGGATTCACGTCCAAGCGCTACTTCTACGTCAACTACACCAGCCCCAACTGCGGCGCCACCATCGTTGCCCGCTATCATCTTTCAGCCGGCGCCGGCGTGGCCGATCCGCTGAGTGAACAGATTATCCTCACGCAGGCGCAGCCCTTCAGCAACCACAATGGCGGCCAGTTGCGATTCGCCCCCGATGGGTTCTTATGGATCGGGTTCGGTGACGGCGGCAGCGGCGGAGATCCGCAGAACAACGCGCAGAACAACCGGTCATGGCTCGGCAAGATGCTCCGGATCGATGTCGAATCCGGCCAAGCCCCTTATCGCGTTCCCCCGGACAATCCCTTTGCAGCCGACCCGCGCTACCTGCCCGAGATCTGGGCCACCGGGCTGCGCAACCCCTGGCGCTTCAGCTTTGACCGCGCAACGGGTGATCTGTGGATCGGCGACGTCGGCCAGAATCGCGCCGAGGAGATCAACTACACCCCGGCCGGCAGCCGCGGCGGAGAGAACTATGGGTGGCGTTTGATGGAAGGGCTGCTGTGCTTTCTTAGCGGCTGTAGCACGGCGGGGCTGGTCCTGCCGGTGCTCGAATACGACACGCGCAACCGGGGCGATGTCTCCGTTACGGGCGGATATGTCTACCGGGGCCGGCAGTATCCATCGCTGACGGGAACCTATATTTACGGCGACTACAATAGCGGCCGCATTTGGGGATTGCGCAATGAGGCGGGGCAGTTTCGCAACCGGCTTCTTCTGGAAAGCGGGCTCGGGCTTTCCACGTTCGGGGAAGACGAGGCCGGCGAACTCTACCTGACCGACTATCGCGGAGGGCGCGTCTATCGCATGGAAGCGACGCAAGCGCCCGCCGAGCGTCCGGCGGCCACGGCGGCTGCCAATGCGGCCAGCTTTGAATCCGGCGCGGTAGCGGGCTCGGCTGTTACCGTGTTCGCCACCGGCATTACCGCGGGCGCGGGCATCACCTCCGCTGCCTCCATCCCACTTCCGCGGTCGCTCGCCGGACTTGTGGTGAGCGTGAATGGCCGCGATGCGCCACTCTACGCCGTCGCCAACGCGAATGGAACCGAACAGGTGAACATACAGATTCCCTGGGAGACCACCGGCGAGAGGGCCAGCATCATCCTAACGCGCGAGAGCCTTTCCAGCGTACCGCTCGATGTCTCGCTGCTCGCCGCGCAACCCGGCGTGTTCACCACCGATGGTTCCGCCGCCATCGTGGTTCGAAACCGGGATCACACGCTGGTCACCTCGCAACGGCCTCTTGAACCGGGCGAGTTTGTCTATTTCTACGTTGCCGGCCTCGGGGCTGTCACTCACGCACCCGCCTCGGGAAGCGCCGGGCCTTCGGGTCCCCTGGCCAACGCGCTGACCACGCCCACCGTCACCATCGATGGGGTTTCCTGCCCCGTGCAATTCGCCGGACTCGCGCCCGGCTTCGTTGGACTCTACCAGGTCAACATCAGCATTCCCGCCGGGATCAGCAGCGGCGAGCGCGAACTTCTGGTGCACGCGGGAAAGGCGTCCAGCAAGGCCGTCCGCGTTGATATAAAGTAGCGTGAGAGGATCTATGCAACGACGGCAATTTCTCGGCACACTCGGAGCCTCGGCGTTGGCCGCTCCGGCCATCCTTTCCTCGCAACAGCGCAAACAGAATATCCTGTTCATCGCGGTGGACGATCTGAACGACTGGGTTAGTTGCCTCGGCGGGCATCCCGACGCGCGCACCCCGAACCTGGACCGGCTGGCCGGCCGAGGCGTTCTATTCACCAACGCGCATTGCGCCGCGCCGCTGTGCAACCCGTCGCGCGCCGCTCTCTTGACCGGCATTCGCCCGTCCACCTCGGGCATTTACGACAACGGCCAGCCGATGCGGAAATCGCCGGTGCTCAAGAACGCCGTCACCATGCCGCAACACTTCATGGCCAACGGTTACCGCGCTGTGGGCGGAGGCAAGATCTATCACGGCTCATATCCGGACAAGGAAAGTTGGAACGAGTACTTTCCGAGCCAGACGATGAACAAGCCGCCTGATCCCATGCCGGACGGGCGGCCCCTCAACGGAATCCCCAACACGGCCCAGTTTGACTGGGGCCCCGTGCGCATGCCCGACAAGGACATGGGTGACTACAAAGTGGTCGACTGGGCCATTCAGGAGATGAACAAGCCCCAGTCCCAGCCGCTGTTCCTGGCCTGCGGCCTCTTCCGGCCGCATCTGCCCTGGTATGTCCCGCCGAAATACTTCGACATGTACCCCCTCGAAAAGATCACGCTGCCGCGCGTGAAGGACGATGATCTGGACGACGTGCCGCCCATCGGCGTGAAGTTCGCCAAGCCCGATGGCGACCACAAGAAGGTGATCGATCACAAGCAATGGAAGCAGGCCGTGCAAGGCTACCTCGCCTCCATCGCCTTTATGGATGAAACGCTCGGCCGCCTCGTGGATGGCTTCGACAGGAGTCCGCTGGCCAAGAACACGACCGTCGTTCTTTGGAGCGATCATGGCTGGCACCTCGGCGAAAAACTCCATTGGCGCAAGTTCAGTTTATGGGAGGAGGCTACGCGCAACGTGTTCGCCGTGATCTCGCCCGGGTTGACCAAAGCCGGCGCGAGTTGCCGCCGGCCCGTGAGCACGATGGACATCTATCCGACCCTGACTCAGTTGTGCGGCCTGCCGGCGCGCAAAGAACTGGAAGGCAACTCCCTCCTGCCGCTGCTGGGTAATGCGCAGGCGGCCTGGGACCAGCCGGCCGTCACTACTTTCAACCGCAATAACCATTCGATACGCAGCGAGCGTTTCCGCTACACCCGCTACAGCGATGGCGGCGAAGAACTCTACGACCATCAAATGGACGGGATGGAATGGACCAACCTGGCTTCCAAATCCGAGTACGCCACGGTCAAGAAGGAGTTGGCCCGCTGGCTCCCTTCCGTGAACGCGCCCGATTCGGCGCACGAGAGGGGTGCGGGCGAAGAGTAGCCCGCATGGCGGCGACGAGTCGAGTGTCGTGCGCCTTCTTCCCGGAGACCTGGTGCTCTAAAACTCAAGTCCGGCCCGTAGGCCCACTCTAGAATAGAGCTCGCTCTTCCACCAACTCCTCCGCGATGCCCGGGGCCATCTACCGCATCGATCCTCTCTTTGACCCGGCATGCGAAAAAGAGTTTGATCGCCTCGAACGCTACCTACTCCCGCAACCAGTCTGCTCACTGCGCCAGCTTCGGAATCTCCAAAACCAACCGCGTCGTGCAAAACCTGCTCCCGAAACCACTCTTCCAAGGCGGGCTCCCCGCACTGGTGAAAGCTACTGAAATCATTGCTCTTGCAAAACGAACTACCAAACAGTTCCATTCCCTCGCCCTCAGCCTCATTGCGGTCACGCAGTCAAGATCGACTTGCAACAACGCTCCGCAACCCCCTGGCTGCCGCAAGGATTCTCTCGAAGGTGCCTTGCGCGAAAAGGAGATCGCCTAGCGCCCCGCTACTCCTACTCCATTTGCGCACGCCACCCGTGTCCCCAAACCCGTTCACAGCCGTCCCTGTTTTTTCTTCTACCTCGTAACACCTGTCGCATCAATCCGTTACACGATTCCGGACGGCCGGATACTCCATCACCACCACATCCTTTCCGCCCGTCCCGCAATATTCTGTGGATAGGAGGATCTTATGCCAACCGTTGTCCGGCCGAGCGGGCTCACCATCTCATTGCCAAAAGGCTACTCGCTGGCCACTGCAACGCGCGGTCGAAAGACGCCATTGCCAAGAGGCCCGGTCCGATTGCCGCCCGGCAAAAGCGCCCCCGCGGTGGCCGGTTTGCTGGATGCGTTGGCCGCTCAGGAGATGACGCTGGCCGATCAGGTAGTGCTGCAACCGCCGCCGCCGGGCCCTCAGCTTGGCGCGCGGAAACCAGCAGCGGCCACCAGGACAGTTGACTTCGAGCTAGTCGTGGCGGCTCACGAGGATGCCGTTCTGCTTCTTGAGCAGGATGGGGTGCTGAGCTGGAACTTTCCATCGAAAGCGGAAACACAAGAGACCGAGCGCGGCCCGTTGCGCGCGGCCCCCATCAGGACGTTGCGGTTCCGTGTAGAGGTGGGCGGTAAGCCCCGTACCACGCCGGCGGATTCCAGGAGAAGCTGGCTCGCCGATCTGGTCTGGGATGACGTGATTGTCCACGTCTACAAATTCGCCGCCCGGATGGTGGTGGGCGGAGCGATTCAATATCTCGAAAGAAATGTTCGCAAAGGGCTGGTGCGGATCACCGGTACTGATCCGGAACAGTGGCGCATGGCGGACTTGCCTCGCCTGGGAGCTGCCGTGAACAACCGGCCGGCCCGGATTCTGCTTTTCCTTCACGGAACTTTCAGCTCAACCGTAGGCAGCTTCGGCGGCATGTGTGTCACGCCGTGGGGCAAGGAATGGATCGAGACCGCAAAATCCAACTACGATTTCCTCCTGGGATACGACCATCCCACGCTGAGCGAAGATCCGCTGCTCAACGCCAGCCACCTGTTGGATCAATTGCGTCAATTGTGTCCGGCCCATCCTCCTGCCATAGACGTGGTCGCATTCAGCCGCGGCGGGCTGGTGTTCCGCAGTCTGGTGGAGCAACTGCTTCCCATCTCGGCCTATCAACCCAAGATGAGGCGCGCAGTCTTTGTGGCATGTCCTAACTCCGGCACTGAGCTCGCCAGACCGGACAACTGGCATCAGCTACTCGATCTGTACACGAACCTTGTGGTAGCAGGCTGCCGCGCGATGACCCTGTTTCCTCAAGCCGCCGCAGCATCAATAGTGCTGAAAGAAGCAGTGCAATCGGTGGGTGCTTTTGTGAAATGTCTGGCCACGCAATCGGTCTCGAGCCAAACCGCGCCGGGTCTGGCGGCCATGACCCCGGATGGCGGCTTCATAACCGCCCTGAACCAAACCCAGCCGAACCAGCCGGGGCCCGGCGCGACGCAATACTTTGCCATCTCCGCCGAGTTCCAGCCGCGGATAGAGGAAGGGTTGCCCGGAGAGTTGCCGAAGAAGCTTCTGTTGGCGCTAGCCGGCGGCGTCATGGATCGGGTGATGGGCGAGCCGAACGACCTGGTGGTCAGCAGCTCCTCCGTGACGGCGTTTGACCCCGGCCCGGCTTCCTGGATGACCGATTGTTACGACTTCGGCAAGACCCCGAACGTCTATCACACGGTCTACTTTGTGAGACCGGAGGTGGTGCACGCGCTGGCCCGCTGGTTGCAGCCATCGGCGTCCGAATTTTCTCAACTCGTGCCGGCCATGGTGGACACAGACATTCTGTTTCTCCCCAAAGGCACCAAACACAAGGAAGCCGTGAAGCTGGTGATGCGGCATGTCCCCAGCTACGCCATCCTCGAACGCGAACACAATGGCGGGTCCATACATTACGCCCTGGCAGGCGAGGAGATTCTCAGCATTGCGGGCAAGCCCGGCGCAGGCGTGCATCTCTTCGAGGCCCTGTGGTTGAACGAAGGCGATGCGTCGGGCCAAATCAGTCTCGCCAGTGTGACAGGGCACCAGTTGAGGCGGGCCGTCGTATTTGACAGGGGCGCGCCGGTTGGCGTCATCGCGAGCCAAGGGGAAGCCTTCCCGCCGTTTGCCGCGCTGATGGGTCCCGCCAGAGCGCATGCGATGAGATCCCTCGATAAGATTCTGAACGATAAGGTTTTGAATCGGCGCACGAAACCGGCCTTTGCCAAGCCCGTGCACACTCCAAAATCTGTCGAGTGCCGGTTCCGCGCTTCCATGCCCAGTCAGATACAGATGGGTAAAGCCGCATCCATCGAGGTCGTGGTCTCCCGGGACCAATTGCAACCTGTGGCCGGCAAGGCGGGCGGCGTAGCCAGCGGAAGGGCCGATCCGAAACGGCTGTTGACCGTTCAAGTGGTTCCCAAGGCGGAGTTTGAAACAGTGGGGGATGATCGCGCCGAAATTCCAGTGCCCGAGCCGGGCCAGGACGCCGTACTGGTGTTCGATGTGCGCCCCACGCACGTGGGACAAGGCGAAGTCTACGTGATCGCGCGGCAGGGACCGGTGGCCATCGCGACGATTCTTCTTTGCCCTGCCGTGGTGGGTGGCGTTGCCGAAAGCGCGCGCAGGGTGCAAGTGGAGAAGCAGGCCCAAGCCCCTCCCTCCACCCCCTTTGAACACCTCTTATGGATCATGGAGCAAAAGAACGGAAATGAGATCCGGTATCAGTTCCAGTTCTTTTCACCAGCGGCGGCCCAATGGACGGTACATCGCTCTGATCCCATCCTTACCAGCGCCTCGGAGTATGTTTCCCGTCTCTATGAGGAGATCGAACAACGATGGGTGAGCTCGCGCGAGGACGCTGCCGCTTTTGAAGCGCAGTTGCGCGCCAGTGGCGCGGACCTGTTTGAGCAACTGTTTCCCGAAAAGCTGCGGCAGATACTCTGGGATCACTACAAGAGCCTCGACGGGATCGTCGTGCTCTCCTCGGAACCCTTTATCCCCTGGGAAATCGTCCACCTGAAGGAACCAGGAAAGCCGCTTGGCAAGGAGATCATGTTTCTGGGACAACTGGGCATGGTTCGCTGGCTCCTGGATGTGGATCTCCCGCCGGACCGGTTGCGGGTCGGGAAGGATCGCGTGCGGACCGTGGTTCCCAACTACCCGCTCGCCGATCTCAAACTGGCTGGCGCGCAAGAGGAGGAAAGTTTTCTTGCCAGGCGGCTCAAGGCTAAGCCCGTGGAACCGCAGCCCATGGTGGTGCAGGCGCTGCTGGAGACTCCCGGCGGATTCGATGTGCTTCATTTTGCCTGCCATGCCGAAGCGGAGGGAAAGAAATTGGCCGGCGGTGAGCTTCTCCTGGAAGGTCGCGTGGACGGCGGGAACTATATTCCCGCCCGCATCAGCGCGAAGGTGGTGAAGAGTTTTGCAAATCTCAAAGCCGTGGATGGAACGCGGCCCATCGTGGTTCTCAACGCCTGCCAAAGCGCGAGAGCCGGCCATAAATTAACCGGCATCGGCGGCTTCGCCGATAGCTTCCTGCACACCGGCGCAGGCCTCTTCATTGGTACTTTGTGGCAGGTGACCGACGGGCTGGCGCGTACTTTTGTCGAGGAATTCTACCGGCAATTATTGGCCGGGAAGAAGGTGTCCCAGGCTGTCAAACTGGCGCGGAAGAAGGCGCGCGAAGCGGGCGATCCCACTTGGCTCGCCTACACCGTCTATGCGCACCCCGCCGCCCGGCTGGGCGAATAAAAGGCGTACATCATATTTTTTCTTCATCTTTTTCTTTGACAAAACATTCAAACCTCTGGCAATATGTAGGCAACACTTGAAAGTGCGAGATAGGCCCCCCCTGTGATCGAGGATTCTCTTTTCCCCCGAGCCCCAATGTTGACCACCTCCATTTTTTTGTGTGAACGTGTACAAGTCGAGTGTCCGGAGTGCCAGAGTGCACCGGCAAAGGAGCAACGATGAGGCTGTACGTGGGGAACCTCCCCTTTAAAGCGACTGAAATGGATCTGCAGGACTGGTTTTCTCAAGCTGGTATCCAGGCAGACTTAGTGACGGTGGTCAAGGACAAGTTTTCGGGGGAACCTCGCGGTTTTGGTTTCGTCGACATCAGCAAGGACGAGGATGGCGAACTGGCCGTCCGAGTCTGCAATGGCAAGGAGTTCATGGGCCGGGCTTTGGTTGTGAATGAAGCGCGTCCGATGAACCCGGGTGGCCCTGGCGGCGGCGGTGGCCGTGGCGGCCGTGGCGGCGGTGGTTTCAATCGCGGCAGCGGCGGTGGCGGTGGCGGCGGCGGAGACCGTCGTCCGCGCTATTAGCAGCGTGCGGCTGCCTTTGGGCTAAATCACATCTGCGAAGCTGCGCTTCAATCGTGTGAACCAGGCATACGCCGCCAGACAGGCTAATCCGGTGCCCAGGTAAAGCAACAAAAGGGGGCCCGGCTCGGGAGAGCGGGCCTCCAACAGTATTCCTCTGTATTCCCGCACCAGCAAGAAGATGGGGCTTTTCGATAGGAAGGGAATGGCGGAGGCCGGAAGAGATGCTTCCGGATAGCAGATCGGGGTCAGGAAAAAGACCACGGTCAAAACGAACCCAATCATTTGCCCCAAGTCCCGCAGGTAAACACCCAAAGCGGATAGCGTCCAGCACACCGCCAGCGTCAGCATCAGTTGCGGCGCCACCAGGATTGGCAACCATGCCACTGTCCATGGAATCCCGCCGCGCGCCAGCACTAGCAACACAAGAAATACGAGCAGTGCGAACACCTCTCCCACGAGGGCGGCCAACACCGGATTCACCGGCAGGATCTCCACCGGGAAGACCAGCTTTTTCACAAAATTCCTGTTCTCCCAAACAATGCCGGGGGCGCGCGCCACGGCGTCGCTGAAGGGCAGCCATGGCAGCATGCCAGCCAGGAAGTAGAGCACGAACCCGGACCGGCTCGGGTCCTGCCCAAAACGCGCTTGCAGCACGATCCCGAAAACGAAGAAGTACGTCAGCATCAACAGCAGCGGGTGCAGCAATGCCCAAAGCAGATCGCCCGCGGACCCGCGGTAGCGGCCTGCGATATCGCGCTTAGTGAGAGATCCGATGAGACGGCGGTTCCGCCAAAGCGTGGAAACGGGTTCAGAAAAGGCCTTCGCGATCTTGCGCAAGCTGCCGCGCCGGCGCAGGCTCCCCCGAGTGACCGGTTCCACGGAACTCGACTGGACCATTTCTCCCGCAACGCTGACTTCCACCAGGAGAAAGGGCCACTCCTTTTCATAATGCCAGCCACCGCGGTCGCGAGCAGAGACGTAGACGTGATAACGGCCTGGTTCGCCCGGCATGGCAATGGGAACGGAGAACCGCTCGCGCTGCCCTCTGCCAAGCTGCGTCTTGAGCGGCTGCCACTCGCCTTCCGCGATGAACAATGAGGTGGCGGGATCAAACAATTGCCACCCGACGCAAAAGCCCTCTTCCGGCTTCCAAGTTTGCTCCGACCGGTTTTCCAGATTGAAATGGACTTCCACCAGGAGCCCCTGGCTGGAGATTTCCGTCTGTAGGAATCCGGCGCTCATGAATACAACCTCATGAATACAGCCAAGCCGGGTAGCGCTGCCCCACCGGTCCCGTCTTTTGCCCGAGGATGTAGATGCCATCCCCGCGCAGATCCGCCGGCATACGGAATCGATGGAGCATATCCTCCACCCATAGAAGTTCCGGCTTCGGTTCTGCGAGAAACGGACCGGTCTCCAGCCTCTCCACGCGAAAGCCGGCATCGGAGAGCAGAGTGTGGATCTCCTTGGGCGTGTACTCGCGATTGTGCCGCGCGTCGGTGTACACGCCGTCTTCGGGTGGACGCAGATAGGCGGGGAAGAACCCTGGATGATATCCCTGTAGGATTGCGGAGATGGCCCGCAGCGAGCCGATGTTCGGCGTGGTGATCAGCAGATAGCCGTCATCCTTGAGAACCCGGTTGATCTCCGACATCATGTGCATCGGATCGGACGGCAGATGTTCGATCAACTCGCAACACAACACAGCGGAGAAATAACCATCCTCGTACGGGAAGACATCTTTCTCGGCGTCGAAAAGATCAATCGCGCAGCAGAAACGTTCCCCATCGGCTGAGACCGCTTCTTTGTGCTCCACGCGGCCCGCAGGGCCGTAGTAGCAGCCTCGCACCTCGCCGTAGCCGAGTTTTTGCCGCAGCGCTGGAGTGATCTGCATATAGGCGCCCATCTCCAGGATGCGATCCTCCGCTGTACCCTTGGGGATCAGCTCGAGCGTTTTCGACAACCGCGTGATATGGGTCTCGACATAGCTTTGCCCGGCGGGGGCCGCCCCGGCCCAGCCGCGAATATAGCCGGGGTCGACGGCAACCGTTTCGACTACCGCCATCTCGGAGACGCGCGCGGGTTGCGTCCACTCAGTTCCCTCCGCCACTGACCGTAGGAAGGAGTGGTAGTGCGCGGCTGCGCTCGACCAACCGCAGTCTCTCTCCACCCATGCCTGCGCCTGCCGGCCCAGCGCCGCTTCCAGGTCCGGCCGCTCCACCAGCAACTGCAGATACTCAAAGAGGATGTCCTCTTCTCCGGCGCCCACCGGCACTTTGAGGCAAGCCTGATCGGGAAACTCGCTAAAGGCTCCCACGTCGCTCACCAGCACCGCCTTGCCGAGGCTCATGGCGCGCAGCAGCGTACCCGAGGTTTCCCCCACCGTGGGATAGCGCAGGTTCAATACGATGTCGCAAGCCGACAGATAGCCGGTGAAGTCTTCGATCTCCGTCCGCCCGACCAGGCGCACCGCGGCGCTCAAGTCCAGACTTCGTATCATCGAATCCAAACGCAACTCCTGATGCGGTTCGCCCACCAGAATCAGGCGCACGCGTCCGTTCAGGCGCACCAGCCGGCGGAAGGCGCGCAGAGATTCGGCGATTCGCTTATAAGGTTTGAGATGCCCGAAGATGCCAATCAGCGGTGTGCTCTCATCGATGCCCAGCTTGCGCCGGAATCCGATGCGATCCGGCATGGGGGCACCGGCGCCAACCCAGGCCCCATGCGGGATGCGCGCCGTGGGCCCCTGAAAACCGGCCGCCCTGGCCGCCGCCAAAACAAAGTCGCTGTGTGCGATCACCCCGCGCGCCGACTGCATCAATCGCCCCAGCATCGGAACACCGTCGTAGTCCGGGCCCACCTCCAGGCGCCTTACGCTCTGCGCGAACTCGAGCGCCGCGGCGCCGCCGTCGTGTTCCACTTCACGCAGATAACCGTCCCAGTCGCCGCGCCGGATGGTGATTTCGGCGATCAGATGATGCAGATTGGCTTCATGCAGCACCACAACGCCGGGCGTTTCGAGCGCCTGCTGGTAAGCGCCGGCGTGGTATGGGTTGTTGCCGATCTGGTACAAAGCCAGGTCAAACGCAGCCGGATCAAAACGGCCATCCCGAGGGAATACTTGGAGCTGGCAAAGCCGGGAAAGAGGCTCGATCAATGCCGCCGAGTAGTCCGCGATGCCGCTGGGGCAAGGCGGCAGGGGTGTGAAGCAGGCAACACGCATCGCTAGCGCAGCAGCTCCATGGAGAACGTTCCCACCGGCAGCGGCAACTTCACCAGCACAGGCGTACGCGCCGGGTCGCGAGCGAAGTAGATTTCAAAGCTTACCTCGGAAGCCGGCCCTTTGATAGTCACCGTCATCTGTTCGGTGTCGAGCATTTCGTCTCCGCTCGGGATTCGCTGCACGCCGGCATACTGCAGCTTGACGTCATAGGGCGACCCGAAATAGATGACCTGGGCGGGAGGGATGCGGCCTTGCGCCAACTCCCGGCGCAGAAAGTAGAGGAATGCGAGGGCGTCCCGCGCGCAGGCGCCCACTTGTGTCTCCCTTTTGCCGCCGCCGGAAGAGGTCTCCCGCGTCATGGCGCCTGTGGAAGAATTAAACGTCGACTTCTCGCTGGCCTTGCGCTTCCCATGCAGACTTTCTTTCTCGAATTCCATCGAGCAGTAGTCTGCGCCGATGCGGGACCGGTAGTCGTCCTGGATGGGAAAACCTGGCATGGAGGCCTGCAGTGACAAGTGAAACGCGCGGCCGGCTCCGGACGGCTGGGAAGCAAGTTGCGCCTCACCCAAGCTCAACCCGCTCGGCCAGTTGATGGAGTAGGAGAGAATCTCCTCGACGGCCTGGTCCGCCGGCTGACCCGCGGCGAAGGCGCATAGCAGCATCGCAAGAAGCAACAGCTTCCGCATGGCGGCTACCGGCGCGCCACCACAGCGCCCGGCCGGATCTTTGCAGCGGACTGCTTCAGCTCGGCCACCGCGTGGTAAA
>JAENWC010000517.1 GCA_016650235.1 Terriglobia bacterium
AGCCGGAAGAGATCATGGCCGGACTTTGCAACGTGCTGCCGAAGAACATCTGGCTCTACGTTTCGCAGATCCCAAATATTTCCGCGCTCGGCACCAGGTTCCTGCTGCAAGGCGGGACGCAGTACAATTTGGCCGCCGTCAAATCGCAAGTGGACTTCATCGAGTCGCGCTTCAAGGGCAAGGACCTGCAAGCCGAGGTGATCGTGCACGAGCATTGCGGCGAGGCCGGGGCAATCGGTTGCGCGCTCGAAGCCGGACGCCTCTGGGACAACGGCCGCCAGACCACCTTCATCGGCCTCAAGGCCGTGCAGGAGATTGAGTACACCACGACGCGCTCGGAAGCCACGCGCTGCTACTTCTGCAAAAACAAGTGCCTCCGGACCTTCATTGACGTGACCACCTCGACGCTCAATGAGAACGGCTACCGCCCCTCCAAGACTAAAGTCCCCTTGGCCGCCAATGCGCAGCGGCTCATCATCGCCACTTGTGAAAAAGGCACCGTGGAAGACATTAGCGATATGCGCCAGATCAAAGGCTCGCTGGATACCATCAAGAAAGCCAATCCGAATCTAGTGGAGATCGCCGCCAAGCAGGTCTTCCGCATTCCCGATGCGCCGAACGTGGCCGACCCTCTGCCCAAGCTCCAAATCACCGCCTCGCAAAAGCGCCGTGCCGAACTCATCAAGGGCCGCGCGAGCCTCCGCATCGGCATGCCGCGCGTGCTGAACATGTACTCGCAGGCTCCGGTCTTCAACGGCTACTTTGCCGCGCTCGGCCTTAAGCCCGAGAATCTGGTCTGGTCCGACTTCACCAGCGAAGAACTCTACAAGTCCGGCGCCAAGCGTGGATCCATCGATCCTTGCTTCCCGTCCAAGCTCGGCATTCCGCACGTGCACAATCTTCTGCACACCCACCACGAGAAGAAAAAGCTCGACATCATCTTTTTCCCGATGATCGACTGCCTCACCAGCGACTTGACCGGTGTGCAGGGGACGCGCTCCTGCCCCACCGTCGCCGCAACACCGGAAGCTGTGAAGGCCGCCTTCACCAAGGAAGGCAACCTGTTTGCCGAAAAGGGCATCCTGTTCCTGGATACCTTCGTCAACATCGGCAAGCCCGAGATCCTCGAACGGCAGATGTGGGAGCAGTTCCAGGACATCCTCGGCCTTTCGCCGGAGGAGAATGCGCGCGCCTGCCGCGAGGGTTATAAGGCGCTCGACTATTTCAATAACGTCACTCTGCGCGGGCAGGGCAGGGAAGTGCTGGAACAGCTCGAACGGGAAGACCGCCTCGGCGTGGTGCTGCTGGGCCGTCCCTATCACAACGACCCCGGCGTGAATCACGAAATTCTCGAAGAGTTCCAAAAGCTCGGCTATCCCATATTTCCGCAAGATGCCCTGCCCATCGATGACGACATCATATGGCGGCTCTTTGGCGATGAAGTGCTGTCGGGCGAACTGCCTGACCCCATGTCCATCTCGGATGTGTGGAAGAACAGCTATTCGGAAAACACCTCACGCAAGGTGTGGGCCGCCAAGTACGTCGCGCGGCATCCGAACCTGATCGCGCTGGAGCTATCCAGCTTCAAGTGCGGTCACGACGCTCCCATCTACACCGTAGTTGAGGAGATCGTCGAGCATTCCGGCACGCCGTATTTCTGCTTCAAGGACATCGACGAGAACAAGCCGACCGGCTCCATCAAAATTCGCGTTGAGACCATCGGCTACTTCCTCAAGCGCTACCGCGAGGATATGGTAGCCAAAAAGAAGAAGCTCTTGGGTATCGACCAGAAGCTGAAGGATTTCGAGGATCGCCTGCGCCGCCAAATGCTCAAAGAGCGCCTGGCCGACCTGGCCCAGCACGACGAGCATCCCGACGGCGTGCTCCCGCAGATCCACGTGACGTTAAGCGCGCTGGCGGCCTCCCGCCCAGCTCCGCCGCGCATTCACGCCAGCGGCGATTAGACGGAATTCAGATTACCAGACGGCTCGATGTCTTGCACGGCGTCGAAATGTGTGTCCTGGGTCAGGACGGGGTGCTTGTGCTGACGACTGAGCGCAGCGTTCCATGTATCGTTTACCGGTGTCCGGGGCCCCGGACTGAACATACCCGAGCCAGATATCGAGCCTGGCTCGGGTTTTAATTTTCAGACCTCCTGTGCCCGAATGTTTACAAGATGTTAGGAGTAAGTTCAGCATCTTGCGTGGACCCGCAGGGTTTTTTGGTGCGGACATCAGAGATCTGCCGGTTTGGTACTTGAACATGGAGGTTGCCGGTTAATGGCTGATCGATCCGAGCAATCGGCCCATGAGAAGCCGTACACTTGAAGATCGAACATATGCCGACCATCGAACAGCTTTCGAAATTGTTTAGGGCGCTGGCGCAAAAAGATTTGGACTCTGCGGCGCGTCTGGCGTCTGTCATAGCAGCCGATGAGGAACGAAAGGGGCATACAACGGCAGCTCAACTGCTCCAAGGTGCCCTCGCACAGAACGGTGCCCAGAGTGTTGTAGAACGATCGGCCCACGCCTCAATGAACGGAACGGCTTCGTTGCTTAGTGGTGCTCTGTCGGAAAGAACCGGTGCTGTCAGGCTGGATGACGTAGTCTTGCGAACCGGGACGCGGCGCATCTTGGACGACCTCGTTCGGGAATTCCGTGGACAGGGTCAGTTGCGAGCCTGCGGCATTCGCCGGCGCTCAAAGCTTATTTTTCATGGCCCTCCCGGGTGCGGCAAAACGCTAACCGCATTGGCGCTCGCAAATTCCCTCGCACTGCCTTTGTATGTTGTCCGATTCGATGCGGTGGTAGGTTCTTACCTCGGCCAAACGGCTACACACTTGCGGCAGCTATTCCAGTTTGCGGAATCGGCCTGCTGCGTTCTGTTGTTTGATGAAATCGATGCGTTGGGAAAGCGCCGAGGGAGCCCAAGCGACGTCGGAGAGTTGGATCGCATTGTCATCGCGTTGATGCAGGAACTCGAACTTTCGCAGATTCCCGGCTTCGTTGTGGCCACTTCGAACCTGCCAGGTAGTCTTGACGACGCTCTCTGGCGGCGCTTCGACCTTGCATTGCGGTTTTCTGCTCCGACGAAGGTGGAGGTGACTCGCTTCACACGCACGAAGGCCAAGTCGTTCAACGTTCCACTAACGAAGATGCTATTGGCAAATACCTCTCGGCTTCAGAGCTATGCAGATATTGAAAAAGCAGTCGAAGACGCGGCCCGCCGGGCCGCGCTCCGCGATCTTTGAGAAACTGCATGCCGTCTACTGAAAAAGTCACGCCCGTTACGTTCTATTTGAACGAGCAGCACGAGTTGTCCCGTGGCGAGCGGGAAGGTGGCGGCAGGTTTCCCCAGTATCACGGAATCGATTGGGCCGCGAAGGGCAAGCGCATAGTGGCTGCTCTGGAATCGGTCCGAACGGCGCTGACGGCCTCCCACGATCCGCTCTCTGATCGGCACTACTTCGTGCTCGCAAAGGCGGTCCCAAGTATTGCGAAACAGTCGACCAATAAGCGCCTTGCGAAGGATGGGGTTATTTCGAGCCAAGTCCGCTTCGACGAGGATGATTCCAGAGTCTTTCGTCGGCTCGGTATGGATTTAGTTGAGGTGACTGCGGACGGGAGCGCGGTTGTCCATATCGAGCCAGAGCGAGTCAAACAGTTAGTAGCTACTACCCAGCGTTTGGACGAAGTCGGCGCGCGCGAACAAGCGCGTTGGGCCAGCCTCGATAGCTTCGGGATCATCCCCAGCGAATTGCGCCTCAACGAAGACTGGGTTCGCTCTCTTCGATCTCATGTTGCGGTCGACGCCGTCGTAGAGTTCCAGCCGCTTCTTAGCCGATCTGATATTGAAGTCTTGTTGAGAGCGATTAGCAGTGTCCTGAAGCCTGATCGAAAGGAAGGCATAACCGGTATCGGTACGGACTTCTCTGGAAGGTTCTGGGCTCGGGGTCGTCTCAGCCCTGAGGGCCTTCGCGCGATCGCCAAGAGTTTCTATTCCATTCAGACCCTGCATTCTCCGCTGACGTCATTTGTATTCGCCACGAAGGGCCGTAATCCAAGCAAACCCTCAGAGGTGAAGGCCCTGCCCGCCCAGACCGACGTCACAAAGCTGCCAACCGTTGCGATCCTTGATACTGGGGTTCCCTCCAATCATGGGATTCTCGCGCCGTTTCGAAGGGGAGCGTTCGTCGCCAGCGATTCTTATGGGCAGGCGGTCGGGGATCATGGTTCATTCGTTGCCTCCCGGATAGTTTTCGGAGACGTCGAAACTGAGGACGGGATGCCCACGAATCCCCAAGGAACTTGCCGCTACTACGACGCTTTGGTAGCGACGGCGATCAACAAAATCGATGACAAGAGTGTAGTGCCCGCTATCCAAACGGTAGTTCAAACTGCTCCCGATGTTCGAGTCTTTAACCTCAGTTTCGACACCCGCCCTCTGGATGAGCTAGATGCGACGAAGAGACGCGAAAACCTGATCCTTGTGCAGGATTTGGACAATTTGATTTTCCGCGATGATATCCTCGTCGTTGTTTCGTCCGGCAACTCACCCGAGGGCGTTGCCCCGGCAGATCCTTACCCAAGCAACTATACTGATCCGAATTGGCGGTTGGGCGCATGGGCACGTAGCTTCAATTCTCTTACCTGCGGATCATATGTCGGGCGACTCGTGCCTGGCGGTCTTGCCACCAACTTGGGTTGGCCAAGTCCATTTGCGCGGGTCGGCCCTGGGCTATGCGAGTCGCCAAAGCCTGACTTCTCTGCGCATGGAGGAAATGCATCCTCCACTATGCAATTTGCGCCGGGGCTAGGCGTTTTCGGATTGACCGCAACGGGTCTGTGGGAGGACCGCTGTGGAACTTCTTTTGCTGCCCCTGTTCTCGCTCGTGAAACGGCATTTGCGATTCATAATCTCCAGAAGGTGTGTCTCTCTGGGGCGCGCCCATACGCGGTTACCGTGAAGGCGTTCTTGGCGTTGACTGCGATACCACATGGACTCAGTGGTGTTGTGAAAACTCTCGCTGACCGCAGCCTCGGGCGCGGAAAGGCCAGCATTGAGAGACTTATGAAGCCAATTTCAGACAGGGCAGTCTTGCTTTGGCAAGGCCTGCTCGAAGGCCCTGGGGAACTAGCGCGGGTGATGGTCCCAATCCCAAAAGACTGGTATAACAAAGCGAAAAAGCCGACTCTTCGGCTGGTCGTTTCATGGGATTCGCCGGTCAACGCTGCCGTGAGCGGACTATGGGCAACTCGTAAGGTCGCCGCCCAATTGAAGGCAAGCCCTGACACACTTTCTCTTCATGGAACTCGGGGCGGCCATCCCAGTTACCCTCTGATTGATCGGACATACGATCTGCTCAGGTTGCCGAAGGGTGTGGTCGTGGATGGCGACATGTGGCTCGTCGAGCTAAGCTACGAGCAAATTGCCGACTATCATCTCGGTATGGTCTTCACGCCCCAACAGCGAGTGGCATTTGCCGCCGAACTTTTTGACGATACAGATACACCCATCGGCCCGCAGGCGGCTCTTCACGCACTTCCTGCCGCCAGTACGATGACGCGTTTGAGCATTCCGCCCCAATCTGTAAAGACCCCTGTTATCATCAGGCCAATTGGATAGGAAAGACCCCACGTTCGGAGTCTCCGCCTAATTCGGGCATCCGGTGGAGGCTTTTGCCGACATTGCCTTCGCCGCGAAAGGCTATCCCAGCTTCGGCTACGGCTGCGCTGTGTTCATGCAGTCCGACATCGTCGACTTCCAGCGCCAGGGATGGAAGCCGGAAG
>JAENWC010000518.1 GCA_016650235.1 Terriglobia bacterium
CCCTTCTCTTCCCGCAGGTTGCGGAACAGGCGCGCGGCCGGGCCCTGTCCCAGGACGCGGTTCATCACAGCGCTGGCGTAATAGTCCGGACTGGTGCGATCAATGGCGCGGTTAGCCACCATCAAGTAGGTTTGCACGGAACCCGGCCTGTGGATGAGCACCACTTTACCTTTCTCGATGGGCGCGTGCAAGGCCAGCTTCGGTGACTCGACCTCCGGCCCCTTCCATGCGCCGAGGTACTTCTCCAGTTTCCCGGTGATCTGTTTGGAGGTGACATCGCCAGCCACGCCGGCCACGCTGCCGAGCGGAGTGTAGTGGGCGGCGTAATAGTCCACCAGATGCTGTCGCGTCAGGTTCTTCACGGAATCGGGTGTGGGCGCGGTCAGGCGCCGCGCGTCCTCCGGATACAGAATCTGGTACATGCGCTCATTGGCGAGAAACTGCGGTTGCGTGCGCATCTGTTGCAAGGCGCTCAACTGGCGCGCCTTCCACTTGTCGAGTTCCTCTTGCGGGAAGGCGGGCTGGAGCAGAACGCCCGCAAGCAGTTCCAGGACGGCATCGAGATTCTCGACAAGGGTGCTGACAGTGATGCGTGTATAGCGCGAAGCAGATCCGGCTTGCGTGTTCAACGAGGCTCCCATTTCGGCGAGCGCCTCGACGATCTGGCGGGAATTATACGTTTTCGTGCCGAGCCGGAGCATGTCCGCAGTCGCGTCCGCCAAGCCGGGCAAAGCGGGGGGATCGGCCAAAGGCGAGGCGGGAATGGAGAGTTCGAGGGACACGGTAGGGGCGCGGTGGTCTTCGAGGACAACCACGGAGAGCCCATTTTTGAGTTTGGTTTCCACAGTGGCGGGCAGCTTCACGCGGAGCACATCGTTTGAGACGGGTGCGCGGCCTTTCCTCACCACTCCCTTGAGAGTGGTGAGTTCCTGGCCTTCCTGCGCGTGCAGGCAGAGCGCGGCAACCCCAAGGATCGCAATCAGGCTTATTCTGGGCATGTTCAACTCCTTGTCATCTGGCCGCGGCCGGCTTGGCGGCCGGCACTGTCACGATTACGGTCCGGTTGGCGGCGTTGAGGTGGGACCTGACGGCGGCCTGAATCTCGGCCGCGCTCACCTGCATGAGCTGCTCGGCCTCGGTGTTGATACGGCCGGGATCATTGAATAGCACCGCGTCATCAGCCAGCCGGATGGCCCTGCCGAGTGCGCTTTGGCGCGACCCGACGGCCCCCCGCCGGATGGAACTGCGGGCGCGCCGCAGTTCCTTCTCTGTAACCGGTTCGCCGTGGAGTTTGGCAATCTCTTCGCTGATGAGGCTCTCCACCTCTTCGGGCGACTTGCCTGGCCGCACAATGGCAACGATGCGATAGACACCCGGGCCCATACGATCATTAACAAAGGCTCCCATCTGGACAGCGACCTCTTTTTCCTTCACCAGCTTCTGATAGAGCCGCGAACTTTCACCTTGGCCGAGTATGGAACTCATCACTTGGAGCGAGGCCACATCCTTGGAGGAGGCCGGGGGAATCTTGTAGGCAACGTCGACGCGGGCCAGCCGCGCCAGACGATCCTCGATCCGCTCGCGCCTTTCGGCGGTCTGGGGTTTCTCGGAAAGATCAACCGGCTTGGGGGCTTCCTGTTTGGGAATGCCGCCGAAGTTCTTCTTCACCTTTTCCAACGTCTCTTTGGTGTTCAGATCTCCAACCAGGGCAAGGACAGCATTGTTGGGCGCATAGTAGGTCTTGAAAAACCGGCTCACGTCTTCCACCGAGGCGGCGTCCAGATCGGCCATGGATCCGATGACGGAATGCTTGTAGGCGAAATTCTCGTAGGCCAGTTCGGTGATGCGCTCATTGGTCTGTCCGTAGGGCTGATTATCGAGGCGCAGGCGGCGCTCCTCCTTGACGGCTTGCCGCTGGTTATCAAGGTTCTCCTTGGTAATGTCGAGGCTTCGCATGCGGTCGGCTTCGAGGAACAGGGCGAGGTCGATCTGGTTCTTGGGCAGGACTTCAAAGTACAAAGTACGGTCCGTGTTTGTGGTGCCGTTCATACCGCCGCCGTTGTTATAGATGAGGTAGAAATGCTCGCCGGCTCCCACGTTCTCCGATCCCTTGAACATCATGTGTTCGAACAGGTGGGCAAAGCCGGTCCGGCCGGCGCGCTCATCCTTGGAGCCGACGGCATAGCTGACGGCGATTCCGAAGATCGGGGCGTAATGATCCTCGGCGATGATCACACGCAGGCCGTTGTCCAGAAGCGTTTCGGTGAATTTGACGGGCGGAATTTTCGATGGTTCCGCGGCGGTCAAACCGATGGACAAGAGACAGAGGGAAAGTGGGAACCTGAGCATGGAGCCTCCTTCGAACCTAAGCCATTCTACAGCTTATCCAAGCAGGTTATACCGTGTCCTCAATCATCTTGATTAATACCTGCTCGACCTCCCGTGCAACCTTCTCAAGCCCTTTGCCCTCAAAAAAGGTCACCAGCGCTGTCGGCAAAACGGTGGCAATCCTGTAATTGTTCTCTGAACCGTAAACGGAAATACGGCATGGCAGGACTGTCGAGAACGCCCCGCTAGCTTCGAGGACTTGTTTGCACGCCGAACTGATTGCGGGCCGCCGATTCCCGCAGGTCGCGGTCGATCTCGTCCAAGGATTTTCGGGTAGCGCGTTCAAACAACATGCTTCCTTCGTTCTTTTGCGCTTGTCATTCTTAGAGTTTATCCAGGGCGCGTTGGAAGTCTGCGAGCAAGTCGCGCCAATCTTCAATCCCTACCGAGATTCGCACCAGCCCGTCTGTGATTCCAGCCGTATCCAGTTCTATGTCGGACAACGGCGAGTGAGTGGTGGTCTTCGGGTGGCAGGCGAGCGTTTCAACGCCACCGAGGGAAACGGCGTCGCGGCCGATTTGCAGGTGCCGGAGGAAGTCAAACGCGGCGCGCTTGCCGCCTTCGAGGTCGAGGGAAAACAGCGCGCCTGGAAAGTCGCACTGGGCATCGCGGATGCGTATCTGTTCGGGTTCCTGAAACAGGCTCGGATAATAAGTTCGCTTCACCTTCTTGTGCCTGGAGAGGTGCTCGGCGATGCGCTGCGCGTTCTTGCTGGCGCGGTTCATGCGGAGGGTGAGGGTAGGCAGGCGGGAATCGAGCAGCCAGCACTCATCCGGGGGCAGAATGTTCCCAAAGATGATGCGGCGCGCCTTCATGAGGCCGATGATGGATTGGTCGCGGGCTATGGCTGCGCCGGCGAGCATATCGCTGAAGCCGGACAGGTACTTTGTGGCCGAGTAGAGGACCAAGTCCGCGCCCAGGGAGAGGGGATGCTGGAAGGCGGGTCCAAGAAAGGTATTGTCCACCATGACGAGGACGCCGGGGTCGCGCTGATGTGCGCGGTGGGCGGCGAGTGCAATGTCGGACATCTGCATGGTGGGATTGGCTGGAGTTTCAATGAAAACGATGCGGAGATTGGGCGCATTGGCGATGGACGCCTCCAACTCTTCGGTGCGGCCGGCCACGACAGGAATGCCCTTGATGCCGAACGGCTCGAGAAACTGATGCATGAGATGCTGAGTGCCGCCGTACACCGGCACGGTATAGACGATGCTGTCTCCGGGTTTTGCGAAGGTCAGCAGCGCGGTCATGATGGCGGCCATACCCGAATTGAAGACAGCCGCGGCCTCGGCGCCAATCTCGAGCGGCACGAGATGATCCTCGACAATCTCGGCATTGGGGTGGTTGATGCGCGCATAGATCAGATCGATCGGCTCCCCTTCGGCGCGCTGGGACTTGCCGCTGGCGATGGCGAAGGCACGTTCGGCGGCCTCGGGGCTATGGAATACGTAAGTGGAAGAGCGGAAGACAGCGGGCCGGGCCGATCCGAGCGAGAGCCTCGCATCGTAGCCGCGGGTTAACACCTGAGTGTTGGCGCCGAGTTTGGAAGGTGGTTCTCTTAATTGGGTAGAGTCTTTGCGTTCGGACATTAGGTCCTCCGATTCCAGTGTACCCACTTAAGCCGCGGGTACCACGTTGACGGCTGGACCTTTTTCTTCGTAACCGACTCCTTCATGCAACAGCTTCCACACCAGCCTGCATATGCGATGTGCAATTGCCCATTTGGCGCGCTAGGCCCGCAAGAGAATCTGATCCGCCAAAGGGCGGATGTAGCCCGCTTCGGATGTGAGACGGCGTGGCAGGATGGAGGCAAATGCCAGAAGTCAGCCGTTTCTTTGGCATCATGACCCGCATGTATTTTCTTCGACGAGCATAATCCGCCACACTTCCACGCCATCTATGTTGGGAATGAGGCGCAAGTCGGGCTGCCCTTCGTATGCCGGTGGTTTGAAATGGCCTCTATAGTCCACTCGCCGCCGAGCGAATCAACCTCGCCGCATGCGAAGCCCCCTTCCGCTGGGGCTCACCGCGCGATGCTGAATCGTACAGAATTCGTTTAAGTCGCGTAAACTCCTCTTTGGAAACCCCGTACTCTTCCAGCAGCCTGTCCTCGGGTTCTCCCTCCACGAACAGCCGCGTCAGAATCTCGCGGTCCCGGTTGCTGTACTGGCGCAAGCTGATGGTCAAGAGGTCTGCTTTGCGGCGGATGCGCGCCCTGTCTATCGGTCCTGGGACGGGAGCACATCCATTACCGCCCGGCGTTTTTGCCATCGCGGGGGTTTGTTGCCGCGCCAGAATTTGGCGGAAAAAAACTACCAGGGAGGCAGGCGAATCGATCCGCCCCTGCCGGATCTCAGACAGCGCGCCGCTCATAGTTTCCTCTATCAGACGGTCCAGGCCGAGTGGGCCTAGGTGATGCTTGAAGAGAACCATAACGCCGCGTGAGTAACTGGCGAGAAACTCTTCCGGGCAGGTTGGATCCCCATCCCTGATTCCTTGGATCATCCGCTGCCAGGCGCCCGCCGGCCGAGGCGCCATTTGGCTCTGCGCCACACCGGGCGCCATTTTCTCCACGGATCTGCTCAGGTCCGCTCCCATTGGCTTCCGCATCTGCGTTGGCCCTTTCCCGCCCAAGGGGATCAGCGCATTCACGCAGAGCCACTCAAGCGACTATTGCTTTCTCTATCGATTACTGACAATAGTGGAGGGGCCGCGAATAATGTATCACGCTTTCTTAAGGCAAATTACTAGTAATACTAGTACTTTAGAACAAGTAATGGCTAAAGACGCCCCGGGTGGGAACGACCTCTCCCCACCCGGCCTTTCAATAGTGCAAATCGACCCGGCGGTCACCTTACCTTACTCGCAGCCTTCAGCCGAGCCTCTTCCAGCGGGGAGATGCGGCCATACTTCGCCTTATACCGTTGGTCGACCCATGTATCGGCAGACAATGCCCCTTTGGGCGCGACTTCCTCACGGAACGCCGTATTGGCCCGCTCAGCTTTTAGCCGAGCCTCTTCCAGCGGGGAGCTGCGGCCATACTTCGCCTTATACCATTGGTCGACCCAGGTATTGGCAGACAATGCCCCTTTGGGCGTGGCTTCCTCACGGAACGCCGTATTGGCTCGCTCAGCCTTCAGCCGAGCCTCTTCCAGCGGGGAGCTGCGGCCATACTTCGCCTTATA
>JAENWC010000519.1 GCA_016650235.1 Terriglobia bacterium
ATCCAGCCCGGCTTCAGGGAAGGCCTGCTTTTTCGCGGAGCGGTTTGCAGCGCTGGGCCATCACCTGGCAGTGCCGCATCTGGACGGAGGCGATTTTGAGAATCTCACTCTCTCCGGGCAACTCGCCGTCATCGAGCGCACCGCCGCCGGCCATCCTGTGTCACTGATCGGTTCGAGCATGGGCGGCTATCTGGCGGCTCTGTATGCGGCGCGGCACCGGGAAACGCAAAAGGTGGTTCTCATGGCGCCCGCTTTCGATTTCGTCCGCCGCTGGGGTGAACGGACCACGCCCCAAGAGGTGGATGCCTGGCGGCAAACCGGCTACCTGAGCGTCTTCCACTACGGCGTGAATGCGGAGCAGCGGCTCAGCTACCGCATGATGGAGGATGCTCCCGCGCACCCGGATTTCCCATCGGTTCCCCAACCCTGTTTGATTTTCCACGGGCTGCAGGACGATGTGGTCCCCCATACGGCTTCGGTGGAATTCCAGCGACGCAATCCCCACGTAGAGCTGCAGTTGCTCGATTCCGGCCATGAGTTGACCGATCAGGTGGAGCACATGTGGGACCAGACGCGCCGGTTCCTTGGGCTGTAAGATGGTTTCATGCGTTCCGCATTGCTCCTGTTGGCGCTGGCCTCGCTCGGCCAATCCCAACAACTACCCACTTTCGAACGGTTTCGCGTAGCCAGGGTCAACCCTGGAAAGCCGGTTACTCCCTACCTGCGCTCGGAGAAGGATCCCATACGGCGCGAGAAGATCAAGGAAGGGGCGAAGGCGGGCACCAACTTTGCCGGCCACTTCACCATTGCGGAATGGGAGTGCGGGGCCACATGCCGGTCCATGGCGCTGATAGACACAAGGAACGGGACGGTGCACGATGGCCCATTCAACACGCTCGGGTTGCTTCCAGGCTTCCTTTACGAAGGCAAGTACCGCCTGGAGCACCTTACAGCGACACCCCTGACCTACAAGATCCACAGCGGACTCCTGATCGTGCGCGGCTGCCCCGAGAACCAGGAGAAGGACTGTGCCTCCTACTTCTACGAATGGGCCGGGACCCGGTTTAAACTGCTTGCCACAGTCCCAGCCACGACGGCTTTGAAGCGATGATCGAACCCAAATATCGAGCGCTGGCTGCATTTCTCGCGGCCACAGCGGCCTCTCTGCTCGCGCAGTCGCCCAATCGAATCGTTTCGACCGGCTACAAAGTGCCGGACTCCGAAGTGATCGCTTCCGGTCAAGTCACCACTCTGTTCGTGAGCGGCCTGCAAGTGCATGACGCCGTCGCCACTCGGGTTCGCAGCAGCATTCCGAATTATCCCGATCGCCTGCCCATCTACCGCGTCCGCTCCTACGACTGGTGTGCCGGCCGAGTCGCTCCAGCTTGCCCGTTGACTGAGATCATGGTTCAATTCCCAACGGAGCCCACCTGCATCATCACGGGGGCTATCCCGAACGAGTGCCCGGGGCCGGCGCGCACGGTCATCTTGGTGATCGAAGTGAATGGAGTTCCCGGCCAGGAATTCCCCGTTGTGGTCGTCTCCTCAAACCCGCACTTCCTCAACGCGTGCGACACCGTCCTCGTGGGATCGGCATTTTGCTACCCGCTCGTTACCCACCCCGACGGCTCACTGGTGCCCGGAGGTCGTCGGGCAAAGCCGGGCGAATCGACCCACCACTTTATAAACTCGTGATCCACCATCGCCTCGAGGCGCCGCCCGCTTTCCCGGCACGCCCCGTTATCTGGGCCCCCGTCGAGCAATGGGTTGTCCCTGAGTTCGTTGGCCTGGTTCCCGGCCAAGTCGGCCTGTATCAGATCAACGTCCGTCTTCCCGAGGCATTGCCTGACCGGACGCATCCCTGTCTTGGAGTTGGAGGATTCGACGCCAACACCCGCATCACGCTCGGCGCAGGCTCGAACGATTCATCCGGTAGCGCGACGTCGGTTGATTTTTGCGTCGCTCCTTAATCCGCCTTCCCCCGGAGCGCTGCAACGGGTCCGTTTGTGCGGCTACTTGAAGTTGCTGTACGGGCCGGTCAATCGGGAATCCATCGCCGCCAGGCCTTCGGCGTCCCACACCACTCTTCCGTTGTGTACGGTGAGGATGCACCTCTCGCCTGCCCACAATGTCACATCAGCGGGGGCGCCTTCCCGCAGGTCCGCCGCGGGACGGGATGGGGCGATAGTTGTAATGCCGTGCGTGTAAGCGTAATATTGGCGATTCTTCGCGGTCACGGGAGCCGTCAAGCCGGGCTTGACCTGATACCCGGTGGCGTCGATTACCTGACGCGCGGAAGCGGCGGAAATCCCGCTGCCGGTGCGCGCGATCTTTCCGCCCGCAATCGCCAGGTCGCCGCTGGATGCGCGGATGAGCAGATCGTAGACCGGTTGCGCGGACGTCGCCTGAGGCAGCTCGCGCTGATACACCACGCGCCCGTTCCTTACCGTCAACACGCATTCCAATCGCTTCTGCCCCAGCATCTTCTTGCCCCACGCATCCTTGAACGCGAACACACCTTCACGCAGGTTGAGCACGGCGATGTCGGCGACGCGGCCCTGGCCCAGTGTCCCGATCTCAGGAAAGCGCCGGATGGCGCGCGCGGGCGCCTCGGTGGAACGCCGCACCGCTTCGTCCAGTGTCATGCCGAGCAGCATCATCTTCGACATGCAGTTCGGCATGTCCGATTGCGCCCCCAGGATGCTGGATGTGTGCAGGTCCGTGCTGATGGTGTCGGGCCAGAATCCCTGCCGCGCGGCGGCCACCGCCACCGGCCACAGGAAACTGCCTCCGCCATGGCCCAGATCGAACAACACTCCCCGCCGGCGCGCCTCGATCGCATACTCCTCCACCTTGCCGTTGAAGCGGCTGACGATCTCCACCTGCCTATCGTTGTACATGTGCGTGTGCATATCGCCCGGGCGCATCACATCCAGCAGCTTTTCCCGCGACGTCCGGCCGGCATTGGTGAAAATCTTGTCGTCCACCATGATGGGCACATTCGCCAGCCGTCCCGCCTCCACAGCGCGCTTGAGCGCGTCCCAGCCCGGATGGCCGAAGTGCGCCACCTTGATTCCAACAATCTGATCCGGATAACGCCGAATCACTTCGGCGGTCTTGTCCGGGAGCATGTCGGCCACGTTGTCCTCGGATGCGGATCCAATCATCCCATTACCGGCGATGTTGACCAAAGCAAGAACGCGGGTAGCGGCTTTGTCGATCACGGTCCGTTTGAAGTTATCGAAGGTGCGGTATCCGGCTCCGCCGGCGTCCACGATGGTGGTTGCACCGGTGGGAAAGGCGGCCTCGTCCGGATCCAGCGCGCCTGAGTAGCCGAACACGTGCATGTGCAGATCGATGAGCCCGGGAACCACGTATTGTCCGCGCAGTTCGATCACCTTCTTCGCCTCTGCAACGGGAATGTCCGCAGCCACACGGGCGATGGTGTTACCGGTGATGGCGACATCGCGCACCGCTGTTACGCCGTTGGCCGGGTCAATCACATGGCCGCCGCGCAGCAGCAGATCATACGTTTGCGCCGGCAAGATGCTGGCGAGAAGGAATAGGAAGTTACGGTATTGATGGATCATTGCTTTGTCTCCAGGGCAGCGGAATTGAGCCAATCGGCATATGCGGTTATCGCGAATGCGGTGAAGCCGATTTGCTCGCCGGCTTCTTTCCACAGGCGCTGTTCGATGGCTTCGCGTACCCCGGGCAGCGTTTTTACGCCGTAGCCGGTGTAGAAGCCAGGGGCGTGAAGCATGTGACGGAACCAGGGGCGGCGCGGCAACCCGTCGTTGCGCAGAAACTTCTGCTCCGCCAGACGCAGCGCATTTTCCAGCGCCGCAAGTTTTGTGGGGTTCAGTTTGGCCGGGTCCACTAGAGTCAGCGCCGCCGCGGCCGCCTCCAGCCGCGTAACGGCATTCTGCAAAGGAGCGAAATTGAGATGCGGAACCTCTTCCTTGGGTTCCGGAACCACATAGGTCTTCCTTGGATCGGCGGCCAGTTTCAGAGCGCCGCTGGAGATCCACTCGTTTTGCTTTTTGGTTTGCGCCCGCATGTCATCGGCCAGCTTGATTACCTCGTTGGACCAGAGCCGCACGGCGCGCGCGGTGGCATCCGCGCGGAACGGCAACCAGTCCGCGTTGGCCAGGCGCAGCAGCATGCGCCCGCCGAGTTGCGCGGTGGCCCTCACGTACTGGAAATCGGGATCGATAAACCGGACGTAGTGATCATAGGAATCGTAAATGGAGTGGTACGAGCCACCGCCGCCTTCTCCGCCGAATCCGATGTCCAGGCTGGGAATGCCCAAATGATGTTGGAAGACGGTGTAGTCGGAGCCTGAGCCGAGCGGGGCAATCCGGAACTCCGCTTCCTGGCCGGCCACGCGGCGCGAAGCGAGATAGCGATCGAGCACCGGCGCCGCCGTTTGCGGATCAGTGATGTCGCGCGCCGTCTGCTGGGAGAACAGTTCCAGCGCGGAGGTTCCGCTCACACGCAGGAACCCGCGGCCGGTGCCGTCGGAGTTGATGTAGGCAACCGCGTTGCGCTGCAATTCATCGGCGTGATGTTCGGCCCATTCGGTGGAACCCAGCAGGGCTGGTTCTTCGCCATCCCAGGCCAGGAAGATGAGAGTGCGCTTGGGCCGCCAGCCGGCCCGAGCCAATTCCGCAATCACGCGCGCCTCTTCCATGACGGCGACCATGCCGGACAACGGATCGGCGGCGCCGAAGTTCCAACCATCGTGATGGTTGCCGCGCAGGACCCACTGATCGGGCTTTTCGGAGCCCGTCATTTTCGCAACCACATTGTAGGCGGGCGCGAGTTTCCAATCGAACTCGAGCTTCAGATGAACTTTCGCCGGGCCGGGTCCGATGTGGTAGGTGAGAGGCAACGCGCCGCGCCAGGATTCAGGAGCCACCGGACCGCCGAGGGCGCGCAGCAACGGCTCGGCGTCGCCGTAGGAGATGGGCATGACCGGGATTTTGGTGACCGTGGCCGCCTGTTTCGGATCAGGCGCACGGTTGGGGTCGAGCGCGGGCTTGCCCGGCGTGAGCGGATCACCGGGATACACCGGCATGTCCATCACGCTTCCGCGTTGGGCGCTTTGTGACGGGCGATATGCGCCCTTCGGGTACACGTCTCCGCGAAAGAAACCGTCGTCGCGCGGGTCCGAGTAGATGAGACAACCGATGGCGCCGTTCTCGGCGGCCACCTTGGGTTTGATCCCGCGCCAGGATCCTCCGTAGCGCGCCAGCACCAGCTTACCGCGCACGTCGATGCCCATCTCCTTCAGTTTGGTGTAGTCGTCCGGAACGCCATAGTTCACATACACCAGATCTCCAGTGACGTCACCGTCGGTGGAATAGGCGTTGTAGACGGGCAGGTTTCCTTCCTTGATCCGGCTCGTCTCGTCTCCCTCGACGGATGTCTCCTCGATCTTCGCGGTGAACCGCTCCGGCGCGATCATTTCGAGGAGCCGCGTCTTAGGAGTCGGAAACAATGGATAGACGGTTTCGATTGTCGTCTCATAACCCCAACTCTTGAACTGCTCCGCGATAAATTCCGCCGCCGCGCGGCTTCCCGGTGAGCCGACATGGTGGGGCCGCGCCGACAGGCGCTTCATCCACTGCCCGAAATTCTGGCGGTTGAGGGCCTTGTCGAAGCGCGCCTCGAGATCCGCCTGGCGGCGCGCCGATTCCGGCTGGAACCCGGCAATGGGGCGGTCGGCTGGAGTCTGCGCCTGGAGCGTACTTAAGCAGAGCAGGATGGCAATCGTATTTCTCATGGAACTGACTAGTCTACCAATGAGTGAGGGAGCCGTCGGGACGGATGAACACGTTGCGGCGTCCCGGCTCGGTGATCTCACCGGTCTTGGTGAGCAGTTTCATGTCGGCCGTAACGCCCAGGCCGGGCCTGTCGTTGCGGTACGCTTTTCCATCCTTGAAGTCGAGGCACTGGGGCAGGTGCGGGATGGGGCGGCCACCGTAGTTGTACTCCATGATGACGGGGCCTGAGAAGGTGGACAGGCAATTGACGAGGGCGGCGGTGGCGATGGGCCCGGTGAAATGGGGAATGATGCCGACGGCGTGCGTTTCGCAGATGGCGGCGACCTTCATCATCTCGGTAATGCCGCCGACATTGGGGAGCGTCGCGCGGATATAGTCGATGTCATGGTTCTCGACCAGCCTGTTGAAGTCCCAGCGCTGCCCCCATTCCTCGCCGTGCGTGAGCGGGACGGTGGTCATCTGGCGCAGCTTGGGGATGTCCTGGTGCGCGTGCTCGTCGCGAACCGGGTCTTCCACAAAGTACGGCTCATATTCTTCGATTAACCGGCAGGCGCGGACGGCATCGGCATAGTCAAAGCGCTGGTGGAAGTCGATGCACCAGTCGCCATCCGGGCCAACGCCCTCGCGCACTTCCTTGCACTCCTGGGCCACTTTTCTCACGCGCTCATGCGTGTTGTA
>JAENWC010000520.1 GCA_016650235.1 Terriglobia bacterium
CAGCGAGCCTTCGACCTGCTCGGTGTCACCCTTCGGCTCGATTACTAATCCGCCCCCGTAGGCAGCAACGCCATCTTCAAATTTCGCTAAGCCATTGCTCTGCCAAGACTTGCTCAAATACGGCCCAAGAACTTCGGTCTAATGAACTACCTTCGGAGTGCCCTCCAGGGCCATGTGGTTCAAGCGGTGGCGCCTCCTTGGCAACCAGCCTGAATCCCAACTCTCGCGCTTGTTTGCGAACGCGGGCCTCCTGTCGCCCGCGCTGCCGAATGTCGCCTTGACCCCAATGAGATAAGCCCCGCGCATCTTGCGGTTACCGGACTTGCCGGTACCAGGCGGCGAGCCGGTGTGGAGAGACTCCCGCCAGATACAACGTTTGAATCCAGAACCAGAGCCAAAGCGTTTGTAGCAGGCCGGCCTGTTGCCAGCGGCGCGAGGAAACGTGGATGGGTTCATCGAGCAAAGCCAAGCGGCCATGACGGGCGAGGCGGCGGGCGAAAGCATAGTCTTCCAGGATGGGCCACGGTGGGTAGCCGCCGAGGTGGTGGAAAACCTCGCGGCGGCAGAAGATGCCGGAGTCTCCATAGAAGATGCGGAAGTGGCGGCGGAGACGGTTGACGGAAGTAAAGATGCGCGCCTCCCATCCGCCTTCATAGTGAATGTCCAGGTTGCCGCCGGCTACCGCGGGCGATTGCAGCGCGCGCGTGATTTGTGGCAGCGCGGATGCAGCCAGGCGGACGTCGGCGTGTAGGAACAGCAGAATGTCGCCTGTCGCGCGCGCCGCGCCGGCGTTGAGTTGGGGTCCGCGGCCGGCAGCGGTTTGGATCACGCATGCGTAAGGGGCGGCCAGTTCCCGGGTGCGGTCGATGGAGCCGCCATCGGCGACGATGATCTCGTGAGGATGCAACCCGGTCAGATGGCGCAGCAGTCCTTCGATGATGGATTGCTCGTTGAGCGTGGGGATGATGATGGAAACTAACGATTCCGCGTCCAGTCCCAAAGGAACCCCGCTTTGGAATAGTCCGCGCCGAGGGTCGTGTCGTTGAGTCCCCAATGGTAGTCAATGTATTTTAGCTTCACTTTGCCTTGTTTGAGAAACGCAGCCTTCTCCGCCGGAGCAAAGCGGGCCAGGAACTGTTCCACTGTGCCTCCGTTGCGTTGGAAGTCGGCTTTGAACCAATCGAAGATGGAGCTGATTTCGGCGGTCTTGCGGTCCGGGAAGAAGCGATTCAATGCGGGGTTGGCGAGCCAGGCGCGGGCGTTGGAGTCCATTTGCTCATCCAGGCGGGCCGCGGTGTAGGCTTCACGGCGGAGCGGCGGGCAACTGCGCGCGGCACAGACCAGGACGGCGTGCACGCGCGGGTCGCCCAGATCGCGCAGACCGTTCTCGATATCGTCGAGCGATACTTTCTTTCCATTGACAATGTGACGCGGCGTGGCAAAGGGCTTCTTGCTTTTCCAGATGCTCTTGGTTGGATATTGTGTGAGGATCCAGCGGATCACCAGGGCGTTGTAGGCGTTGATGGAGGCGGCTTTGTGCTCGAGTGCGGAAAGGTGTGTGGGCCAGGGAGCCGCGAGCGAGCCCAGATAGGTGTCCAGCGCCGGGATATCTTCCGCCTTCCATCGTCGATAGTCGACACAAGCCTGCGCGTTCACGTGCTTCCGGATGAGGGCGTCCCATGGGGCGTGATCGAGCTCCGCGCTCCATGCCTGCGCGGTGAACAGGCAGGCAAGCAATATGCTGCAAAAGTGGGGCAGGCAGGATTGCCTGTCCCGCCCAGCATCTTTGCAATACAGTAGGGCAAGCATAAATCAGGTGCGATAGCTCGCGTTGATTCTGATGTAGCCTTCGGTGAGGTCGCAACTCCAGAACCGGGCCGAGCCTGTACCTTTGCCGGAAATGCGGAATTGGATAAAGCATTCCGGCGCATCGAGCTGCTTTTTGAGTGTGGCCTCCGAGAACGCGGCTGCGAGCCCCTCGTGGCAAACGAGCATGCCTTGCAGCGCGATGTCGACGCGGGAAGGATTAAACGTTGCGCCGGAGTACCCCGCGGCCGACAGGATACGGCCCCAGTTCGCGTCCGATCCGGCAATGGCGGTTTTCACAAGCGGCGAGTTGGCGATGGCGCGGGCGATCTGCGCGGCGTCCTGATCCGTGCGTGCGCCGCTCACTTGAATGGTGATTCTCTTGCGCGCGCCTTCGCCGTCTTTGGCGATCTGCGAGGCCAGGTCCTGCGCCACATGCGTGAGGGCCTGCTGGAATCCTTCGCGGGACTCTGGATCGAGGGTCAAGCCGGAGGCCCCGTTGGCTGCCAGAAGGAGCATGTCGTTGGTGGAGGTGTCGCCATCCACGGTGAGGCGGTTGTAGCTCAGTTCGGTAACCGCGGCGAGCATCGGTTTGAGGAAGGACGGCGCGATGGCGGCGTCGGTCATCAGAAAACCAAGCGTGGTGGCCATGCGCGGATGGATCATGCCGGAACCCTTGGTCATGCCGGCGATCCGCACCGAGCCGCCGTGGACGGAGATTTCCGCGAACGAGGTTTTGGGAACCAAGTCCGTGGTGAGGATAGCCTCCGCGACGTCCTGAAACCGGTCTTCGGACAACCTCCGCACCAGACCAGGCAATGCGCGCACAATCTTGCGCGCGTCCATCTCAACGCCGATGACGCCGGTGGAGGCCGGTAGAATCTGGTCCAGCGGGACCCCGAGGTGCGCCGCCAGAGCCTGACAGGTTTCCAGCGCCACCGCATCACCGGTTCGCGTGGCGCAGTTGGCGTTTCCGGCGTTGACCAGGATGGCGCGGAGCGTCCCACGGGAAGTTCTGAGGTGTTTGCGCGCCAGGCGGACTGGGGCGGCCTGCACCAGGTTTGTAGTGAACGTCGCCGCGGCGTGGGCGGTTGTATCGGAGACGATGAGTGCCAAATCGTCTTTTTTCACCTTGCGGATACGAGCATAAATGGAGGCGTAGCGGAAGCCGAGCGGAAGAGTCACTTAACAGGTTGCTCCTAGTCTTTCATTCTCCAACAATCGTTGTCCATTAAGAAAGGCTTCGGCGGAAACTCGCTTTCGGCCTTCCTGTTGCAGTGCAAGAATCTCCAGCATGGAGCCGTCGCCGCAGGCCACAAGCAGCCGGCGTCCCTTCACAACGATTGTTCCAGGTGTAGCCGTGGTGGGTTCATTTCCGATCATGCCGGCGGCGCGAATCTGGAGCGTCTGGCCGCGAAAGCTGGTGTAGGCTCCGGGCCAGGGGACGAAGCCCCGGAAGCGGGCATGGATGAGATGAGCGGGCCGTTGCCAATCGATGAGCCCATCCTCTTTCCTGAGAATCGGGGCGAGGGTGGCTTGCGAGTGGTCTTGCGGGGTGGCCTGCAAGGTTTCCGCCGCCAGCCCTTGTAGAGTTTCAAGGAGAAGGCCGGCGCCGGCCCCGGCCAGACGGATGCTGAGTTCCGGCGCAGTCTCTTCTCTTCCGATGGCGGTTTCCCATTGCTGCAGCACGTCGCCCGTGTCCAACCCCGCGTTGATCCGCATCGTGGTGACGCCGGTGCGCTGCTCTCCATTGGCGATGGCCCACTGTATGGGAGCCGCCCCGCGATACTTCGGAAGCAATGAGGCGTGCACGTTGATAATGCCGAGCGGAACCAGGTCAATGATCGATTGCGGAATGATCTGCCCGTAACCCACTACTACCATGGCGTCGAGCCGCATCGAAGCCAGAAGTTCCACATTCTCCGGCCCGCGTATGCGCTCCGGCTGGTGCACGGGAAGCTGCAACCGCAGAGCCGCTTCTTTCACAGGCGAAGCGGTGAGTTGGTTGCCGCGGCCCTTGGGCCGGTCCGGTTGCGTAAAGACTGCCTCGATACGATGTCCGGCCGAGGCCACTGCCTCCAGCGCAGGCACGGCAAAAATTGGCGTGCCGAGGAAAGCCAGTCTCTTAGGTATAACACGCAAAACGGAGCTGCTCGCCTCGGGGCGAGCGCCCTTTGCGCTTAGTTCCACTCGCCAGCCTTCACCAGCTTCCGGATCTTGCGGCGAATCAGATCCCGCTTGAGCATGCTGAGGTGCTTGAGGAAGAGGATGCCGTTGAGGTGGTCGATTTCATGCTGCAACGCGCGCGCGAGCAGTTCCTCTCCTGTTACCTCGAAAGTCTCGCCTTTGGTGTTTTGCGCGCGCACGGTGGTCTTCATGGCGCGCTTGACGTCTTCGCGGAAGCCAGGGACGCTGAGGCAGCCCTCCTCGCCAATTTGGATCCCTTCTTTGTGCAGGATCTCGGGATTGACGAGCACCATTTTTTGCGACTCGTCTACGCCCGCCGAGACGTCGATCACGGTGAGGCGCGTGGAGAGCCCCACCTGCGGGGCGGCCAATCCGACGCCCTTGTGCGCGTACATGGTTTCAAACATGTTCGCCGCCAGCTCGTCCAGCTCCGCTGTGTTGAAACCGGTCACCGGATCGCATTTTGCCTCCAGCACCGGGTCTCCATACTTTCGGATTCGCAACACCATCAGAATTTTTTCACCTGCTCCAAATAACCATCATAATTCCGTCTGGTCTCGCCCATGGAATCGCCGCCGAACTTTTCGAGGAATGCCTGCGCCAGAACGATGGCCACCATCGCCTCGCCGATGACGCCGGCGGCCGGCACCACGCACACATCGCTGCGCTCATAGGCGGCCTGCGATGGTTCGCGCGTCGGCAGATCCACCGATTCCAGCGGCTTGCGGAGCGTCGAGATCGGTTTGAGGAGACCGCGCACCAGCAGGTCTTGCCCGTTGGTCATGCCGCCTTCCAGTCCTCCCGCGCGGTTGGCTCCGCGGTGAAACGCGCTCCGTTGCTTGTCGTAATGAATGGTGTCCTGGACCTTCGAGCCATAACTGGCGGCGCCTTCCGTGGCAAAGCCGATCTCGACGCCTTTCACGGCTTGCATCGAGACGATGGCCTGGGCCAGGCGTCCGTCCAGGCGCGAATCCATTGTGATGTGTGAGCCGAGCCCGATGGGCAGACCGCGCGCCACCACTTCAAAGACGCCGCCGATGGTGTCTCCGGTCTTGTAGGCCTCATCCACCGCTTCTTTCATTTGCCGCTCGATGACGGAATCGACGCAGCCCAGCAGGACCTCTTCTTTCTCGCTGAGCGCGACCAGTTCATCCCATGCGGCGAGGCGGTTCAGTTTGACCGGACCGACGCCGATGACGTGGCTGAGGATCCCGATGCCGAACGGAGCCAGAAACTGCTTGGCGATTGCGCCGACGGCGACCCGCGCCGTAGTCTCGCGGGCGCTGGCGCGTTCGAGAATGTAGCGGGCTTCCGGGTAGTTGTATTTGATGCAGCCGGCAAGGTCGGCGTGGCCGGGCCGGGGGCGTGTGACCTCTTTTCGATTTTCCCGGCTGCCGGCGTAGTCTTCCACGGGAAGCGCTTCGGTCCAGTTATCCCAGTCTCGATTCTCGATGAGGATGGCGATGGGCGAGCCGATGGTTTCCGAATGACGCACGCCGGAAACAAGCTGCGCGGTGTCAGTCTCGATTTTCATGCGGCCGCCGCGGCCGTAGCCCTGCTGCCTGCGCCACAGTTCGCGGTTGATCTTGCCGATGGCGATGGGGATGCCCGCGGGCAGACCTGTGAGGGTGGCCACCAGACACTGGCCGTGCGACTCTCCGGCGGTTTCGTATCTAAACATGAGAGGGAACTTTTATGGTAGCGAAGGCTGTTCAGTTCGAGCAACCCGTGCGAGGATTTTGAAAAAAGTAGCCCACTACCCATACTGCGGAGCGGAGCCCGCGCGGCCGGTCTCGTTGCTCAAGCAGCCGGTGAGACTTCCACTTCCTTGGCCAGACTGGTCGGCGCGGGAATCGGATCCCCGAATTCGCGCATGGTTTGAAGCGCAAAGGGCGCCGTCCGCGCCCCCAAACTCTCCAGAAACACGCGAGTTGCCGATGCGGGCGGCAGCTCCGTTTTGCGCGTGTTCCTTAGAAGATGTCCCTCGATTGCTTGCCGGATGTTGCGCTCCGTCTCCTCGAGAGTTTTGCCTGTTGTGATGCACCCCGGCAAGTCCGGGACGTAGGCCGCCCAGTTGTTCTGGGCCTTTTCAAAGATCACCGCATACCTGACGTTCATTTCTTCTCCTCCAGTCCAGCGGCTCTGAGAATGGATCTCTCGAACTTTCAATGTTGCCTCAAAGTGTCATTGTAGCCGTTCGGCCCTGCCCGCCGGCCCCGTGTTTTTTTCCATCACCACCTCACCGTTGCGCTCGATCAGGCGCATGAGGCGCGGTTGGTCTTCGCACAAGGGCAGAGGAGTGCCGGAATAGAAGTTAAGTCCGTAGACGATGGTGCGGTTCAAAGCTTCCAGGCATACCTGGTCCGGATGCGCGATGCGCCGCCAGATGCCACGCGCGGAGACCATCTCGTCCAGCCTGGGGTAGGTGAACTGTTTGATGGAGAGAACTCCCAACAGAATACCCACGGTGAGCAGCGCCAAACTGCGGTCGCGGTGCGGGGTTCCCCAACGGAGAATCAGGCCTGCCGCAGCAAGTCCGGCAATCGGGTAGGTCCATTGTATGGGGGGGAATGTGGTGCGGGAAAGGCCCTCGCGCAGGGCTTCGGGCAGGATGAGGCCGATGACGGGAATCAAGCTGAGGAGCAATGCACAAGAGGCCAGCCAGGCGCGCACCCGGATAGATCCTTGCGCGAGGTGTATCCCGATGAGAGCCGCAGCGGCGGGTAGTAGCGGAACAAGATAGCCGGGGAGCTTGTTGTTGGACAGCGAGAAGAACAGAAATCCCATTACAAACCATGCGGTTAGATAACGAATGCGAATGTCCTGATGGAAGCTGTCCTTCAAGTAATATAGCAGGCCCAGCAGGGGGGTCCACGGAAAGAGGCCAGCCGCCAGGACGGGGAGGTAGAACCAGAATGGTTGCCCGTGTTGCAGCTCATTAGTAAAAAAGCGCGAGAAGTGCTGTTTGATAATCAAATCATTGAAGAATGTACTTCCATGCAATTTATAACAAAGGAGATACCAAGGTAGCGAAACAGTAGCTGCAATCAGAAAGGGAAGAACCAGATGTCGGGGACGCCGGTGCCACAGCCCAAACCAAAGCAATGGTCCCGCAAGAATCAGCGGCACCAAGCCTTTGGCCAGCACCGCGACGCCCATCAGGGCGCCGGCAAGCGGAAGCCGGGCAGCGCTTCCTCCCGTGGCCCAAGGCATGGCCAGCAGCATGGCTGCGGCGAAGGAGGCGGACAGGGGCAGGTCGGTCACGCCGGTTTGAGAGAAGCTGAGCCATCCGGCGGAGGTGGATAGAATGAGCGTCGAATACGAGGCTATGCGGGTGTCGAATTGGCGGCTCAGCCACCACCAATAGAACACCAGGAAGCAGACCGAGAACAGCGCGACCGGAACCCGGGCGGCGAGTTCATCGGGGAGACCAAGCCGGAATCCTGCGCCGATGAGCCAGTAAAGCAGAACCGGTTTTTCAAACCATGGCTCGCCCCACAAGCGTGGCGTCACCCAGTCTGAGGAACGCGCCATTTCACGGCCGATGGAGGCATAGCGAGGTTCGTCGGCGCTGAGCAGGCCCACGCGGTCCAGGCCATAAAAATAGAGGAGCCACGTGACGCCGGCCAGCAAGAGCACGAGGAAGATTCGAAGCGTAAAGGGCGCTCGCCGCGCCGCCAATCCCCATAGGTACACGCGACTCAGGCTCGCGGCATGCGGCTCCATTTTGTGCGTGTTCTTCAAAGGCGCCAACTCAAAGTATAATGAGTGTAATGCGGAGCCGGAGGCTGGTGGCCTCACTTTTCTTAACTTTTTGTATGGTCACGTTTTGTGTGGTCATGGATGCCGACGTGGCCGGGTGCGCCTGCGATCCGGCGCGGCCCGAGACGATGCGGGCGCGTGAGTGCAGTCTGTGCAATGAAGCGGAAAGCCAGCCGGTAGGCAAGGATGTTTTCTTGCTGAAAGACGTCAACCCGCGTAAGCCGAACCGTTGGCTGGCGCTCCCGCGGGCGCATGCGCGCATGGGACACCCGATGCATGAGTTGCCGCCGGATCTGCAGACGCGCATCTGGAAGGCGGCCATCGCCAAGGGGAAAGAGTTGTGGGGCGACGGTTGGGGCCTCGCCTACAACGGGACGAAGGTGCGGACGCAGTGCCATGGTCACGTACACATCGGCAAGCTGTTGTCCGGTCTTGCCCCCGGCAACTACATTGACGTGGCCGGGCCGGAGCAGATACGCATTCCCGGCGACGACGCCGGGATCTGGGTGCATCCGGTGGGGAACAAGCTTCGCGTGCATCATGGCGAGCAGATCACCGAAACCACACTGCTGCGGTAACTGATACGCTGTAAGGAAACGGTTCATTTTTAGGACAACTACCACACATGAGTCTCGTCGATATCTCCATGCCGCCGACGGCCGAAAACGCAGTGATTCATTTGCACGGCCGCGACAACATCGCGGTGGCGCGTGTGCCGCTTGCGGCGGGACAGAAAGTACGGCTGGGTGGGCGCGAGATCACGCTGCTGGACGCGGTCCCGATGGGCCACAAGGTTGCTCTCGAAGACATACCCGCCGGCGGCGCTATCATCCGCTATGGCCAACTGATGGGCCGCGCCCGCGTGCGGATCGAGCCCGGCCGCCACGTGCATACGCACAACGTGGCCTATGAAGAGATCGCATTCGAATACCAGTTTCCGTCCGGTGATCTGCCGCTGCCCAAGGCCGCCAGCGGTCCCAGCTTCCAAGGCTATCTGCGGGAAGATGGCCGCGCCGGCACACGCAATTACATTGCCGTGGTGGCGGCCAGTAACTGTGCGGCCCATACTGCTGAGCTGATCGCGGCCAGCTACGCCGGACAGACACTGCCGACCCACGTCGATGGGATCGTGGCGTTCCCGCACGGGGAAGGCTGCGGCATGTCGATTGGCCCGGACTCACAACAGTTGCAGCGAACCCTCGGCGGCGTGCTCAACCACCCCAACGTTTCCGCCGCGATTATTTTGGGCCTCGGCTGCGAGGTGAACCAGATTGACCATTACCTCGGGGAAGGCGCTCCGCGCACGGACCGGCTGGTGGGGATGACGCTGCAGAGCTCCGGCGGTACAACGGCTACGGTGGAGGCGGCGCGCCAGACCATCGCCGGCATGATGGAGCGCGCCACGGCGGAAAAGCGTGTTTCCATACCAGCCGGCAAGCTGGTGCTGGGGCTCAACTGCGGCGGATCGGATTCATTCTCAGGCATTACCGCTAACCCGGCGCTGGGTGTCTGCTCGGACATGCTTGCCGAGATCGGCGCGGCGTCCGTGCTGGCGGAAACCACCGAGATCTTTGGGGCCGAGCATCTGCTGGTGCGCCGCGCGCGCAATCGCGCCGTGGCGGAAAAACTGCTCGAAATGGTGCGCGGCTACAAGACGTACTTGAACCGCTTTGGCGGCAGCTTCGACGACAACCCATCGCCGGGCAACAAAGAAGGCGGACTCACCAACATTCTGGAAAAGTCGCTGGGGGCGGTGGCCAAAGCGGGCGCCTCACCGCTCATGGAAGTGGTGGATTATGCCGAGCGCATCCACGGGCCCGGGTTCGTCTTCATGAATACGCCGGGCTATGATCCGGTCTCGCTCACCGGGCTGGCCGCCGGCGGATGCAACCTGATCGCCTTTACAACGGGGCGGGGCAGCGCCATCGGATTTCCCACCATTCCTGTAATCAAGATCGCCACAAACACGTCCATGTATCAGCGGATGAGGGACAACATGGATGTGAATGCCGGACGCATTGCCGATGGCCAGGCGCAAGTGGACGGGGTGGGCCGCGAGATCTTCGATCTGATCTTCCGCGTGGCCGCGGGCGAGCTGACCTGCGCCGAGCGCCTGGGGCATAAGGAGTTCGTTCCGTGGCGCATTGGCCCGGTGATGTAGGAGCATCCGTGAAACTCTCGAATATGTTTTTCCTCTTACTCTGCCTCCTGCCGGCGCAAACCCCCGCGCCCAAGCCGAGGAACGCTTTCGACAAGCAGGTCATGGCCGACTACGTGCGGCATCTGGTGCCCTACGGGCCGCAGGTGGCCGTTGTCGTGGGTGAGCCCAAACCTTCGCAGGTGCCCGGATTTAAGGAAGTCTCAGTACGCGCCTCGCTCGGCAGTGTGAGTGAGGATCGGAACTACTTTGTGTCCGACGACGGGCAGAAGATTCTTACGGCGGCTGTCTACGATGTGAAGAATCACCCGTTCAAGCCCGAGTTGGACAAGCTGAAAACCGATTTTCAGCCCAGTATCGGAACACCCGGGGCGCCTGTGGTAGTGGTGATTTTCAGCGACTTTGAATGCGCCTACTGCCGCGAAGAGGCCAAGATGTTGCGCGAGAAACTCGTGCAGGCCTATCCTACCGAGGTGCGTCTGTACTTCAAGGATTTCCCGCTGGCCCAGATTCACCCGTGGGCCAGGCCGGCGGCGCTGGCCGGACGCTGCATCTTCAAACAGAAGCCCACCCTGTTCTGGGACTATCACGATTACATGTTCGAGAATCAGGCCGCCATCAACGCGACCAATGTGAAGGAGAAGATCGGCGAGTTTGCCAGGAGCAAATCCCTCAACGTGGAAGCGCTCAATGCCTGCGTGGCCGGTAAGGCGGCCGAGGCCGAAGTGGACAAGTCGCTGGCCGAGGGCCGCTCGCTGAATGTCGGCTCAACGCCCACATTGTTCATCAATGGCCGCCGCATTGCGGGCTCCATCAAGTGGGAAGGCCTGCAGCAGTTGATTGATATCGAGCTTGGTTATCAGCGCGTGCATAAGAACGCCGGGGAACATTGTTGCCAGGTGACATTGAGTACTCCGTTTCCGCAGAAATAGGACAAGAATGAAACGATTTTTGAGCACCCTCGTACTGGCCACCGGCCTCGCTACCGCTGCCGAGGTCATCGCGCCTCACTTTGATTCCAAACGCTACGTGGAGCATGTGAAGTTTCTCGCCTCCAGCGATCTGAAAGGGCGCGGCACTGGTACGCCGGAAATGGAGAAGGCCGCTGCTTATATCGCCAAACAGTTTCAAGCCGCCGGATTGCAGCCGCTGGAGGGCAAGAGTTTCTTGCAGGCCTTCGAGGTGACCACCAACGCCAAGCTCGGTAAGAACAACCGGCTGGAGATTGTTGAGGCCGGTAAGACCAGGACCCTGGATGCGGGCAAGGAGTTTGTGCCGTTCAACTTTTCCGAGAGCGGGGCCTTTTCCGGCAGTGTTGTTTTTGCCGGCTATGGGATCTCGGCGCGCGAGTACAACTACGACGACTACTTTCACTTGGACGTGAAAGACAAGTTTGTGCTGCTGTTACGGCATGAACCGCAGGAGTTCGACGAGAAGAGCGTCTTTGCCGGTAAGGTGTTTACCGAGCATTCGCAATACTTCTCGAAGGCCTCTAACGCCAAGGCGCACGGGGCGCGCGGGGTTATTTTCATTAACGACGTGGGTAACCATTCCTCGGATGCGGACGAGATGGAAACGTTCGCGCGCACGGCTGGCCCCAAGAACGCCGGCATTCCGTTTGTGCAGATCAAGGCGGAGGTGGCCGAAAAATGGCTGGCGGACTCCGGCAAGAACCTGCGCGAAATTCAGGCGGCCATTGATAAGGATCTGGATCCGCAAAGCTTTCCCTTATCCCCTGGATTGACCGTGAGCGTCCACGTGGATGTGCGCCGCGAAATGCGCACCGTTCATAACGTGGTGGGCTATCTGCCGGGGGAAACCGGGGAGCATATCGTGATCGGGGCGCACTACGACCATCTCGGGCTGGGCGAGCAGTTTTCCATGGCCCCTTCGCTCGCCGGCACGCCGCACCTTGGCGCGGACGACAATGCCAGCGGCACGTCGGGTGTGATTGAGCTGGCGCGCTATTTTGGCGCGGGCGCCAAACCGAAACGCGGCATCGTGTTCATGGCCTTTGCCGGGGAGGAGTTGGGATTGCTCGGTTCCAGCTACTACGTCAACCATCCGCGCTACCCCATCGAGCAGGCCGTTGCCATGATCAATATGGATATGATCGGCCGTATCAGGGATCACAAGGTATACGTCGGCGGGCTCGGCACCGGCACCACCCTTAAGCCGATGATGGAGGAACTGGCCAAGTCCTCGACGCTCAAGTTTGAGTTTTCCGATGCCACCGGCTACGGGTCCAGCGACCATACCTCGTTCACCACCAAGGAGGTGCCGGTGCTCTTCTTTTTCTCCGGCCTGCATGGCGACTACCACAAGCCGAGCGATACCTGGGACAAGATTGATGGCGGCGCGGCTACGCACCTGCTCGAATTTGTTTCGCGGTTTACCGCGCGGTTGGCCGCCGAAGAGACACGCCCGCAGTTTGTGCGTGTGCCGGCGCCGGCGCGTCCCGTTTCGGCGGGCTCCTCGACGGGTTCCGGCTACGGACCCTACTTTGGGAGCATTCCTGACTTTGCCGAACTGCCAACAGGGGTACGATTTTCGGATGTGCGGCCCGATTCGCCGGCGGCCAAAGCGGGGCTGAAGGCCGGCGATATATTGGTGGAGTGGGAGGGCAAGCCGATCGGAAACCTGCACGACTTCACCTACGCTCTGCGGAGCAAGAAGGTGGGGGAGAAGGTGAAGGTGAAGGTGCTCCGGGATGGCAAACCCGTAGAGGCTGACGTACTATTGGAGCAGCGCCGGTAGCAGGTCGAGGACAGCCGGGGCTAATGATTTGGGAGCAATTGTCCGATGAAGGAATGAATGCCCATGTCTGACCTCACGCGGTCTTACAGCCTGAAACGCGCCCTGGTGCTGCCGCCGCTCATTCTTCACCCGTTTTCGGATGCGGCCGGTCCTGGCCGGCTCGTGGAGAGCTCCCGGGCCAGCCTCATGTTGCAAGGCCTGCTGCCATCCGGTGAGTTCACGCAGGACGAGTTGGAAGTGCGCCTGCTCGAAGGCCGGTACTGCGAATTGCGAATGCTGTTCTATGTCGGCAAAGATCTGTTGCGGTGGATCGAGCAGTGCATGGACCATGTGTCAGGCGAGGCGGGGCTGCGGGAGCGGGGCTACCAATTCCAAAGTTTTGCCGCCTATCTGGTGGAACATACGCCGCCCAAGGTGGTCGCCAAGCTCAAGCAATGGGGCGTGGCTGACTACAAAGCCATCTTCATGCGCGCCATCGGGCTGAACTGTATCTTCGCCGGTGCGCCCGAGCGCGAACTGCTTTCCTCCGAGTTCATCCGCCACTACTACCGCTACGCGGACCACATGTACATGTGCCGCCAGCATGCCACCGTGTTCCCGGAGCTTTCCAAGGATGAGTTTGAGTTTGACCTGTTCGCCTCCGGCGAATACGCGCGCATGCTCGAAAAAGAATGGGAAAGCTGAACTGATCTTTTGTGTCCGCTAGCTTGCGGACAGTTCCCGCAACGGCGTCACCCAAGAGACGGCATGGTTCGTGCTCCACCGCATTCGTCTTGCGCTTCCGGCACGGACGTTCAAGTATAGAGTAAAGTGGACCCCATTGTGACCATTTTTTGCCCATTTTTTTGCCCTGTCAAGGCAAAGTAGAAATGTCCCCTTTGGTCGGTTCGGGCTGAGGGTGCGTGTTAGAGTGTTGGCGTCCGCGAGGGGTCGCGCCCAAGCGGATGCCCAAGGCCGACGCGACGACGGGGCTGGCTCCGAAGAAAGCATCGGCAAGGA
>JAENWC010000521.1 GCA_016650235.1 Terriglobia bacterium
GCACACCCGCGCCGCCGCCATCCCCCCGGCCGGGGGGATGGCGGCCCCATCTTCCCGTTTGGCCTTCCGCCAAACAAGGAAGATGAAAACAAACATACAAGAGGGTTGGGGAGAGGGGTGTTTAGCTAAACCTGCCAAACGATGAGCACCTCCTCTCCCCGCCCCTCTCCTCCATTCGGAATGGAGGAGAGGGAGTCGAACCAAGAACAGTGTCAAGATGCACCCCTTCCTATAACTCGTGCAGTGTTTTGCTTTCCATTGCCGGAGGTTTTCCCTAATCTTTTCAATTCTTGGCCGGATTATTAACGTGAATTTTTCTCCACTCAATTCAGTCGCAAAAGGGGCAATGGCTCTTTCGCTGGTGATTTTAAGCCGATTTATTCGAAAATGGATGCAGTGCACACTTCTCCCGGTAGTGCTTGGGGGAGGCGTGCTTGCTTTGTTAGCCGCAGGTTGCTCCACCGCTTCCTACAAGCGCACGGCGGATAAGAACGCGTACGGGAACATCGAACGGGTCGAGCAGCAACTGTTTGGTCACACCAATGCCTTCACAATCGACACGCCTTACTCCAGCCGCAAACCCGCCACCATCTTTCCGGAGGAACTGATCGAGGATCGACTCCGCACCAACAGCCGAACGCTGTCGCTCGACGAGGCCATTGACGTGGCAGTGAACAACAGTCGTGAATATCAGACACAGAAGGAGACGCTCTTCAAGACGGCTCTGACGTTGTCCGACGTCCGCAATGCAGCGGGGCCGACGGTCACCCCCATTGCAGGCGCCACGTTTGAAGGGGATCGCGACACCGATGGGCATGAAAGTTCGTCGAGCACGGTGGACAGCAGGCTGGTGTTCACTCAACTCTTCAAGACGGGCGGACGCATGACTGTGGATCTGCTCAACAGCATCATGTTCTACTTCTCAGGCAGACCGGAGGTGTCGTTCTCGAGAATTTCAGGGAGCATCGTCCAGCCGCTGTGGCGCGGGTTCGGCGCCAACAACGACGAGGTGGAGGCGGTGACCCAGGCGGAGCGCAACATGGTGTACGCCGTGCGGACCTTCAGCCAGTTTCAGAATTCGTTCGCTTTGAATGTGGCCAATGATTACTTCAGCATCCTCCAGCAAAAAGACACGATTCGCAGCACCTACACCAACTACCTGCGCCGCGTGAGTTCGACGGAGCGTCTGGAGGCGCGGGCGGATCGTGAGTCGTTGAACAATGTGCAGCAGGCCCGCCAGGCTGAGTTGAGCGCCCGCAATTCGTATGTGAATGCCGTGGCGAGATACCTGACCTCGCTCGACGATTTCAAGATTACGCTGGGGCTGCCAATAACCGAAAAGCTGGCACTGGAGGACTCCGTATTGGCCGAGGTTGGGCGAAACGGATTGGTGCCGGTGGTGTTGAACACAACAACGGCCTACAACCTGGCCACGCAGAAACAGATGCTCATACTCAATGCAATCGACCAGTTCGAGGACAGCAAACGCAAGGTCCGGATCGCAGCGGACAAGTTGAAGCCCGGACTCAATCTGATAGCCGCCTCGTCGCTCCAATCGGAAGGCACAGACTCCACGAAGTTCGATACCGACAAGTATGAAGCCGGGTTTGGCTTGAGACTGGATCTGCCACTGGATCGTGTGCCGCTGGCCAACCGTTACCGGGCAGCGCTGATCACCTTTCAGTCGGACCTGCGCGCATTTACCCGACGGCTGGATGACCTGAAGAACAGCATCGACCGTGGCATGCGGACACTGGAGCAGCGGCGGCAGAATTATGAAACCGAAAAAGCCGCCCTCGTACTTGCCAGCATTCGCGTGGAATACACCACCATGTCACAGGAGGCCGGTCGGCTGGAGGTACGCGACCTCAATGATGCCTTGGACTCCTACGTCACCTCCCAGATCGCCGTGACGGCAGCCCTGCTCAGTTATCAGCAAGCACGCCTCCAACTCATGCTGGACATCGGCGCGCTGGAGACCGCACAGCCCAAATTTTGGTTGAAAGACCAACTGGTCGGCTTTCTGCCGGCCGACGCTCCCATCCCTCCGGCCCGACGCATGATTCAGGGCGAGAAGGTGCCTCCACCCGATTACTTCTTCGACAACTTACAATGAACATTTCCTCCTCAATCCAATCGGTTTTGCTTTGGGCCCGTCGCCGGCCCATCCTGACTGCCGTCCTCGGTCTTGCCGGGATTGCCCTCGCAGTCACCGTTTACAAATCGTCACGCCCGGCGGCGACTGCCTATAGTTTTTTTGAGGTTCGCCGTGGTGATTTTCTTGTCTCCATAGTTGAAGGCGGCACCATGCAGGCGGTCAGCGAAGTGACCGTCCGCAGCGATGTGGATGGCACGGCCCGGATTATTTTCATCGTGCCCGAGGGCAGCACCGTGAAGAAGGGCGACCTGCTGGTGGAGTTGGATTCCTCCGCCGCCCAGGACGCCGTCAATCAGCAGCAGATCAACGTGGAGAAAGCGCAGTTCGCTTTCGTGCAGGCCGAACAACAGCTCGGCATTCAGAACAGCGTCGTGGAAAGCGAAATCAAGGCCGCCACGCTCAAGGTCGAGTTTGCCCGGTCAGACCTGGACAAATTTATCAATGCCGAGGCGCTTCAGACCCAGCGTAACGCCCAGATTGACATCACCAATATTCTGGAGACGCTCCAGATCGCCGAGGAACGGCTCCAGTGGAGTGAAAAGCTCTACACCAAAGGCTTTGAAACCAAGGGCAATCTGGACAAGGACCGGCTCACAGTATCGCAGGCCCGGCTCAAGCTGGAGCAGTCGCGGAATTCGTTGTGGGTGATCGATACGTTCGTCAACCCCAAGACGAAACGCTCCCTTGAAGCGGTGCTTCAGGAAGCTCAGGAAAACCTTGACCGCGTCAAGTTGCAGGGCGAGCGCAAGATGGCGCAATTCAAAGCCGACGCGGAAACCCAGGGCCGGACCTTCGAACTCAGTCAGGCCAAGCTGACTCGGGACAAACAACAAATCATAGCGGCCAAAATCTACGCGCCAAAAGACGGCTTGGTCGTTTACGGCGGCAATTCCGATGGCAGACGCTTCAGCAACGAGTCCATGATCGAAGAGGGTGCTACCGTTCGCAGCCGGCAGGAACTGATCAAGCTGCCGGATGTCTCCCGCATGAAACTTCAGGTGAAGATTCACGAATCCCACATCAATCAGGTCCAACTTGGCCAGGCCGCGTTCATAGTCCTCGATTCAATGCCTGACTTGCGCTTCAGCGGGAGAATCATGAAAGTGGCTCCCCTGCCTGACGGCAGCAGCCGGTTTGGCAACCCTGATCTCAAAGTCTATGCCACCGAGATCCTCGTCACCGACGAACTCCCCGACGTAAAGCCGGGCGTGTCGGCCAGAGCGGAAATCATCATCACCAACCTTCCTCAGGTGCTCACCGTACCGATTCAATGCGTCATCTCATATAAAGGCAGGCAGGTCGTTTACCTGGCAGGTGCCCCGCAGGAGCCCGTGCAGGTGAACGTCGGGCAATACAACACCAAGTTCATCGAGATCACCTCCGGGTTGAAGGAAGGCGACCGTGTGTTGCTGACGCCTCCCTACGACACCAAGGAAAAAGACCTTGGTGGTGCGGTCATCGCCGATGGCGAAAAACCGCCACCGCCTCCACAAAACTTGCCTGAAGCCCCGGCTACCCAACCTGATAATTTATCACCGCGACGCTCCTCCGAACCGCGCCCGGCTTCTGACAACGGCAACCCGCCAGTCAATCGCAAACGGACTGGCGGCAAACCTCCTGCTGCGGAAACCGCAGAGTAGAATTCAGCCGCCGACCTGATGCCAACTGTAGAACCCATCCTGCGCCTCGAAGCCATCGAGAAACGCTACGACCTCGGCGGCGAAGCCGAAGTGCGTGCTCTGCGCGGTGTTGATCTCATTGTCAACCCCGGCTCCTACGTCGCCATCATGGGTCCGTCCGGCTCGGGCAAATCCACCATGCTCAATCTTCTCGGCTGTCTGGATCGTCCCACTTCCGGTCGCTATTTCCTCGGAGGACTGGATGTCTCGATCATGCCCGACGACACACTGTCCGAGGCGCGGGGCGCACGCATTGGATTTATCTTTCAGTCGTACAATCTCATCGCCCAACTGA
>JAENWC010000522.1 GCA_016650235.1 Terriglobia bacterium
GATTTGTGGAAGGAGCTTTGGTAGCGGGAGTGGTAGCGCTCGAGCCGGTCGAACTCTTTTTCGCAGGCTGGGTTGAAGAGAGGATCAATGCCGGAGCCGGCCATTTCCACCTGTTGGAGTTCAACGCGATGAAGGGTCCAGGCATCGCGGAGGAGATGGTGGAAGAGAGTCTGTTCGAGAGCGCCTTCGGGGCGGACCTCCGCGATGAGGTCGGATTGGAGTTTTTGGAAATCGTCTTCCTGGCCGGGCATGACGATGATTTTGGTGGAAGAGAAACCGTGTTTGAGCGCGTTCATGGAGGAGCGGGCTTTGCCTTCCGGGGTGTTGGGCCCGGTGAAATTTGTCAATGCAGACATATTGGTACATCCTTGTTACAGGTCAAAGTTAGGGTGGAGTCCACCCGATAGCAGGTTAGCAGGGGGAGAAGGAAAAGTGGCAAAATGTGAACACTCAAGTTATTGCAAATAATGGAGATGGAGTTTTTTATTTTTATGAACCGCATTACCGGCCAATCGCGGAAGGCAGAGCGGTGGCGTGGGAAGGTGAGGCTTTTCTTTCAGATGGGAATCTGATTCCGCAGGAAGCGAAGGCGGCCAACAGGACAACGTTTCGCGCGGTGATCCTGTAGGGGCCTTCGCCACCGCCCGTGATTGTATTTATCGCATGGAATGACGTCGAAAACAAGCCTCGGTCTTGTCCAAATTAATCGAGACGGAGCCGGAGAATCTGCCCCCTCAGCTCGAGGATGAACAACTCCTGAGTCGCTTCGTCGTACACCATGCTCACCGGGGTGATCAGGGGCGCCGCGACGACGCGCGTTCCGGCGGCGTCGAATCGCAGGAGGCGGCCAGGCGGGGGAGGTGTTGCGCCTTGGTTCGTGCTGAACTCGAGAACAAAGAACTGGCTTCCGCCGTCAGGAAGAGAACGCCAGAGCACATCGGTGGCCGAGTTCAGCCCGAAGATGAACGGCTCGCTGGCGCCCGCGTCCGGATTCACCGCAAGGATCCGGGCGTTGCCAGGGACGAACGGAAAACCGGTGAGGAAGCTGACTAACACCTGGTCGCCGTACAGGCGCAGGCTGGTGGGCACCGCATCGATCACAGGTGGGCCAACCGGTGTCGAATTAGACACCGGCGGAAATCGCGCGAGCCGCCGCCAGCGGCCCGTTGCGGTGTCGACTTTCGAGAGCGAATTCACGGAGGCGTCGGTAACGTAGAGACTCCGGCCGTCCTCGGTAAGCGCTAATCCCCACGGGTTGGAAAACCGGTACAGGATGTTGGGAGCAGGCTCGGAGACGGGAAAGCGGGCGAGCAGTGAGATCCGTGCCGTTCCGCCGTTGCCATCGGCGAGTTCCACCTCTCCTCCGTCGGCCAGGGTCTGCTGGTGCGGCAACGTCAGACGAAACGTGCCGGCGATAGAGTCGGGATCGAGGTTGAACCGGAACTCAAGGATGGAGGCAAAGATGGGCGACGACGCTCCTTGCGGGTTGTGGATGGAGGTGGGAGGCGTGCCTCTGCGCTCCGCATCGCCCGCTCCGAAGGCGAGGTAGAGTGTGCGCCCGCGGATAGCCATGGCGCTGGGGCCGCTTGCTCCAGCCAAGGTCACTTCGATTCCGGAAGGGAGACCTTCCAGTAAACTGCGCCTGGCGCCGGATCGCGTGACGAAAGAGACGCGCCCGGCATTGGGCGTAGTGCTGGGTTCGGACACGAGGAAGTTGCCGCCGGGGGTGAGGATTATCTTGTGTGCTCCCGGCAACCCGGTGGCAATTACTTGCGGCTGGCACCAGACCGGGGAGGTGGCCAGGAATAAAGCGACGAGGTATTTTGTCAACATGCACCACAGTGTACGGAAACAGCAAGCGCCCGATCCATGGATTTCCGGTGGAATCCGGCTCAGTCCATAACTCAATGAAGAGAGGTGGCTTACGATGGAGGCTCAACTCTGCTACACTGCGTCTCAACGCGTTTTTATGGGACCACAACCGCAATCGTCTCCCCGGATTGCCTTTGGGCCTTTCGAGTTCAATGCCGTCTCGGGCGATCTCCGCAAGCATGGCAACCGGATCCGGCTCCAAGGCCAGCCGCTGCAGATCCTCTGTGCGCTGATCGAACGGCCAGGCCAAATGGTCGGCCGGGAGGAACTCCAGCACCAGTTGTGGGATGGCACAACCTTTGTCGATTTCGAACAGGGTCTCAACGCGGCGGTGAACAAGCTGCGACAGGCGCTGGGCGACTCGGCCGATCAACCGCGCTACGTGGAAACACTGCCGGGCCGCGGGTACCGGTTCATAGCGCCCATACACCGGGATACGGGCAAAGCCGTACTTGAGATCGCGACTCCCACCGCGATGCGGACCGAAGCCGCGCGCCCGAAGCGATTGAGACGTTGGCTACCGTGGTCCGCGGGGGTCGCGCTAGCGGTGGCCGCGTTAGGGGGGTATTGGTGGGGCGCTCGAAGTAACAAACAGGGGGAGGGCCCGGGGGTCGTCCGATTCAAAGTCGCGCCTCCCGCGGGCTTCGCGCTCGAGGGGGCTGCCAGCCGCCAGTCCTTTGCATTGTCGCCGGACGGCAGCCGCCTGGCTTTCACGGCCATGGACGCAAGCGGAACGCTGAGCGTTTTCCTGCGGGACCTCAGCTCGCTCGAGCCACGGCCGATCCCCGACACCAATGGAGCCCATACGCTCTTCTGGCCGCCCGACGGCAGTTCGCTCTATCTGACGGCGCGGGGCAAGCTCAGGCGAGTGTCCCTGGAAGGAGACGCGCAAGTGGCCCTCGGCGAGGCCCCCTCATTCCTGTTCTCAGGAGCTTGGCTCAGGCCCGACACGCTGATTCTGAGCGCTCGTCGTGGAAGTTATGCCAGTTCTCCCTCGGGCGGGACTCCCGAACCTATAAAGGACTCGTATCCATGGCCGCAAATGCTGCCCGGCGGCGAGCACATTCTGTACGTCGAATGGGACGCGGGCATCAGCCGCTATCGTGCGCGCGCGCGGCGGCTCGCAAGTGGCAGCCCATCGATGGATCTGTTGGAAGCGGACTCGCGAGTCCTTTATACCGAGTCGGCGGTGACGCCAGGCAGAGGCTATCTCCTGCACGTACGTGCTGGAAACTTGCTGGCGCAATCGTTCGACCCCCATTCGCTCCAGTTAACCGGGGAAGCGATGCCCGTAACCAGTAAGATCTATTCTTTCTTCCCCACGGGCGCGGCGGATTTCTCGGTCGCCGCCAAGGGCACGATTGCCTACCTGAACTACGTGAGCCGCTCACAACTGGTCTGGGTGGACCGGCCACCTGGTTCACCCGGAAGGGCGGGCATATTTTCGACATCTCGCTGCATGGTTTTCCCATCGGCATGATCAAGTCGGTGCGGAAATACTGGAGCCAGGACATCGCGGACTCGATCGTGCAGCTGAAGGGGGTGCGCTTCATCAATCCCCAGTTCCAGGTGGACACCACATTCGACCGCGAGGATTTCACCCGGCAGCTCGTGGAGAAATTCAAGGTTCCGGCCGGGACAGTGGAACGATTCTTCACCGACCTGCGGGCGATGAATTTCTACGACCACAACCCGGAAACCACGGGCCAGATGCTCGAGCGGTATTTTCCCGGTCGGGACGACGTCCAGCGCCTGCTGATGGAGCCGATCGCCTACGCCAACGGCTCCACGCTGGAGGACCCGGCAATCACATTCGGGATCGTCTTCTCCAATTTCATGAGCAAGGGCGTCTACACCTTCCAGGGCGGCACCGACGTCCTCGTGAAGAAAATGGCGGCCGAGCTTAAAAAGAACGGCGTGGAGCTCCGCAAGCACGTCCTCGTCGAGAAGATCCTCACCGAGGAGCTCGACGGCCGGAAGCACGTCGTGGGTGTCGTTGCCAACGGCCGGGCCATCCGCTGCGATGCCGTGCTGTCCAATTCCAACATCAAGAACACCGTGCTGCGCCTCGGCCGCGAGGAGAACTTCAACCCGGAGTTCGTCGCGCAGACCAAGGCGGTGCGCATCAAAACCAGTTCCTGCCAAAGCC
>JAENWC010000523.1 GCA_016650235.1 Terriglobia bacterium
AGGGGAGAGTGGGTCGCACCTTCGGTGTCGCCCTCTCTCCTACTCTACCGAGAACCACGGCGTATTGGGGAGATGGGGTTGCGGAAGGCTCTCACGCAAAGCCGCCACGACGCCAAGGCGGACGCCAAGAAGCTCACTCGTACTTCTGCCTCGGCACGGAGAATTCTTGCCGGCCTGTTCGGTTCCGGCTGTGCCGGGTTCAAGGAACACGCGCAAAACGGGGTTGCTCGCTGCCCTACACTGTCGGCTCGAAGCCGAGCGCCCGGAGATGGGCGATGAGGTCTTTCCGTTTAACGGGACCGATGGCCGGCACCAGGCGACTTCGCGGCGCCGCAGCGCCCTTTGCGGGCTATCTAATCCCCTCCAACCACCGCCGCAACCGTCCCCGGAGCGTTGCCCTCCAGCCGGTTGTTCACAAAGATGAACGCATTCTGCTTCCGCTCGCCCGCATCATGGATAATCCGCCGTAGCGCCTCGCGCGCGCCCGGATTTTCCTCCTGTACTTCCGCGTACGGTTGGAACTTCTTCACCGCCATCTCATAGGGGCGTCCGGCCCGCAGCAGCGCGCGCGTCACCGTGAAGTCCGCCGTATGCGCTCCCGGCATCGCAATCTGTTCGGCCAACTCCGGCATCCTCGTCCAGGCGCTGAATACATGCGCCACTCCGTGCCGCCTCAGGCAACCAAAATATTCCTCATCCATGAATTCCCGGTTGCGAATCTCCACCGAGTACCGCCACCCCTTGGGCAACTGCCGCAGAAACTCCTCCAGCGGCCTGTCGAAGCTTCTAGAAAACTCGCGCAAGACTGAGCTGCCGTCCGCGCCGGTAAGCCCCGAGTTCCTCGCCTGTCTGGAGGCGCCGGCGGCGCCCTTTGCGCTCTCCCTCCGCTCGCCAAACTCAAAGATCAACACAGCAACTCGTTCCTGGTACGGGTTCAGAGCCTCCAGGAACAGCCGCCCGAACATTTCCACATCCAGAAACGCCGCGTTCTCCATCCCGGCGCGCGCCCCGTACCGCGCATGCAACGGGAACCTTTGCACAGTGATCTCTTCCGGGACCTTGAACGCAAACCGCAATGCCGGCGGCGCGCTCCGGAATAGCTTCGCCCAAAAATCAGGCGATGGGAACTGGTAGAAAGAGAAATCTCCGCACACGATGGGAAAGGTCTCCCCATACTCCGCCAGGCAGGTCTGCTCAAAGCGCGACTGCGAGAACCGTCCCCGCGTCTGATAACGTTCCGGGGTGTAGATCTGCCCCATCCAGCCCGGATACTTCCAGGAACTGGTTCCTATGTAGACCCCGCGCCGGCTCAGTTGCGAAAGCCTTTCCGCCAGATGCGCGCGGAACGGCGAGGGCGGCGGATCGAAGAGCCCGTACTGATTGGGGATTGACATGGCGCAAACGTAATAGTATAAATATTTACATACAATGCTCACTGGCCGCCAGCAAGCCATCTACGACTATATTCTCCACTTCCGTCAGGATAATGGATGCTCGCCCTCCATTCCCGAAATGCAGCGCGAGTTCGGCATTCGCAGCCCCAACGGGGTGGCCGGCCATCTGCGCGCCCTCATCAAGAAGGGCGTCCTTAGGCGCTCCAGCCGCGGCTCGCGCCAACTGGATCCGGTGGAGCCTGCCTCCGGCCCCATCATGAGCGTGCCGCTGATAGGCCACATCGCGGCCGGCTTTCCTGAGTTCATTCCACTCACCTCGGCCGAAGGCGCTGTCCGCATCGATCAGCTCTCGCTTGGTTTTCAACCCAAGCGCGGCACCTTTGCCCTGAAGGTCCGCGGCGATTCCATGAAGGACGCCGGCATTCTGGAAGGCGATCTGGTGGTGATCGAGCCGACTCCTAATCCGGCGGCCAATCAGATTGTCGCCGCGCTCATCGACGGCGACTGCACCCTGAAACGTCTGGTCCAGGTAAAAGGCCGCTGGTTCCTGAAAGCCGAGAACCCGGCTTATCCCGCACTCCATCCCCGCTCAGACCTGGTGATTCAAGGCGTCGTGCGCGCCCTCATCCGCCGCCTTGGCTGATTTGGCCCTCGTCAGGCCTCCCGCAGACGCCCCGATACAAACTTGTGAAGTAGGCTCGAGATCAACGTCTGGTAAGGTAGCCCCTCCTCCATCGCCCGCTTCTGGATTGCCTCCAGATCCTTGCTGGAGATGCGGATGTTGACTCGCTTATCCTTCCGAAAAGTGGCGGCCGCGTAGCCGTCATATCGCTTCCGCTCCTCCTTCAGCTCGGGTATCGAACGCCACTCCCCTCGCTCTACTGAATCGGCAATTTCCTTCTCTTTCCGATCAAGCTTCATCGTCTTCGGCCTCCCTTCTAAGGTATTGCTTGGTCGCCTTACGGCTCGGGATGATGGTCTTGAGCACAACCTGCTCTTGCTCCTCTATCAAGGGCGCCAGGCACACGTAGTCGCCGAGTCGGACAACAAAGACTCGTTGACCTTCGTACCGTTCCTGGTTCGGGTGCTCCAAAATGTCCAGGACGTCACCACGCTCGATGTGGAAGACGATCTCGTCAAAGGACACGCCGCTGTCTCATCGGGTATCAGTGGGGACGCTCCCTTACCTGCTTTCGCCTGTCCGCTTCGGGTATAATTGCTGAACTAATGGTTGTGGAGTGAATTGCTTGAAGTCTCACCCCTGTGAAAGAGGTAAATAATCATGATGAGGGCACTCGTCTGCGTTTTCATGCTCTGTGCGGCAAGTTTCGCACAGGAGTTCCGGTCCACCGTCGCAGGTCGTGTAACCGATCCCAGCGGCGCTGCCGTTGTATCGGCCCAGGTGATCGCTGCCGAGCGTAATACCGGCGCCAAATACGAAACGACGTCGGGCACTGACGGCGGCTACTCGCTCCCGTTCATTCCGCCCGGGCAGTATACCCTCAGCGCCGAATCAACCGGCTTCAAAAAGTTTGTGCAGGAAGGCCTTACCGTCGGCACCAACGCGCGCTTGGCCATCAACATCACGTTGCAGATCGGAAGCCAGGTGGAGTCTGTCACCGTCGTCGCCGATGCGGCCATGCTGCAGACATCGTCGGCTTCGGTCGGGCAGGTAATCGGCGAAAACCAGATCTCGGTTATGCCGATGAATGGACGCACCCCGTTGACGCTGGCACAGCTCTCCTACGGCGTGACGCCCTCTTCCGACCCGCGCTTCACGCGCCCCTTTGACAACGCCGGTCCTTCCGGCTTTTCCATGGGCGGCGGCCAGTCCCAGACCAATGAACTGCTGCTGGACGGCTCACCCGACATGACCCGCAACCGGCGCGTCGCCTATAACCCGCCGGTGGACGCCGTGCAGGAGATCAAGGTGGAGTCCTTCCAGCCCGATGCCGCTTACGGCAACACGGGCGGCGGCACGGTCAACGTTGTGATGAAGGGCGGCACCAACCAGTTCCACGGATCGGTGTACGAATTTCATCAGAACCAGCGGCTCAAGGCCACTCCCTTTTTCACCAACGCGGCTGGCCAGCGTAAGCCCGTCACCCGCTTCAATCAGTACGGATTCACCGTCGGCGGACCCGTCACCATTCCTAAGATCGTCAACGGTAAGAACCGCCTCTTCTTCTTCTTCGGCTACGAGGGTATCCGCCAGTCCGAGCCCGAACCCGCCTTCTCCACCGTTCTTACGGCCGCCCAGCGCACCGGTGATTTTTCCCAGTTATTGACCGTGAATAACAGCTACGCCATCTATGATCCCAACACTGGCGTTCAGGAAGGTGCGCGCATTCGCCGGACGATGTTCCCGGGCAACATCATCCCCGCCAACCGGCTGAATTCGGTGTCCAAGAACTTCCTGGGGGTGATCCCGTTGCCCAACCAGCCGGGAACCGCCAACGGCACCGATAACTACTTCAACAACATGATCCGCAGCGATACGTTCTTCTCCTACATGGGGCGGCTCGACGTGAATATTTCGGATCGTCACAAGTTGTTCCTTTCCACCCGCACCAATGACCGCGTGGAAAACCGCGGCAACCGCTTCAGCAACATCGCCACCGGCAACTTCCTTTCCCGCGTCAACTGGGGTGTCACCCTGGACGATGTCTACACCGTGGCCCCAACCCTGGTCTTGAACACCCGCGTCAATTGGACGCGCTTTGTCGAGGGCGGCACACGCACCAGCGATGGATTCGACTTCACTACGCTTGGATTGCCCACTTCGCTGAGGGCGGCGAGCACCAAGCTCGTTCTGCCCCGCATCGACTTCAGCAACGCAACCGACATCGGCGACAGCGGCGGCGACAGAACGCCGTTTGACAGCTATCAGATTTTCCTGGCCGCCACAAAGATCGTGGGCCGGCAAACGTTGAAGTTTGGCACGGACCTGCGCACGCAGCGGGAAAGTTCGAACTCATTCGGCAACTCCTCCGGCCTCTACCAGTTCAACCAGAACTGGACGCGCGGTCCCCTGGATAACGCCCCCAATGCACCCCTTGGGCAGGACTTGGCCACGTTCATGCTCGGCATGCCAACCGGCGGCAGCTTCGATGTCAACGCGACTCGGACGCAAAGCGCGAAATACTACGCTTTCTTCCTCCAGGACGACTTCCGTGTCAGCAACACGCTCACGCTGAATGTAGGACTCCGGTATGAGAAGGAAACGGGCACCATCGAGCGTTGGAATCGCGCCGCGCGCGGCTTCGACCCCACCGCCAATCTCAGCATCACCAACCCCGCCAAGGCCAACTACGCCGCTGCCCCTAGCCCGCTTCTACCGGCCAGCCAGTTCAATCCCGTTGGCGGAATCCTGTATGCCGATGACAGCAACCGCACCATTTACGACACTCCGAACAACGCCATCAGTCCCCGCTTCGGTTTCGCCTGGTCACCTGCAATGATGGGTGGCAAGACCGTCATCCGCGGCGGTGTTGGCATCTTCTACTCCACCGGCGGCACCTTCGGAATCCAACAGCCCGGTTTCAGCCAGACCACCCAGCTTGTGGCCACGCTCAACAGCTACCTCACGCCTGCGGCTACTTTCTCGAATCCCTTCCCGTCCGGCATTCTGCCGCCCAACGGTAACTCGCGTGGCGTGGAGACTTTCCTCGGCCAGAGCGTCCGCTACGTGAGCCGTGATCTGGATCAGCCCAGGACCTACCGCTGGAATTTGAATATTCAAAGGGAAATCGCCACGGATCTCCTGCTGGAACTGGGCTACATGGGATCCAGGGCGAACGATCTGCCCGTGGATCGTGAGTTGAATTTTGTTCCCAACTCATTCCTGTCCACCTCTCCGGTGCGCGATCAGGCCACCATCAACCGTCTTACCGAAATTGTCGCCAATCCGTTCCGGAACCTGCTTCCGGGCACCGGCCTGAATGGGACTAACATAGCCGTGGAGAACCTCCTGCGCAAGTATCCGCAGTTCTCCGGGAATGGCGGCGTGCGCGAGGACGCCCAGACCGTTGGTTACTCCAACTTCCATATGTTCCAGGTGCGCCTCGACAAGCGCTTCTCGAACGGTTTCCAACTGCTCACCAACTTCCAGTGGTCCAAGTTTCTGGAAGCCACCGGTTACCTCTATCCCTCATCTCCCAATCTCGAATATCGTGTCGCGGGCGAGGACCGTCCCTTCCGCCTTGTCCTTTCCGGAACCTATGAACTGCCCTTCGGCAGAGGCAAGCACCTGGCTTCCGGCGTTGGCCCCTTGGCCGACCGCTTGATTGGCGGCTGGCAACTGGCCGGCATTTTCAACCTGCAGTCGGGCTCACCCGTGGGTTGGGGCAATTCCATCTATAAAGGCGGCGACTTGCAGTGGGATGCCCGCAACATCGGCCGCACATTCAATACCGCTGTGTTTGAAACGGCCGCCGCGCTGCAGCCCGACCGCAACCAACGTATTTTCTCCAGCGGCTTCACCGGCTACCGCGGCGATAAGATCAGCAACATCGATTTCTCCATTATCAAATCGATTCAAATCGTCGAACGTGTGAAAATCCAAATCCGCGGGGAATCGTTCAACCTCTTCAACCACGCCATCTTCAATGGCCCCGATACCGGCGCCACCAGCGGTACTTTCGGCCGGATTACTTCGCAGTCCAATCTGCCGAGAACATTTCAGCTCGCCTTGCGCCTGACGTTTTAGGAACGCCGGCTCCAAACAGCAAAAAACGGCCGCCCGGCAACGCTGCCCCGGCGAAGCCCGCATGGTGTCAATAGGACATTTCTACTTGGCACAAACAGGACGTTATCATTTGGGGGCGACAACCCGTTCTCACCCGTTGATAAAACATCCTTCTTATGTTATGTTTGCTCTTTACATGCCCCTTTATCGCATACACCGCCTCAAGGATGCCCCCAAACAAAACTTCCGCTGGGCCGCTCACACTGCTGGCGCTGCCGTAGTCAAACCCAAGGACTATGAGCTCCACGGCGAGGTAGAGGCGCCCTCCCCGTATGCCTCCTGGGCCGCCCTCAAGGATTCCGGCCAACCCCTCGATGTCGGCGACTTGCTGGAGGACCCCTCCGGCCAACTTCGCATTTTTAAATATGTCGGCTTCGAGGAGGCCCGCTGGGTCCTTCCCGAACCGCACCCCGGTGTTGAGAATAATCTCGAGAATGTGCCCGCACCCGCACCCGGTGCCTCGCCCAATGCCGACGCCGCTTCGGCCTAACCCAATCCGCAACCGAAACGTGTATTATGGAAAATGAAATGAAGCCCCACTGTAATGGGGCCGCGCGGTTGAACAGCTTTGCGCTGGTTTCTTACATACCCCATCCGCTCGGCTCTTTTCTGGACAGGCTGCGCTGCCGGCTTGAGCCAGACTCTCTCAAGCCCAGAGCCCACATCACTCTTCTGCCGCCGCGCGAACTCTGTGACTTGCAACGAACCGAGCCCCCCTGCGATGCCCTCCTGTCCCAACTTGCCAATGAACCGCCTTTGCGCGTCTCCCTCGGTCCCATCGAGATCTTCCCGGGCACCAACGTTATCTATATTGCAGTCCAAGCCGGCTTTAAGGACCTCCTCAGCCTCCACACCCGGCTCAATGCCGGAAATCTGGAATGCTGTGAGCGCTTCACCTATCATCCTCACATAACCCTGGTTCAAAACCTCTCGCAGCCGGAAGCCGAGCGGGTGGCCGCACAAGCCTCTGAGCTTTGGGCCGCCTACACAGGCCCCCGTGATTTCCACACTGACACATTGACCTTTGTCCAGGAAACCCAGGACAAACGTTGGGTGGACCTACGCAATTTCACCCTTAACCCAGTCCCCGCCTAGTGTAGTGTATTTGTTGCCATCATTTTCAGTGGCTTGTCTTGCCCGGCATTTCTCCAGAGGCTTAGCCGTTACCTAATGGAAACACACTTGCCTACTGCACCTTCGATGAGCGACACGAGCGAATCGCAACCATTCCCGTCAGCGGCGGAAAGCGGGTGGAGCTTGCTCAATTGCCTCGCGAAGGACGCATCGTCTCGCTGGCCTGGAGTTACGATGGGCGTTGGGTGATTTTCGCAAGCCGCGGCTTGTTGTGGCGGGTCCCTGCCCAGGGCGGTGCGCCAGAGAAGATTGGATTTGAGGCGGAAGCAATCCGGGAACTGCGCATGAATCCGCGTGGGGATCGTATCGCCTTCACCGCCGGCAGCAGCGCCCGCGGCGAGGTGTGGGTGATGGAGAACCTGATGGCCAACCAATGAGCCTTCCGCGCGGCACCCCATGCTATCCTGGAGAAGCAACCTCTCCGGCGGGAATTTCTTCATTTTGAAAATCGGTTTTATCAGCCTAGGGTGTCCCAAAAATCTGGTCGACACCGAAGTCATGATGGGCCAGCTTGTGGCTCGCGGACATCAACTCACCCCTCATCCGGAGGAGGCGGAGGTTATCGTCGTCAACACTTGCAGTTTTATCGATCCGGCCAAACAGGAATCGGTCAACACCATTCTCGAGATGGCCGAATACAAGAAGACCGGACGCGCCAAACGCCTGGTGGTGGCCGGCTGCCTGGTGGAACGCTTCGGGGGCGACATCCGCGCCGACCTGCCGGAAGTGGACGCCATCATCGGCACCAATGAGGTGGAACGGATTGTCGAGGCCTGCGAAGGCGCACTCGCACCGGCGGCCCTCCCCGCGCCATACCTCTACCACGACGCCACGCCGCGTCTGCGCACCACTCCGCGCCACTTCGCCTACATGAAGATCGCGGAAGGCTGCGATCACCCGTGCACTTTCTGCGTCATCCCGCACTACCGCGGAGCCTTCCGCTCGCGGCGCTTTGAATCCGTTGTCGTGGAGGCTTCGCGCCTTTTTTCCGAAGGCGTGCGCGAGATCAATTTGATCGGCCAGGATACCACCTGTTACGGCGAGGATCTCGGCATACAGGACGGCTTGGCGCATCTGCTCTCGCGCCTGGCCCGCATCGAGACGGACCACCAAAAATGGATCCGTTTCCTGTACGCCTATCCCAACAAGGTCACACAGAAACTGCTCGACACGATTGCCGCGCATGACTCGCTGGTCAAATACATCGACATGCCGCTCCAGCATGCCAGCGCGAACGTGCTCAAGCGCATGAAGCGCGGCTCCAGCGGCGATCTTTTCCTCAAATTGCTGGAACGGATCCGCCGCACCATTCCCGGCGTCGCCATACGGTCCAGCTTCATCGTCGGCTTCCCCGGCGAAACGCAAGCGGACTTTGATCAGTTGTGCCAGTTTGTGCGGGAGGCACAATTTGACCGGCTCGGCGTCTTCACTTATTCAGACGAAGATACCAGCGCCAGTTTCCACCTCGATGGCAAAGTGGACGGCCGCACCATACACAATCGCAAACGCCGCCTTATGGCCATGCAGCGCCGTATCTCGCGCCGGATCCATCACAGACTGATCGGCTGCGAGGTGTCCGTGCTGGTGGAAGGTCCATCGCAGGAGACCGACTTGCTCTGGCAGGCCAGAATGCAGACGCAAGCTCCCGACATTGATGGCATCTGCTACATCAACGATGACAACGGCACCCGGCTCCGCCCCGGTGAACTGCGCCGATTGCGCATCACCGAAGCACATGACTACGACGTGGTCGGCGAGATTGTTGATCTGCCGGAAGCGGAATGGCGCGCTCCGGCCCAACCCGTATTCCCGATTCTTTCTTCCCATGGGTCGCTACCCATTTCACGCGGACAATGAGTACAGTCCCATCCATTCCATGCCCCATCTGCCTCAAAAC
>JAENWC010000524.1 GCA_016650235.1 Terriglobia bacterium
CGCCCCAAGCGCCCGCCGCCGTGATCCGCATCCCGCCGGAATATTTGCCGGTGGGGTTGGGGGCTCCCGCCGCCAAAGCAACGTTGACCGGCAAGCAGGTACCGACGCAGCAGACGCAAGGGCAGACGCAAGAGTTGGCCCAATTCATCGTCGTCGCGTTTGGGTTTGGGCTGGCGTCGGTATTTACGCCGTGCGTATTTCCGATGATCCCCATCACGATGTCGTTTTTTCTGAAGCGGCAAGGGATCACGCGTGGAGAGAGCATTGGCCAGGCGGCCCTGTTTTGTGGCGGGATTGTGGTGTTGTTTACGGGACTGGGACTTGCCACTACCGCGGCGATGGGTCCGTTTGGGGTGGTGCAGCTTGGGTCCAATATGTGGGTGAATCTGTTTATTGCCGCGATTTTCGGAGTGTTCGCCGTGAGCATGCTGGGGGCCTTCGAGATCACCTTGCCCTCGGGTTTGTTAACGAAACTGGACCAGGTCTCGCAGCGCGGCGGGGTGTTTGGGACGCTGCTGATGGGACTCACTTTTTCACTCACCTCGTTTGCGTGCGTGGGACCGTTTGTGGGGACGCTGCTGGCCGCATCGCTGCAGAGCGGCGGGTTCCGGCCGGCCGTTGGGATGGCCAGTTTTGCGGCTGGTCTGGCAGCGCCGTTCTTTTTGTTGGCCCTGTTTCCAGCATATCTGCAGCGCCTGCCACGGAGCGGCGGATGGTTGCCGCGGGTAAAAGTGGTGCTTGGGTTTGTGATTCTGGCGGTGATGTTCAAGTACTTGAGCAACATTGATCAGGTGATGCAGTGGCACTGGTTGACGCGAGAGCGGTTTTTGGCGATTTGGGCGGTGCTGTTCGCGATGCCGGGCTTGTACCTGCTGGGCATTTTGAAGATGGACGGGATCAAGGCGGAGGAAACCGTGGGAGTGGGGCGGTCTCTGGTAGGAGCCGCGTTTCTGGTCTTCGCGCTGTCGTTGATTCCCGGAATGTTTGGGGGCCGGTTGGGTGAACTCGACGCCTACGTTCCGCTGGCCGAGGGCGGCGGGTTGGGAAGTGCGCGGGAAGGCGCCTTGCCGTGGATGAAGAACGATTATTCGGGAGCGCTCGCCCGTGCGAAGACCGAAGGCAAGCTCGTTTTTGTGAGTTTCACCGGCTATGCCTGCACGAATTGCCATTGGATGAAGGCGAACATGTTTCCGCGTCAGGAAGTGCGGGCGGCTCTGGCGGACATGGTCTTATTGGAGTTGTACACGGATGGCGCCGAGGCGGCCAGTGAAGTGAATCAAAAGGTGCAGGATTCGAAATTCACCACGTCCGCCATTCCCTTGTACGCGGTACTGGATGGGGATGGCAATGTGCGGGCCCAGTTTGTGGGACTGACCAAAAGCGCGGTCGAGTTTGTTGGGTTCATAGAATCGGCGGGAAAGCTTTGACCCTTTTGTGTCCCGCACCGCAGCTTTGATAGCGACTGGCATGAGCATAGGCTACAATAGGAGGTTTGATCCAGGCGCCCCAAAGGATTCAGTGAAACCGGCAGGCGGCCGGGGACGTCTCCTGCTGAGGCGCAGAGTGGAAAGGAACTGTTTTTGATGAAGTTGACCAGGCCGCGGAGCCTGAATACCGTCCAACTCTGTCTCATATCCTATTTGGTTGTCTTCTTCGGCGCGCGGATGTTGAACGGGCAGGCGCAAAATCCACCTCCCGCGCAGGCGCCGAAGAAGCAAGCGAATCCATTTGAAACGGTGCCGCAGACCCCCCAGCAGGCTGAGCCGGCAAAGCCGGCCCCCGCAAAGCCGGCTCCTGCACAGCAGCCGTTCGAGAAGCCCAAGAAAGCGGAAAAACCAACCGCGGAAGCTCCGGAAGCCCCGATGGAAGACATCATCGAGTCGATTGAGTTCCGCGGAGCGCGCCGGGTGCCGCAGGATACCTTGCGCGCGTTGATTTTCTCCAAAAAGGGTGACCGGATTGATCCGGCGATGCTGCACCGGGACTTCATTTCCTTGTGGAATACGGGGCGATTCGACGACATCACCTTGGAGCGGGAACCGGGACGGACCGGCTGGGTAATGCGTTTCCGTGTGACCGAGCGCCGCGTAGTGCGGTCCATCAAGTATGAAGGGATGAAGTCCATCACGGTTTCCGAGATCCTGGACCGGTTCAAGGAACGCCGCGTGGGCTTGTCGGTGGAGCAGCAGTATGATCCACACAGAGTGCAGCGCGCGGCGCTGATACTAAAAGAGTATTTGGCCGAGCGCGGGCGGCAGTTTGCCACCGTGGAGCCGGATGTCCGCCCGATTCCGCCTTCTTCGCTGGAAGTGAATTTCAGGACGACCGAAGGCCCCAAGGTAAAGGTGGGCAATATCACCATCGAGGGCAACAACGCCTACAAGGACAAGGTGGTGATTCGGGCGATGAAGAATCTGCGCCCCATCGGGGTGCCCAGGTCGGTGCTGTTTGAGAACATGTTCTCGAAGTCGTTTGACTCGACCAAGCTGGAAGAGGACAAGGATCGGATCCGCAATTATTATCAGGAAAACGGCTACTTTACGGCGCGTGCGCTGGAGCATTCCACCGCGGTAAGAGATGTGGGAGGTGGTAAGTTCCGGTTTCCTTTGTTCTATCCCAATAAGCCTGGCAAGCGCGCCGATATCAAAGTAGTTGTGGAAGAAGGCCGTCTCTATCATCTGAACAAGATCAACTTCACCGGCGTCAAGCTGTTCCGGACGCCGGAAGCGATCATGCAACCCATCTTCCAGATGAAGGAAGGCGATATATTTTCGACCGGCAAGCTGCGCAAGGGGCTGGAGCAGATGCGCAAGCTCTACGGTGAGTTTGGGTACATCGATTTTGTGCCGGAGCCGTCCTTTGATCCGCAGCCCAACTCGGACAAGATCGATTTGACCCTCAATGTGGATGAAGGCAAGCAGTTCTTTGTGCGGCGCATCGATTTTGTGGGCAATACCACGACGCGTGACAAGGTGATCCGGCGTGAGATTCTGCTGGATGAGGGCAACATCTACAACACGCGGATGTGGGATTTGAGCGTGCTGCGGCTGAATCAACTCGGCTATTTTGAAGCGTTGAAGGAAAACGAAGCGGCGGACATCAAGCGCGACACCAAGACGAACACGGTGGACATCACCTTGAAGGTGAAAGAGCGCGGGAAGAACTCGGTGCAATTGAACGGCGGCGTCTCCGGAATCGCCGGCACGTTCATCGGGTTTGGATATTCGACCAACAACTTTCTCGGGTTGGGCGAGACGCTGTCGCTGGATGCGCAGTTGGGCGACCGTATCCGCAACGCGACATTCGGATTCACCGAACCGTATTTTCTGGACCGGCCCATCACGGTGGGTTTCACAGTGTACACGCAGCGGTTCAACTACGATCAAGGCCGCGAGGCATCGCTGCTCAGCGGACGGAACCTGATACCGGTGTTCAACCAGCTAGGCGCCGACAATCTGCTCAACTATACCTCGAACGGGGCCGGATTCACCTCATTCATCAGCGCGCCCACCCGGAAGCTGGGGGGGCTCTTTGCGCGCGTAGGCTTGACCTATAGCTACGGCGTGCAAAACATTACCACCTCCACCAGGGCCTCGACGCAATATTTCGAATTCATCAACTTCCAGGGACTGGCGGGGCAAAATTCACTCGAGGGCATCACTACCTCGGCCGTGATTCCCTCTTATAGCTACAACTCGGTGGACCACCCGATTACGCCTTCGCGCGGCAAGAGCCTTTCGGTCAGCATGCAGTTCGCCGGTATCGGCGGCAACGTGCACATGATCGAGCCGACGGTGGATTTCAAGTTGTTCCGTGCCGGTCTTAAGAAGGGGCACGTGATCGGCGTGCATGGCCTGGGGCGCTTTGTCACCGGGTACGGCGACCGTGTGGCCCCGCCGTTCAACCGCTTCTACATGGGTGGAGAAAACGATGTCCGTGGATTCGACATCTGGAGCATCAGCCCGGTGGCGTTTATCCCGAGTTCATCCAGCGTACCGGTGCTCAACGCAGACGGGTCGGCGCGCCAACAGAAGATCATCGTTGATGGCGCTGAAGTGCTCTCCCCGGTACTGCAGCAGATCCCGATCTACCAGCTCATCTTCCCGGGCGGAGACACCCAGTTGGTGGGCAACTTTGAATACCGGATTCCGATTGCCGGTCCGGTGGTTTTGGCGGCTTTCTTTGATGCCGGACTCAACCGGATCTCACGGCCGAGCCAGCTTTTGTTGAACGAAGGGCGGCTGGCGTCGTTGAACGGTACGTTTCCGCAAGCGGCCTTTAACGGACAGTCGGTGGTGGCGACGGCAACGCAGAAGATGCGCAGTTCCACGGGATTGGAATTGCAGATCATGATGCCTGTGGTGAACGCGCCATTCCGGCTCTACTGGGCCTACAATCCAACGATTTTGGAAGAGTTCCTGATTCCGCCGGTTGTAGCCGACCGGTCGTATTTCAGCAACCAGGCGACCTTTATTAACTCGATCGCTTTGCACGGGCAGGCGTTCCCGTATTTTGAAAAGCGGAAAACGTTCCGCTTCACTATCAGCAGAACCTTCTGACCTTCTGAACCCTTTGAGGAACACGCGCAAAACGGAACTGCCCGCCGCGAACCTAAGCCTCGTGTTCCTCTGGGGTTTGGTGGCGCGTCGAGCGCCCTTTGCGCTTCTAACAATGACACGTTCTGTGATAACATCGAAAATCACCTTTTGGGAGTATTTAGCGTGACTAGAAATAGCTTGATTAAGACCAGTTTTGTGGCGCCCCTCGCGCTTTTTGCGCTTGTTGCCGCCGCGGCTCCGGGCGTGTTTGCGCAAGCGCCGCCTACCAAAATCGGCATTGTCCACATACAGAGCGCGATTATCAGCACCAGGGATGGCCAAAAGGCCGCCCAGGATCTGCAAGCCAAGTTTGACCCGAGGCGGAAGTCTCTGGAGGCCAAACAAAGCGAAATCGCGAATCTCCAACAGGAACTGAGCAAGGGTTCCAACACGATGGCGGAAGCCAAGCGAGTCTCCCTTACCCGCGACATTGATCAGAAGACCAAGTCGTTGAACCGCGAGACGGAAGATGCCCAGGCCGAATTCGAACAGGAACAGAACAAGATCATGAACGAATTGGGTGGACGGCTCATGGCAGTCATCGACAAGTACGGCAAGGACAATGGCTACACGCTGATCCTGGACGTGAGCTCACAGCAGACGCCGGTTTTGTTCGTCGCGACTGGAGTGGAAGTGACCAAGGACATCATCGAGCTGTACGACAAAAACTCGCCCACGGCCGCGGTCAAGCCTGCGGCTTCACCTGCGGCGGCTTCGAAGCCGGCGGCTCCGCCTGCCGCAACTCCAAAGGCAACGCCACCCGCGGCGGCTCCGAAGAAGCCGTAATCGGACCAGGATTGGATCGCGGGGAGATCAGAGACCATGTCACTTCGAATCGCGATCTTCGGTAGCGCCGGCCAGTTGGGTGTAGAGTTGGCCAAAGAGTTTTCCTCGCGCGGGTGCGAGCTGCTGCGCCTCACACGGGCCCATGTGGACATCACCAAAAGCGCTGGGTTGGAGCCTCTGCTCGCCGCCTTCGATCCCGATGTCGTGATCAATGCGGCTGCCTACAATATGGTGGATGTGGCTGAGCAAGAGCCGCAGGCCGCCTTCGAGGTGAATGCGCTGGCGGTGCGCAGCCTCGCATTGGCTTGCCGGCAACTGGATGCGCGGTTGGTGCATTTCTCCACAGACTATGTCTTCGACGGTTTAGCCGGAAGGTCCTACACGGAGATGGACCCGACTCATCCCCTGGGCGCGTATGCGGTGTCGAAGTTGGCCGGAGAGTTGTATGCGCAGGCATATTTGGAGAACCCGCTGATCATACGGACTTCGGGCGTCTACGGACCGGGCGGGCTGCGCACGGCGCGCGGCAACTTCATTGAGCTGATGCTGCGTCTGGCCTCGAGCAGCAATCCCATCCGGGTGGTGGAAGACCATGTGGCCTCGCCAACCTATGCTCCGGCGCTTGCTGCGCGAACCGCGGAGATGGTGTTTGCCGGTCTGGCGGGAGTATTTCACGCCGGCGGCGGGACGCCCATCTCCTGGTATGAGTTCGCACGATTGATTTTTGAGTCAGCCGACATGCACCCGGAGCTGCGAGCTACCAGTGAACGGGAATACCGTACGGCGGCGCGGCGGCCGCCCTATTCAGCTTTGTCCAACGGGAAGCTGGAAAAGGCCGGGATCACACCCATGCCAGCCCTGACGGAGGCGGTTAAGGATTATCTAGCCGCCCGAGCCCGCGCCTAAACAATGTGGTGTCCCACTAGCTCAAATTCAGACCTTCGGCCGGCCCCGTCGAGTCCCCGAAATACTCCTCGTGCGCGCCCATACGGTCCATCATCGTCAGGAACAGGTTGCACATTGGGGTCTCACGGCGGTAATTGATCCGGCGGCCCGGCTTGATGTAATTATCACCGCCGCGCCCGGCAATCAGCGTCGGCAGGTCCTCATGATTGTGCCGGTTGCCGTCCGCCAACCCGGCGCCATACACGATCATCGAGTTGTCCAGAAG
>JAENWC010000525.1 GCA_016650235.1 Terriglobia bacterium
ACGTCATCCGGCCCTTGCTGGCCGCCAGCGGCCGACCCGAGCCACAGTCCAAACTGGCCAATCCCACGGCGATCGATCAGCACTACGAAAACCTCCGTGCAGGCATGCGAGAACTGCTTACGGTGTTGGGAGTCGCCGCTTAAACATCGACAATCTTTTTTTCATGCGTTCTGAATAAACTCCTAGCTGGATCTATTCGCGGCCCCTTTGATCGAGATGCATGGTGTCGACACGCGGGTACGGGTTCAATACTCAAGAGAATGACCGAACTTGGCCAGATGACGAAATGCGGTCAGTCGTTGCAAGCATCACCGCGCTCCCCAAAACGAATGTGCTCCGCCAGCCGTGGCGTGGCCCGGATCGTCGATCAGAGCGAGTTCCGAATCGCAGGCGACCCAGCGCGAAGCTGCCGCGCCCTGTGGAAATAGCTCAGGTGGGACGCTGGCGTTCGCCGCCAGACCGGAAAAACCATCGCCTCTGGAACCTTTTCGGGGACTGGCCACTTTCCTGCTCTGGATATACAGGAAGTACCTGTGCCGTGTCCGAGAACGGGACATGTATTTGTGAAGATGAATCAAGGAGAGATGAGAATGACTAATACAACCGCTGTGAAAGATCCTGTTTGCGGCATGGACGTAGAGACGGCTACCGCCGCTGGACGCACCGAGTACAAAGGGCAGACGTATTACTTCTGCGGCTCCAAGTGTAAGGAGAAGTTCGCTCTTAACCCGGCGCAATACTTGGGCAAGTCTGCGGGTACGCCGAAGAGCGGCCATGGCTGCTGCGGGTAAGTCTCGGCAGCGTACGTTGCTGGCATGGCAACGTTCACCGATGGCGAAGAAATCTCGATCGTTTTTTGGATACGTTCCGGCAGAACTGTTCAGCAGCCTGCTCTAGCTATAACCTCGGGTCCCTCCCGCACTCGGACGGAGCTATCGCGTGGATTTTGTTGCCTTCGTCAAGAACCTGCTTGGAGATGTGTACGCGACCGCTCACGGTTCATTTCGGGTTACGCAGCCTCAATACTCATTTCCGGCAGGCCTTCGTGGATGTGTTGGGGGGAGACGGCGGCGGAAGCCGTCCGGTGAGCTAGCTCTTGCGTAGTTCGCGAACCAGTTCCGTGTAGATGGCTTCGCGGTCCGCGCCCTGCATCTCCTGCTCCAATCGCATTAATGCTACGCGAAGCACATCACGATGGTGAAGGTTGGACCCGAGCCGCTCATCGGAGCTCAGATCCAACCAGATGTCATGCAGCCGGTCCACATCTTCGGGCCAAAGCCGGGGGGGATGGGGCCCGAGGTTGACGAAAGTGGATGGGCGGTCCGGGGTGATCACTTCGAGGGAGAAGGCGTGCTTGGGATCGGGGAGTTTTTCCCAGGCTAATCCGATGCGCCGGGCCAGTTCCTCGGAACTCATGGTTCCCGATACGCCAGTGACGAGCCGGGAGACCCTGAGGCTATTGGCTGCCTGTACCATCGCGTCATATGGGTCCATGGCCGGAACCACCAGCAACTCGACCGGCTTTCCTTCCTTCTCGGCAATCGTGACGACGTGACTGAATAGCTCCTTCTCATATTTGGAAAAAAGCTGATCCTGCTTGAGTCCATGCTCGCCGGAGCCGGCTGCGGTGATGCGGCGCGCCGTCATGACAATGATGTCGTGGCGGCGCAGATTGGTTTTCTCGAGCACTTTCTTGAGATGGAACAGGCGCGTGTAGTCGCGCACGGCCACCAGAACCGATCCGCTTCTGGCGTGAATGCCGCCCGTGTCCACCTCGGCCTGATAGTCGAGATTGAACTCCTCGAGCGCCTTTTCCTCATGCGCATGAGAGCGGAGGTTGATGTATTCGGAGAGGATAAAAATGAGGAGGAAGATAAGGGTGAAAGAGACGCCGTAGATTGTGGCAACCTTCTTGGTAAACAGGTTCGCAATGGCCACCAGGAACAACATCGTTGTGATGGAGATGAGGCCGAAGGGGATTTCGCGGCCGGCAATTCGAAAATTGAACGGGGTCTTGTATTCCTGGTCGTGGCGCTGGAAGCGCAAAGCCAGTACCCCCAGCGATTTCATGAAGAAGCTCCAGACGACGCCGAAAGCGTAGGCTTCGCTGAGCAGAAGCATGTTGCCTTGGCTGCCGACAATGGTCGCGGCCTGCAACACAGCAATCAGTGTGACCACGCGGTAGGTGGTGCCAAACTTCTTCTGCGGCTTCCGGAACCAGTCCAGCAGGACGCCATCATCGGACAGCCGGTTGAGGATTCCGTTGGCCCCGATGATGGACGTGTTCACGGCGCCGGAAAGGATCAGCGTGCCCACAACGACCACAAAAATGTGGAAGCCAAGCCGCAACACATAAGGTCCGGAAAGACTCATCGCCAACCCGCCGATCAGGTTGTCGTAGTAGTTGCCGCGAATGTTGTCCGGAATGATCATCACCGCCAGGATGCTAATGAGACCGGTGCTGACCACAGCATAGATACACACTGTGTTCGCGGTAATCTTCAGGTTCTTCAGTTTGGGATAACCGATCTCGCGATAGACCTGGGCCAAGGTCTCAAACCCGCTCATGGCCAGCAGCGAGTGGCCAAAAGCAATCAACAGCGCCACACCGGCCAGTTGGGGCCAGAAGGTGCCCTCGAGCCAGCCAAGCGATTCCGGAGTAAATCGCAGATTCGATGGTATCGGGGCGGGTGGAAGCTCAACATTTCCCCGCATCAACAGAGTCACCGCGCACCAGCCGAGCAAAACCACCACCATTACTGTGGTGATCTGCATGATGCGCAGTGCCTTGCCGCTGGACTCGTGAATGCCTTTCACGTTTTCCCACCAGAAGTAAGCGGTCACCACAAGGCCAAACACCATGGCGAACGTATTGGGATCGACATGAAAGTTCAGGTGCATGAGCTCGCTCATTTCGTTGAGCAAGCGGCCCAGGTATTGTCCGGCGCTCACGGAACTGATGGGGCCTGTAAGGACGTAGTCCACCACCAGCGCCGACACCGAGATTTTGGCCACCATCGGACCCAAGCTGTCGCGCACCACCACATAAACGCCGCCGCGCACAAACATGCCGCAGCTCTCCATGTAGATGGAACGTACGGCAAAGCTGAAGATCATCACGGCCAACACAAACCAGGGGGCGCTCTTGCCGATGGCCTGTTCCGTGACGCCGCCCACGTAGAACATGGTCGAGGCCAGATCGCTCAGGACAATAGCCGCGCCGCGCCAGAAGGAGATGAACGTGAGGGCGACCGTAGTGGCGATGACTACTTTCGCCGATTGGGGAAATTGTTTGGAAGGGTGCGAGCCGGCGTCTGTCATAAAGCGCAAAGGGCGCTCCCCGCGCCGCCAAATCCCAAAGGAACACGAGGCTTAGGTTCGCGGCGAGCAGCTCCGTTTTTCGCGTGTTCCATATGTTCCATAAATAGGGAACCTGCATCCCCCACCCGCTTATTCTACGATCAAGACAGTGAAGAATGCGAATATTCCGAATGTTGTAGGGTTCATTATTGCCAGCCTGCGCGATGCCGGGTTTGCCGCCTACATGGTCGGGGGTTGCGTCCGCGACCTGCTGCTGGGCCTCGCTCCGGAGGACTTCGACATCGCCACCAGCGCCCGGCCCGATGAGGTAGTGCGGCTATTTCCCGATGCGGACTTGGTCGGCGCGCACTTTGGCGTTGTGCTGGTGCGGCGGGATGGGGTGCAGGTGGAGGTGGCTACGTTCCGCAGCGATCACTCCTACCGGGACGGGCGGCGTCCGGACAAAGTGGAGTATGAAACCGATCCGCGGCAGGACGCCTTACGGCGCGATTTCACCATCAACGCGATGTTCCTCGATCCGGCATCCGGCGAGGTGCTCGATTACGTCAATGGCCAGGCGGATCTGGACGGGTGCTTGCTGCGGACCGTTGGCGATCCCGAGCGCCGCTTTGAGGAGGACCATCTGCGCATGCTGCGCGCGGTTCGCTTTGCGGCGCGGTTGGGATTCACCATACAGACGGAAACCATGTCCGCCATGCAGCGGCGCCGCAAGAGCATTCACGGCGTTTCGGCTGAGCGCGTGCGCGATGAGCTGGGGCGCATTCTGACCGAGGGCGGGGCACGGCGCGGCATGGAGTGGTTGGAAGAGTCCGGGCTTCTGGCCGAGCTTCTGCCGGAAGTGGCGGCGATGCGCGGCGTCGGGCAGCCGCCCGAGTTTCATCCGGAAGGCGATGTCTGGATACACACACGGATGATGCTGGACGGTATGCGGGAACCCTCGTTAACGCTGGCCTTGGGCGTGCTGCTGCATGACGTAGGCAAGCCGCCGACGTTTCGCCTGGCCGATCGAATCCGCTTCGACGGTCATGCCGAGGTGGGCGCCGGGATGGCTGTCCGCATCCTGGAACGGCTCCGTTTTTCCGCCGCCCAGACGGCGCAGGTGGAGGCGCTGGTGGCGCATCATCTCAGGTTCAAGGACGTGCGGCGTATGAAGGAGAGCACGCTGAAGCGGTTTCTACGCATGTATGGTTTCGAGGAGCACCTGGAACTGCACCGGCTCGATTGCACCTATAGCCACGGCCTGCTCGACAACTATCACTACGTGCGCGAAAAGCTGGAGGAGATTCCCCCCGAGCGGTTGCACCCCCCGCGCCTCGTCACTGGAGACGATCTGATGCAAGCAGGCTACCGGCCCGGCCCTTTATTTAGCAGGATGCTCGATTGCATCGAGACAGCCCAGCTCGAATCGAGCATACAGACGCGTGAGGAGGCGCTGGCCCTGATCGCTTCTGAGTTTGGGCCTCCACCAGCCTGAGAGCGCCGAGCGCCTCTTGAGCCTGCTACTTCGTAGGAAGAGTGCAGCACCAGTTGACCGGTGAGGCAGGTGAACAGGGTCTCGGAGGCTTTCCACGCTCTGTGTTAGGCTAGAGTTTCGTGTCCCCAGCCAGTAAAGACTGGACGCCGCAGTCCTGGCAGTCCAAAGTCGCATTACAACAGCCCAAATACCCTTCCAGCGAGGAACTCGCCTCGGCCGTGGAGGAGTTCTCGCATCTGCCGCCGCTGGTCACCAGTTGGGAGATTTCCGCCCTCAAACAGCAACTGGGCGAGGCCGCATTGGGCCAACGCTTTCTGCTGCAGGGAGGAGATTGTGCAGAGCGGTTTGAGGACTGCAATCCGGCCACCATCACAAACAAGCTGAAGATCCTGCTCCAGATGAGCTTGGTGCTGATTCAAGGCTGCAAGAAACCCGTGATTCGGGTGGGCCGTTTTGCCGGCCAGTACGCAAAGCCGCGTTCGGATGATTTCGAGACCCGTGACGGCGTCACGCTGCCCAGCTACCGCGGCGACAATATCAACAGCCCGGCGTTTACATCCGAAGCCCGCGTACCGGATCCGAAGCGCATGCTGCGCGCCTATGAACGGGCCGCGCTGATGCTCAATTTCATCAGGTCCCTGGTGCGTGGTGGATTTGCCGACCTCCATCATCCCGAGTATTGGGACCTGGACTTCGTGCGGCATTCGCCGCTGGCGGCCGAGTATCAAAACATGGTGGCCGGTATCGCTGAGTCGCTGCGATTTATGGAGAATGTGCTCGGTGTGCATCCCGGCACCATTGAATGGGTGGACTTCTACGCCAGCCATGAGGCACTGCACTTGTATTCCGAGCAGGCGCAGACACACCGCGTTCCGCATCGCGACGGTTTCTACAATCTCTCCACGCATTTCCCTTGGATCGGCATGCGCACGGCCGATCCCGATGGCGCCCACGTGGAATATTTCCGCGGCATCGTCAACCCCATCGGTGTCAAGGTGGGCGGCCTCATGCAGCCGGACCATCTTGCCCGGCTTCTCGATGTTCTCCACGCCGATGGCGAGCCCGGCCGGCTCACCTTGATCCACCGTTTCGGCGCCGAGAAGATCGCCGGCTCGCTGCCTCGATTGATCGACGTTGTCCGCCAGTCCGGCAAGACCGTTCTCTGGTTCTGTGATCCGATGCACGGCAACACGCGCACCACCAGCGGCGGCATCAAGACACGCGACTTTGCCGATATCCTCGCGGAACTCGAACTGGCCTTTGACATACACGCCGCCGCCGGCAGCTACCTGGGCGGGGTACATTTTGAGTTGACCGGCGACAACGTCACCGAATGCACCGGCGGAGCGCGCGGGCTGAACGAAACCGATTTGCAACGCGCCTACCAGTCTGAAGTGGATCCGCGGCTCAACTACGAACAGGCTCTGGAAATGGCTTTGCTGATTGCCCGCAAGATGCGCACGATCAACGGCCGTTCCGTCCGCGCGTAAGACCGTGCTGGACGGGCAGACCTGCAAGGTACGGCAGTGGTTGTGTAAAACTTGTCTTGGATGACGCGCGACCACGTTTCCGACACCCATCTGCTGCCTGTCCTTATCGCGGGGTTTACGCTGCTGTTCCTGCTTCTGGTGGCCTCCGGGTTTGTCGCATTCCAATCCATGCGATTTATCGAATCGGATGCGGCGCGCCTGGTTGCCGAGCAACAGGCCACCGTTCGGCTGATCGCCGAGATGCAGAGCGAAGAGGGCAACCTGAGCATCGTGTTTTACTCGCTCGCGGCAGGCCGTAACCGCACAGACCCTGGAGAACTCCTGAAAAGGCTGGATGCCTTGGAATCAGCCATTCGCAGGACCACCGATGCCGGTATGGCGTCCCCCGATTCGATCCTATGGAACAAAGTCAGGAAGGCGGCCGAAGCCTTCATTGCGGAAGGCCGCGATGCATTGCGCTCCAACCGTCCCTCGTCGGAGGAGTTTTTCCAGCGGCACCAAAACCTCCTCGCCGCGCTGGCCGACTTGACCAGTTCCAACTTCATTGCCCGTAACGAAGCCCAAAAGGCGGAATCCGAGCGTGCCTCCAGGCGCATCCGGGACTCTCTGATTCTGCTCGGAACGGCACTGGGGATTGCAATCGTGGGTGCGTTTTTTACTGTAAACAGCGTGAACCGCGCCGTGCGCAGTCTCCGCTGGCAGGCCACTGAACTCAAGCATTTATCCTCCCGGGTGATGTCGGATCAGGAAGAAACCTCACGCCGTCTGGCGACGGAAATGCACGACCATCTGGGCCAGATGCTCAGCGCGATTGAAGCGAACCTGGTCGCCATGCAGCATGCGCAAAGCTTTCATGCCGGACGGCTGGAGGACTGTTTGGGAATACTCAAGGACGCCGTGGAAAGCATGCGGGAAGTGTCGCAGCTTCTGCGTCCCAGTATCCTTGACGATTTTGGGCTCAGCGTGAGTCTTCGCTGGCTCGCGGATCGGTTCTCGGACCGCACCGGTGTGCCAGCTCAATTCGAATCGTCCTTTGACCGGCGGCTGAGCGATGAGCAGGAGACGCAACTCTTCCGGATCGCGCAGGAAGCGTTGACAAACATAACCAGGCACTCCAAGGCCACCCAGGTGGAGCTGCAGCTTTCCGCGGATAAGGATGCGCTTCGTCTTTTGGTCTCCGATAATGGACAAGGTATGCCCGCTAAAACCGTTCCGGGAGGTTTGGGACTGGTTGGCATGAGAGCCAGGGCGCGAACGGCGGGCGGCTCACTCCGTGTCCACTCATCTCCCGGCCAGGGCGTAAGGATTGTCGTGGAGATTCCCAACGGGAAGACCGAGTATGTCTCACAAGGTTAGGATACTGCTGGTGGACGACCATGCCGTCGTCCGGCAAGGCTTTAAGCTGATCCTGAATCAGCAGCCTGATATGGAGGTGGTCGGCGAGGCTGGAAACGGTGAGGACGCCGTAAGATTGGCTGTGCAGCTTAACCCAAGCCTCGTAATCATGGACATAGCCATGCCCAAGGTCAACGGCGTGGAGGCCACCCGGAGAATCATCGAAAGCCGGCCGGACTGCCGGATACTGATTCTGAGCATGCACAAGGACGCGGTCTATGTCCGTGAAACGCTCCGTGCCGGAGCAAAAGGATATCTGCTGAAAGATTCCATCGATCAGGATCTGCTCCGCGCCATCCGTTCCGTCGCCACCGGTGATGGTTTTTTGAGTCCGGAAGTCTCCGGCACGGTGCTGGAAGAATACCAGCAGACCAAGGATCCGTTCGATCAACTCACGGCGCGGGAGCGGGAAGTATTTCAGTTGCTCGCCGAAGGAAAAGTGGCCAAAGAGATCGCCACCGAGTTGGATATCAGCATATACACGGTGGACGCGCACCGCGGCCGCATCATGAAAAAGCTCGGGCTGCACAGCTCCACCGAGATCGTTCGCTTTGCCATGCGGAAGGGCCTGATCCAGTGAGGCGTTAACGGGGTTCGAAGAACTCCTGAAGGGCCACTACCCACCTATTTCCCGAACGGAAGGCTGGAGAAAAATCCAACCTGCAGGGTGTGGTTGACTTCGACAATCGGGCTGTTCCTGCGCGCCAGGAGTTGATTCATGTACCCAACTTCGATCTTTCCCGCTTTTCCCAAACCGTACCCGACGGCGGCGTAGGCGCGGTTTTGATCGAAGACACCGGCGCCGTGTTTGGGTGCGAAGTTGACGAAGATCTCGTTATAGAATGCCCCGTACCAGTCGCCCTTCCGGCCCAGGGGCGCCTCGGCTTTGAGAAAATGGCGGAATCGGTCCTGATAGCGCCAGGAATCCAGCTTCGCTACTCCTTCCTCGCCCGGGATCATCCGGCCGAGGAACCTTTGTTCCAGCCGGAACCGGTGTTGCAGGCGGACGGTTCCGGCCTTCTGCTTCACCAACACCTGCTGATACATACGGTGTTCGGGGAACTGGTGATTGGCGGGATAGTCCCCATAGGGATGAGTCTTTACGTAGGCGTAGCCGAGTGTGACCATCGTGCTTTCGCTGAGCTGGTAGTTGACGCCGGGCCTGAGCAGGAACTGCTGCCGCCTGGCGATGACGTCGTGCCTGCGCCACTGGCCTTCCAGATGCACGCCCCACTTGCTGCGAATCTGGTGGTCGCCAAAGTACATGTACCAGCCGTTGCGATTGATGTCCCACACTCTGCCGGTGGCGCTTTCGGCGGCCAGCGAAAGCGCGGCGACTGCGATTAATGGTGCCCTCATCTATACGCTCAGGACGGGACAGGGAGAAGCGCGAACGATGGCGTAGGCGTGTGCGCGGAGGCGGCCGAAGGGTCCTGCAGCGGAAGCACCACGGCCAATCACGAGCAGGTCGGCCTTCATGCGCTCCACAGTGTCGCTCAGCACCTTATGCGGATCGCCGGCCGCCACCACCACATCCGCCTTTTCGACCGCGGCTTGCTGGAGGCTCGCGATCTGCTCCCGAACCCGGTTGTTCAGCATGGCGCGCCAGTCGGGGTGGATAAAGTCCTCCGTTCTGCCCCCGATGTCCGAAGTAGCGTGGACCACGGTGAGTGGCGCGGTGAATTCCTGCGCCATATGCCAGGCCCACTCCAGGACGGGCGCGCTGTGTGGGCCCAGATCCAGCCCGCAGACGATATGGCGCGGCGGAAATGTCCCGGTGGCGTGCTCTTCGAAATGGACTCCCGTCAACATCGGAATGTTTGCTCCGTGGAGCACCTTCGAGGCGACAGAACCGAGAAGAAACCTGCGGATCGGATCGTATCCATGCGTCGGCATTACGATCAAGTCCGCCTTCTCCGAGAGGGCGCAAAGCAGAATCTGTTCCGCGGGATCCCCCCTCACCAGCAGGCGTTTGACTGAGTCGCCATTCATCTGCCCGTCCGGCAAGCGGTTTAGTTCGGCCTGGGCCGCGCGCGATCTTCCCGCCATCAGCTCGCCCATCCGCTCCGCCGACACCTCTACCGGCGAGAAAGCGAATGCGGACGGCTCCAGCACGTGGAGCAGAGTCAGTTTGCATCCAATATGCCTCGCGATGGATTGCGCATACCGGGCGGCCCCCTCCGCTGGCGGGGAGAAATCCACCGGTACGAGAATTCTGGTAATTGATGGCATCGATCCGCTCCTATTGAGACCTGTCCGCTTTCTGGGCGGCCATGGGCTGCAGACTGTTCGTCTGGTGAAACTTCTGCATTAGCGCGTCCCACTCCACGCTCACCTTGCCCCCCTTCTTCACTTGCTGTTGCTCCCAACTGGAGAGCACCTCCAGACACGCATGATCGATATAGTCGAGGTCATGAAAATGAATGTCCACCGCGGCGCTGCCTGGAATTTGCTCCAGCGCATCGGCCAGTTTCGGCAAACGGACAAAGGTGGCCGATCCGTACAGGTGGACCTCTACGTGGTTGACGCTCTTCTGTTTTTCAATTCGAATCCCCATGTGCGAGAACGCGTACAGTAGCTTCACGATCGACAGTCCCAAGCCCACCAGGATACCCGTCAGTAGATTCGTCACCACAATCACGATTACAGTCACCGCGTAGACCGCTAGCGGCAAATGACCGTATTTGAGCAGCCGCCGGATGTTAGCGGGGTTGACCAGCTTGTACCCGGTGTAGACCAGCAACGCCGCGAGGCTGCTCGTGGGGACCAGATTTAACACGAAAGGCACGGCCGCCACGAAGACCAGCAGCCAGCCGCCATGGAGAACGGCGGACAGCCGGGTTTTTGCGCCTGCGACAACATTCGCCGAACTGCGAACGATAACGCCGGTCATGGGAAGGCCGCCAACCGCGCCGCACAACAGATTGCCCACGCCTTGGGCCACCATCTCGCGATCGTAGTTGGTGCGTGGGCCATCGTGCATGTGGTCGACCGCCGTGGCACAGAGCAGGGATTCCGCGCTGGCCACGAAGGCCAGGGTGAAAGCCGCAAACAATAAGTCGCTATTCCATAGCCCCGCGAGATTGTCCGGCGTCGACCACTGGATCGCTTCCCACAGGTTGTCCGGGATCTGAATGTACTGTACTGGCAGCTTCCACATGCCGGCCAATGCGGTGGCAACGGCCACGGCGACAACCGCGCCAGGGATCAGTTTCAGCTGCGCCGGCGCGAACTTGTTCCACGCGAGAAGAATTGTGATCGTCAACACCCCGAGGAAGGCGGCCAGATGATGCGTGCTCCCGTCCAGCGGCCAAAGCCCTTTGTATATAGCTTCCGGAATCGAAATCAGGTTCAACAGCCCGGTTCCTTTGGGCTTGTCGTCCATCATTACGTGGAACTGGCCCGCGAAGATCAGGACGCCGATGCCCGCCAGCATCCCGTAGATGACCGCCGGAGAAATCGCGCGGAACAACTGTCCAGCTTTGCACAGCCCTGCCACGAGCTGGATTGCGCCGGCCAAAAGTACGATCGGCCCCAGCATCCCGATTCCGTGAGTCTGAATCAACTCATAAACGATGACCGCCAGTCCAGCGGCGGGGCCGCTCACCTGGAAGGGGCTTCCGGCGATAAACCCGACCACAAGGCCGCCGATGATCCCGGTGGTCAAGCCCGTGACGGGTGATGCCCCCGAAGCGATCGCAATGCCCATGCACAGCGGAAGCGCAACCAGGAAAACTACCAACGAAGCGAGGAAGTCCTTAGCGAAATCTTTCCGATTCAAATGCAAGTGTCCTCCGATGGATTCGTTCTATCTAAGCCAAAGCGGGCGCGCTCGCATGGAGTGGAACAAAACGCGCTTGCGCCGGATCGTGCGCCGTCACTTCTCCGGATCCGATGTCGTACACCCAGCCGTGGAGATTCAGTTGCCCTTTTGCCAGTCGCGCAGACACCGCCGGATGGGTGCGCAGATTGTCCAGTTGCGCCAGCACGTTCTGCTCGATCAACGCGTTGAGCAAATCCGCGCCACTGAGGTGCGAGTGGTTTTCCTGAACCACGAACCGCGCGCTCTCTCCGTAGCGCAGCCACGCGGATACCGCCGGCATGTGGGCCACGCTCCGCGGATTCAGCAGCGCCCGCATCGCCCCGCAATCCGAGTGGCCGCAAAGGATAATATCTCTCACCCCTAATGCAAGCACGGCATACTCGATGGTGGCGGAAACTCCGCCGATCACTTCCCCGTGCGCGGGCACAATGTTGCCGGCGTTCCGGCAGATGAAAATGTCACCCGGCTTGGTCTGGGTGAGCAGGGACGGATCAATGCGTGAGTCGCTACAGGTGATGAACAGCGTTTCGGGTTTCTGGCCCGATGCCAGCGATGCAAACAGATCGCGGTTCTTGGGGAAGACCTCGTCATGAAATTTGGCGAGACCAGACATAACTTTCTTCATTTCCAATTCTCCTCTTTTCGGATCTATGTATTGGCCGTGTGACCGCGAGCCTGGGGAAAGAGCACGGGCCACCCGGTGTTTCCCGGCATAGGCCCGTGCGTGTTTGACCGATTAGCGTTGCAGGCGTTGGCTGTCTCCTGGAGCGATCCGGCGCGCGTGGCCAAGCTTCTGGCATGAGCCAGAAGGTTAGACCGGTTCTTCTTCGTATCGTCCGCTTTCATCAGTTCGTCTTTGGCGTTGTGAAAGACGGACAGCAACTGGACTTGCATTTTGAGAAGATCCCAATCCTTGTCACCCCGCACGACGAAGTGAGTGTGCTTTTCATGGTTTTTTCCTCTCTTCGATGTTAAGCGCGAACCAAAATATCCACAAATAGATAGTTTGGAAGCTATACCTCGAAATAACCGATGTGTTCCACGGTGCCAGCCGTAAGGCCGGTTCGGTAGAGAACTCAACCATTTCATCGCAAGAGCCGCGCCATGCGGCCGAACCGGACCCGGTCAGGGAGTCGGGTGAAATAGATGGTCGCGCGCCGCTTCCGCAATCGCCACCACTGCCGGATGTTTGAGCTTGCGCTCAACCGAGATCGCATAGAACCGCTCGATCACGGATTCAGTTCGGCCTAGGACAGACACTCCGTATTGCCGCCTAACTTCCTTTTCGGTCACTGTGGGAGCGGCGAACACGCCAAGCCCAGCTTGCCCGAAGGTTTTGAGAAGCGCGCTGTCCTGGAACTCTCCAACCACCCGGGGATGGATTCGCAGCGACTCGAACCATTGCTCCAGGGAGCGTCGCAGCGTGGCACGCTCCACCGGAAGCAGAAAGGGGGCGCCATCGAGCGAGGCTGGGAAGTTCTTTCGGTACTTGGCGGCCAGCGGCGATGTGGCGAAGAGAGAGACTCCGCAGCTACCAAGTAAGTGGCTGAAGGCGCGGACGCGAACCAAGGTACCGATGGGTGCGTCGGTCAACACCAGATCGAGCCCGAAGGTCGCGAGTTCAGCCAGCAGGCGTTCCGGATGGTCCTCATGGCAAATTATGTGCGCGGGTTCGGGTAGCGTGAGGGCGGGTTGGAGAAGCCGGTAAGCAATCAGTTTGGGCATCGCATCGGATACGCCTACAACCAGGCGAACCGGACGCCCCGCTGGCCGCCCTTTGAGAACGCCGGTTAGTTCGCGGCCCAACGAGAAGATCTCATTCGCGTAATGATAGACCAGGTGCCCCACCTCGGTAAGCACGAGGTTGCGTCCGGATCGGGTGAAGAGCTTCTGGCCGAGAGTGTTTTCGAGGGCGCGTATTTGGCCGGTGATCGTGGGTTGGGCAAGCAGCAACTGCTTGCTTGCCTGTGTGATGCTGCCCTCCCTCGCGACCATCCAGAAATAGAGCAGGTGGTGATAATTGAGCCATTCCATACTTCCGATCATACCCCGGCTTTTTCGAGGGAGTCGCTCCCGATTATCTATTTGTCTATGGACTGGTTTTGGTCCTGGAGTGGGAGGTGAGATGAACCAAATCAGAACTCTACTTCTGCTAGCGACGCTGACCGCGTCGCTGCTTTGGGCGGGGCATGCTCTTGGCGGCCAAGCCAGTCTGGTGTTTGCGCTGTTGTTCGCCGGGCTGATGACATTTGGCGTGCGCTGGTTCTCCGACAAGACTGCTTTGCCCGCGTACGGCCTGCGAGAGATCAGTCCAGACCGACGCTCTCGATCCGCAAGACAGGCTCAAACCGGATGGAAGGCTTAACGGATGCGGTATGAAAACACGCGCGGCCGGCGACCACAAGCTGGGGCGCGTTGTTGAATCTGGATGAGGATCATCAATATGTCAAGGCAGACTAGCCCGAAGTTCTTGCCCTGAATGAGTGCAAGTTATTTGTTTTGAGGTGCCAAGGGCGTCTGCCTCTTGTTTTTGTAGGCATGTAAATGGCTTTATTATTCTAATACTATCCTTGATTGTATTGAGTCTATGTGATACT